>NZ_JAQYXC010000272.1:0-64967 GCF_036322365.1 Streptomyces sp. SP18CS02
CGTCTCGCCCCGCCGCACCCCACAACCCACCAGATGACGCGCAAGCCGATTCGCCGAAGCGTTCAACTCCCCGTACGAGATGCCCCGCCCCTCGAAAACCACAGCGGTGGCATGGGGAGTCCGCGCCGCCTGCTCCTCGAAGATCTGGTGGACGCAGTCCATGGACACCTTCATCATCTCCATCACTCGGCGGTCGGTCGAGGGCGTGTCGGGTGGTCCGGCGTGGTGTGACGCCGGCGTTGTGTGACGGGCCCGCGTGGTGTGACACCGGCGTGTATGACGATCCGGCGTGGTGTGACGATCGGGCGTGGTGTGGGGTGGCCGGGCCGACGGGTCAGCCCGCGGCGGTCTCGGCGATCAGGCTCGCCGGGCGCATGTCGGTCCAATGGGTGTCGACGTACTCCAGGCAGCTCTGCCGGGAGGCGGCGCCGTGGACGACGTTCCAGCCTTCCGGGACCTCGATGTCGGCCGGCCACAGCGAGTGCTGGTTCTCGTGGTTGACCAGCACCAGGTACGCGGCGTCCACGTTCTCGAAGGGATTGGTGGTCATCGGAATTCTCCTGTTCATGATGTGATTCTTCGGAGACGTCGAAAAGTTATCGCCGCGGTGAATTCCGGAAGGGCAGCAACCGGGGCAGCTCGGCGGCAGTTGTGCGGCGGCAGTGGAATGCGGACCTCTCGCCATTCCGCGCGATACGGTCCGCCGGCGCCGCTATCGGGGGTTTCGAAGGAGAGGCGCGTTCCGCAGAACGGCGGGTGTGCGGCGTTCTGCGCAGCAGCGTTCGGCCAGCAGCGCGTAAGGCAGCAGCGCCTCCAGGCCGGGCGGGCCGAACAGCGATACGCCGACCGGCAGTTCGCCGACGAACCCGGCCGGTACGGCGACGTTGGGGTGGCCGGCCAGGGCGGGGAGGGTGGAACTGGTCCGGGTGAACGGATCGGGCCCGTCACCGATGCGCCAGGCCGGGCCGCTGGTCGCGGCCATCAGGACGTCCACACCGTGGTCGGCCAGGGCCGTGGCGAGCAGCTCGCGGGCCCGCCGCCGGGAGCGTCGCCGCCGGTGGATGGCGAGCGCCCGGTCCTCATCGGTCAGCGCGGCGCACCGCTCGAAGAGTTCCTGGCCGAAGAAGCCCGGTTCCAGGGCGTCCCGCCGATTCGCCATGATGATCTCGTCGAGGGTGGCGGGGGCGTCGCGCCGGCTGCTCAGATACCGTTCGAGGGAGGGCCGGAACTCCGCGCAGAGCGCGTCGAGTCCGTCGACGAGCATGTCCCTGGGCAGGGTGAGCTCGACGGGCACGACGACCGCGCCCGCGTCGCGGAGCCGGTCGGCGGCACGTTCGGCCACGTCCTGGGCGTCGGGCGACATTCCCCGGACGTGCCACAGACCCACCCGGACGGTCTCCGGCGGGGCCGGGTCGAGGGGAAGCGGACGGCCGGTCAGGACCGCGAGGCAGAGCGCCGCGTCTTCGAGCCGCGACGCCAGCGGCCCGATGGTGTCCTGCACCACGGAGATCGGCACGACCCCGGCCGACGGCAGGGTGCCGGGAGCGGGTTTGATCGCGGCCACTCCGCAGACGCCGGCGGGGCAGACGAGCGAGCCGTCGGTCTCGGTGCCGATCGCGAGTGGGGCCATCCCGGCCGCGACGGCGGCGGCCGATCCGGCGGAGGAGCCCCACGGGCTGCGCTTGGGGTCGTACGGGTTGCGGGTCTGGCCGCCGACGGCGGACCAGCCCTCGATACCCCGTGTGGACCGGAAGTTGCCCCATTCCGTGAGGTTCGTCTTGCCGAGGATCACGGCCCCGGCCGCACGCAGCCGGACGACGACCTCCGCGTCCCGGTCGGGCGGGGTCCCGGCGAGCTGCCGGGAGCCGGCGGTGCCGGCGAGCCCCTGCGTGTCGATGTTGTCCTTGACGAGGACCGGGATGCCGTCCAGTGGGCTCAGGGGACGGCCCCTGGCGTGCCGGTGGTCGGCTGCGCCGGCCTGTGTCCGGGCGGTGCCGTCGACCGCGAGGACGGCACGGACCACGGGATCCACGGCGGTGACGCGTTCCAGGCAGGCAGTGACCAGGTCGGTGCTGGTGAGCTGGCGGGAACGCAGCAGCCGCGCCAGCTCGGTGACGGGACGGTCCTGGATGCCCGGGAGCCCCGGGGCCGGATCTTCGACGACAGCGGGGGCGGGGAGGCGGTCAGTCAAGGCGGGCCTCCCGCAGGAGGGGCGTGAACGTCACCGTGACGACGGCGGTCAGCGCGACCAGCGCGTGCAGCAGCAGCGCCCAGGTCATCCCGGTCCACTCGACGAGCACACCGAGGACCAGGTTGCCCATGGGGGCGGCGCCGAAGATGAGGAGCGCCTGGATCGACGCCACCCGGCCGCGCACGGTTTCGGGTGTCCAGCGCTGGACGCACGACACCAGCACGGTGCCGACCAGTGCCGACAGGAGTCCCAGGCCGGCGTAGGGGGCCAGGGCGGCGGCCATGGAGGGTGTCCAGGCCAGTGCCGCCAGGCACGCGGTCTGCCCGGCGGTGCCCAGGACCAGGACGCGTCCCGCGCGGTGGCGGGCCGGCCACACCAGGGACAGCACGAACCCGGCGGCGGCGCCGGCGGTGAAGGCGGTCAGCAGCAGTCCGGCGCCGGCGGCGGCCGAACCGTTCCGGCCCGCGATCAGCACCACTCCGATGTTGATCGGTCCCGCACCCGCGAACTCGGTCAGTCCGATCACGATGATCACGGTTCGCAGCCGTGGTTCGGCGGCCACGGCCCGCAGCCCTTCGCCGATGCGCGCCCTCAAGGACGCGCGCGGCCCGGTGCGGCGGGCGGTGCCGCGGCCCGCCGCGCCGGCCCCTCCGCCGCGCGTGGCGGCGTCCACGCCGTCGGCCGGGCCCGCCGGGGCCTGTTCCGTGGCCCCCGCCCCGGCCGTGGGCGGCCTCCCCGGCAATGTGGGACCGGGGCCCGCCGGGGCGGTACCCGGTACAGCGGTGTGCCCGCCCGCCGCCGTCCCCCGTACGGCAGCGGGCCCGCCGTTCTCCGCCGCCGCTCCGGGGGCGGCGGCGGAACCGCCCACGGCGCCCGGCGCGGTGGAGGGCCCGCCCGGTTCCGGCAGGGCCTTCGCTCCGTTCGTCTCCGGTGGCGGTGTGCCCCGTACCCGTACGCGGAGTACGGCCACCACCGACACCGCGTACGTCACGGCGTTGACGGCCGCGACCAGCGGGATGCCGCCGAGGGCCATCAGTACCCCGCCGAGCGGGCCGCCCGCCGCCTGGCCGCCGCGGAGGGCGCCCAGGTAGAGCGCGTTGCCGCGGACCAGGTGGTGGTGGGGCAGGAGCCCGGCGCGCATCGATCCGGAGGCCGGGATGAAGAACGCCCCGAAGAGCGAGAGCCCGGCGGCCGCCGCCACGAGCAGCGGCACTCCTGGGCCCAGGGCGAGGGCTCCGGCGGCCGCGAGCACCATGACGGCGCAGCGGGCCAGGTCGGCGCCGGCCATGACCCGGCGCGGGCCGATGCTGTCGACGACGGCGCCCGCGCCGAGCAGCGTGATCATCCTCGGCAGGGAGGCGAGCGCGAGGACCGCGCCCGCCCGTGCCGGGCCGGTCTCGGCGGTGACCGACCAGGCGAGGGTGACGTACCAGGCGGCGTCGCCGAGCGCGGACAGACCCATGGCGACGGCGAAGCCGAGGTAGCCGCCGCCCGTGAGGCCCGCGTCCTTCGTCCGGGTGGCGGCGGGGCCGGGCCCGGTGGCCGTGGCCCCGCTCATGGCCTGTGGCCCAGCGGCGTGTGGAGCGAAGGGTCCGGGTGCGGGAGCCCCGTCCCGGCCGCCCACACGTCCTCGTACGCGAGCGCGTCCGCCCGGTACTTGCCCAGCGCGCTGATCAGCAGGCGCAGTTCCAGGGACAGGGCCTCCACGAGACGGACCAGGCCCCGCTCGGGGTCCTCTTCGACCGCGAGGAGTGCCGCCCGTCCGAGTCCGACGGCGGTGGCCCCGAGGGCGAGTGCCTTGGCCGCGCGGGCGCCCTCCCACATCCGGCCGGACACCAGCAGTCCGGCGGCGGGGCGGCCGATGCGGCGCAGGCATTCGCCCAGCGGCAGCCCGACCCCGTCGAGGAAGCCCAGCGGGGCCCAGCCGGTGCCGCCCTCCGCGCCGTCGACGGTGACCGCGTCGGCGCCGGCCGACCAGGCGACGGCGGCGGCCTCCCGGACGTCCCGCCCGGGGTGGAGCTTGACCCACACCCGGGCACGGGGGAAGTTGTTGCGCATCAGCCGGATCTGCTGGCGCAGGATCTCCTCGGTGAACGTGCCGGGGCTGCCGCAGCGCAGGACCCGCCCGTCGCCGCCGAGGACGTCGTCGACGGTGTACTGGTCGGCGACGCGTGCGGCGGCTGCGCGGTCCAGGACGGTCATGCCTCCGAGCCCCGGCTTGGCTCCCTGTCCCACCTTCAGTTCGAAGGCGAGCCGCCCCGACTCCAGCAGCGGCCGGGCCGAGGGGTCGCTGTAGACAAGGTTCCACACCTCGGCGTCGGCGTCCTCGGTGCTCTGCTGCACGGCGACGCCGCCGGTGCCGTCGGGGACCTCGTCGAGGTAGGCGCGGATGCGGCCGAGCAGGGACCGCTCGGTGTGCCGGGACGGCGGGGTCGCGAGCCGCCCGTAGCCGTTGACGGGGACGACGTTCTCGCCGATCACCATGGGGATGCCGAGCCGTCCGGCCTGTCGGCTGGCGGCCGTGCCGAGGTCGGCGCTGGCCACCTGGGTGGAGCCGAACGCGGAGAGGTAGGCGGGTACTGGGGAGTGGAGGGCACCGACCACGGTGGCGAGGTCCACGTCGTGGTGCATCGGCTCGCGTGCGAGGTCGATGAGCTTCTCCAGGCGCTGCGGCATGAAGACGGGCGGCACCAGGCGGAGCTCGTCCAGGAGGTCGGTGCCCGGGGCGGCGGTCGCGTGACTCGGCGTGGCGCCGAAGAGGGTCCGTCCGTACGTTCCCCCGGGCGGGAAGAGGGCGGCGGTGCCGCGGCGGGCCCGGTCGCGTACGGCTTCGGCGGGGAAGCCGTCGGCCCGGAGGGCGGAGCCGTCGGGCGGGAGAGCGGAGCCGTCGGGCCGGAGGGCGGAGCCGTCAGAGGTCTCCCCGGTGGGTCGCGGGATCACGGGGCGACCACTCCCGGGACCTTCGGGTAGGCGCTGGCCTGCCATACGGCGTCGAGTCCCGCGAGGTAGCGGGTGAAGCGCTCCAGACCGATGCCGAAACCGGCGCTGTCCGGTATGCCGTCGCGGACCATCTGGAGATACCAGCCGTACTTGGCGGGGTTCTCGCCGGTCTCCCGCATCCGGGCGACGATCCGGGCGTACTCGAACTCCCGCTCGCTGCCGCTGCACAGTTCGCCGTAGCCCTCGGGCGCGATGATGTCGAAGTTGCGCAGGGTGCCCGGCTCGACGCGGCTCTCGCGGTCGTAGAAGCCGCGGGAGCCCTTGGGGTAGTCGGTGACGAAGAAGGGGCCGCCGGACTTGGCGGACAGCAGGGCCTCTCCCTCCCAGTCGATCTCGGCGTCGGCGCTCTGGTCGTGGCCCATGCCGCGCAGTTCGGCGACGGCCTCGGCGTGGGTGCGGTGGCCGAAGGGTTCTCCCAGGAGTTCGGTGAAGGCGCCGGTGTCGCGGCCGAGTCGCTCGAACTCCTCGGAGTGGTGCTCGGTGACCTCGCGCACGATGTGCCGTACGAGGTCCTCCCCGAGCCGGGTGATCTGTTCGCGGGAGGCGCCCGCGACCTCCACGTCGATCTGGTGGAACTCGGCGAGGTGACGACTGGTGTTCGCGGTCTCCAGGGGTTCCAGGCGGACGCAGGGCGCGATGCAGAAGATCTTGTCGAAGGCGAGCAGGGAGGCCTGTTTGTACAGGATGGCGCTCGTCATGAGCTTGTAGCGGTGGCCGTAGTAGTCGACGTCGACCTGCTTGGAGCCGCGCCCGCCGGGGTCGGTGACGGGTCCGATCATCGGCGGCAGCATCTCGGTGAACCCGTGCGCGCGCAGGAAGGAACGGGCAGCCGTGAGCATGCCGTTCTGGAGCCGTATGACGGCGCGGGTCGTCGGGTCGGTCAGGTGCCGTGCGGGGGCCTGCGGCAGGCGGTCCGTGTCGGCGGGACCGGCCGTCGGGTCCGTGATGTGCGGCATGGGTGTCTACCGTCCTTCTTCGGGGAGGGCCGCGCGGGCCGGCGGGCGGTGCCCGTCGCCGAGGGGCCGGTGGGCGGGCGGGAGGTCGAGCGCTGCGGCGTCGAAGCGCCGTTCCACGTGGCCGAGGGCCGTGAGAAGACCGCTGGAGGTCAGGCGTGGGGCGTGGGCGAGTTCGGCGATGCCGCCGAGCGGCATGGCGCCGATGGCGGACCAGCGCAGCCGTCCGTCGGTGTCGAGGTAACTGCGGGTCCGCTGGGCGTTGTCGGGGTGGAGGCAGTAGGGGACGTCGAGGTAGCCGCGCTCGAAGGCTCGCGGCAGGGCCCGGCCGAGATCGGGCGAGATCTCCAGGACCGCCTGGACGAGAGCGGACGCCTCGGCGTGGATACCGGTGTCGGGGACCGGCCCGGCGGCATGTCCTGGGGCCGGCGCCGGCATCGGCCCGGCGACGGGGGCGGCTGTCGGGTCGGCGGCGGGGGCGGCTGCCGGCCCCGTGGTCGCCGGCAGCGCGCGGGCCCTCTCGGTCTCGGCGGCGCGCGCCGCGGCTTCCAGGGCGGTCACGTTCTCCTGCACGCTCGGGATGCGGTGGGCCTCGGCGGCGGTCTTCACGATGAGGCGGGCCGCGCCGGTCCGCACCGCGAGCCGGGCCGACTCCTCGAGGAGGAGCCGGGCGCCGTCGGGGGTGCGCGGGAACACACCCATGTACGTGTAGAGGACGATGTGCCAGTCGAGGTCGGGCAGAAGCGCCTCCGCGAGTCGCCGCAGGGCGTGCACGGCCTCCTCGTCCTGACCGGGGTCGGTCTGCTGGGCGTAGCTGAGGGAGACGCTGCGCAGTCCGTGCTGGGCGAAGAACAGGGCTTCCAGGACGCTGAGCGCCACGAGCAGGCTCGGCGGGCACAACTGGCCCATCATGCAGCCGCCGAAGGTCTCCAGATGGGGTTCCGCTCCGTGGGCGCGGGTGCCGACGAGCAGGTCGCAGCCGCGTGCCCAGTTCTCGACCGAGGCGGTCAACGGGGTACGGCCGTAGGGCAGGCAGTAGGAGACGGGGCCGCCCTCGGTGGCGTCGAGCCCGGCGAGGACCAGTGCGGCGACGATGTCCTGCGGGGCGGCGGAGCCGTGGCGCACCTGCACGGGGAAGGCGTGGTCCTGGATGCCGTCGAGGACCGAGCGGGTGACGGCGGTGTCGAGGGTGACGAGGGGGTAGCCGTTGAGCGGGACGCCTTCGGCGAGGGCGCGGCGGGCGGCGGCCTGGTCTCCGACGCGGGTGTAGCTGTCCAGGGTGACGGTGCCGACGGTGGTGGCGTCGGCGGCCCTGGTGGCGGCGAGGCCGGCCCGCATGGCACGCGGGTCGCTCATGCCCATACGGGGCTGGACGACCAGGCGGCCGGCACGCCGCGCGGCGGAGACGAAGGCTCCGAACGATCCCATGGGAGACGGCCGGCCCGTGGCGGCCGGGGGCTCGGCGAGGGTCATGTCGTCACGCCCGCCGGGATGGATCCCAGGAAGGACCCGAACGACGCCAGGCCCGTGCCCTCCTCGAAGACCGCGTCGAAACCGGCCGCGAGGAGGCCGGCGTGTTCGGTGCTCCCGGCGCCGCCGATTCCGAGCTTGCCGCCGATCACGACGGGGATGGCGGCGGTCTCGGGATGGCCGCGCAGTCGACGGACGACCCGCCGTCCGTCGTTGGCGCCATGGCCGTTGACGCTGCTGATCACCACCAGGTCGGGGCGGTGCAGCCGGCAGTGCTCGACCAGGAGCCCATCGGGCACGCACGCCCCGAGGTTCGCGACCCGGTGCCCCAGCTCCTCCAGCAACAGGTGCAGGAACACGAGGTTCCAGGTGTGCGCGTCCGACGCGACGCTGGAGACGACCACCCTGAGTCCGGAGTCCGGCCGTAACGTCGTACTCGGGGTCTGTACCGGGGTGACCGGGGTGACCTGGGTGACCGGGGTGCCCACTTCCATAGCCTGCCTTCGCTCGACATGACGGATGACGTCTTCTCCCCCGCGATTCCCCGTGCCTTCCGGCGTTGTGTGCCGGGAGACGGTGTCCCGCGCCCGGCGCCCGGCGCCGTTTCCACGGCGTTCTCCACAGCGCTTGTCAGGCGCTTCTCACACGCTTTCCACTGCGCTTCTCACGGCGTTGCCACGGCGTTCTCACGGCGTGGCTTCCCGCGCTGCTCCCTGGACCCGTTTCTCGCGGTCTCCGCGAGTTCTCGCGTACGGGACCGGCGGGCGAAGCGGCGGGGTCGTCCGGTCGGGGCGTGCGTTCAACCTAGGGGGCGCTTCGGTGCGCGGGCGGAAGTACGGGCGGCAGGTGTCCGGCAGAATCGGCCGCGGGACGTGGGCGGCGTCATGCCACCGCGCGGACGACCGCGGATGCCGCGTCGTATCCCGGCGCAGGCCCGTGTCCGGTGGAGAAGGGGGCCGAGTGGCCCGCGAGGACCGACCGGACCCGGTTCAGGACACGGAAACGGTCCGGGCCGTCCTCGTCGGCGGTCCGGACCAGGCCGTGGACCAGCAGGCCGTACACGGTGTCGGCCAGGGAGGCCCCGGCGAGCAGCGCCGCCTCCTCCAGCGTCCAGCTTCCGGGCAGCGCGGACAGCGCGGCCAGCCGCTCCCGCAGCGGCGGCTCCAGTACGGCGAGGCTGCGCAGGACGGCGCCGGAGCCGCTTCCGGTCGCGGGGCCCCAGGCGGCGGGAGGGGCCGAGAAGCGCTCGGGGTCCCGGACGAGGGAACGCAGCAGCTCTTCCGGGGAGTGCACCAGCCCCCAGGCGGCCGTGGTCTCCAGCGCGCCGGGGACGCCGTCGAGCGTGCGGCACAGTTCGGCGACGGCGGCGGTCGCGGCGGGACGTGGGGCGTGGGGGCGCAGCCGTCGCAGATGCGAGAGGAACAGCCGGACGGCGGAGAACTCGGCGAGTGCGGCGGCATCGTGGTCGAGTGCGCGGCCGGGCACGGGCAGCGGGGCGACCGGCATGACCTGTTCACCGCTCAGGCGGGACGGAGTGGGCGCGGTGAGGACGATGCGCAGGCCCGGGCCGCGTTCGAGCAGGTGGTGGGCGAGGGGCCCCTCGGCTCTGTGCCCGAGACCGTCGAGCACCAGCAGTACGTCATGTCCGTGATCGCCTCCGGCGTCGGTCACGGACGGTTCGAGGTGGCGCAGTTCCCGCAGGTCGGGTGCGAGCCCGGCGGCCGGGACCCACAGCACGTCCCAGCCGTGACCGTCACGCAGGGCCCCCGCCGTCTCCCGTACCAGGCGGGTCTTGCCGACTCCGCCCAGCCCGACGACGCTCACCAGTCTCTGCCGGTCCACCGTCAGCAGCTCGATGAGGGAACGCATCTCGTGCTCCCGCCCGACGGTCGTGCCCAGCAGTACGGGCGGCGGGCCGGCCACCGGTCCGGCGGCGCCGGTGCCCTCGGTCGGGAGGTGGCTGCGCGCCACGTCGTGGAACGCTTCGCGGGACGTGCCGGTGAGCCGCAGGACGTCGGCGAGCAGCCGGACCGTCTCCTCCCGGGGACGGCGGGCGCGACCGCTCTCCAGGTCCCGTATCGCCCGGACGCTGAGTGTGGCCAGATCGGCCATCTGCTGCTGGGTCATCCCGCTGCGTCTGCGATGGGCGCGCAGCAGCCCGCCGAACTGGTCCGTGACGATGGCTGTGGTCATGGTCCCCTCCGCTGGTCGGTCCTGACGTCTCCCATGGTCGGAACGGTTCGGTGTGCACCACATGGGTCGGCCGCCCCCAGATTTGGCCACCCGGGCGCGGAGGATGTCCCGGGGGCGGTTCCGGGGGCGTACAGATGTGCGGAGCGGGCTGCCGGGGGGCGGAGGGGCGCGGGCCCGCGGCGCGCACACGCCGGTGAGCTGGAAGCGGACCGGGTGCCGCGCCGGGTGCGGCGGGTGGGTCGGGGGACGCGGAGCGAAACATGGGGGCGTTGCCCCCATGTGGGGCCGGGGCGCGCCTGCCACCGTTGCCCACGTGACCATCACGACCTCCACACAGGAGACCACTCCGGGTCTGGCTCCGGGCTGGTGGGCTCCCGCCCTCCACCTGCGGGAGCGGCTCGCGGCACCCGGCGCTCCGGCCGCCGCACCCTCCGGCCCGGCAGTGGCGCGGCTGGCGGACCGGGTGACGGCACTGGGCCAGGACGAGGCGTTCCGGGCGCGGCTGGCCGCGCTCGGCGCCGATGTGCCGACGGTCGCCGCGCTGGCGGCGGAGCCGGCGGCACGGCTGGCCGCCCGGGCGCGGCGGCCCGTGTGGGCGGAGTTCGTCGAGCGTGCCGTGGCCACGGCACCGCTGCGGCCGGCTCCGGGCCTGGGGTCCCCGGCGGACGCGGCCGGGCAGCACGCGTGGACGGCCGCGGCCCCCGCGGACGGCGCCGGGCGCCGCACGCCGGACCCGGCCGCGGCTCCCCAGCCGGACGCGGCGCCGGGGCACGACGCCTGGCGGCGGGCGTTCGCCGGTGCGCTGGCCCCCCTGACCCGGGCGGCCGGCCGTGCGCTGGCCGAGCGGCTACGGGCCCTGCCGGGCCTGGTCGGCCGGGTCGATCCGGACTCCGTACGGGCGCGGTTCGAGCAGCAGCTCGGTCATCGGCTGGTGGGCCCGGCGGCGCGCACCCTCGTTCTCGAACTGAACCGCGCCCGCGCCGAGGGACGGCTGGACGGGACCACGCCCGAGCGGCGCTTCGCCCGCTTCACGGCGGAACTCGGCACCCAGGGCCCCCTGGCCGGCCTGTTCGGCCGGTATCCGGTGCTGGCACGGCTGCTGGGCACCGAGTGCGTCCACGCCACCGCCGCCGCCGCCGAACTGCTGGAACGGCTGGCCGGCGATCGGGCCGCCCTCGTGGAGGAACTCCTCGGCGGCCTCGACCCCGGTGCGCTGACCGGCGTGGACCTCGGGCACGGGGACACCCACCAGCAGGGCCGCGCCGTGGCGCTGCTCCGCTTCGCCGACGGCCGCACGGTGGTGTACAAACCCCGCCCGCTCGACCAGCACGTCTGTTTCGACCGGCTCGTGGCCTGGCTGGACGACCGGCTGCCCGGCCTCGGACTGCGTACGGTGACGGTCGTGCGCCGCGACGGCTACGGCTGGCTGGAGTTCGTCGACCACCGGCCCTGCCGGTCGGTCGGTGAGGTCGACCGGTTCTACCGGCGGCAGGGCGCGCTCCTGGCGCTGCTGTACGCGGTGGACGGCGCGGACATGCACTACGAGAACCTGGTGGCCCGCGGGGACCAGCCGGTGCTGGTCGACGTGGAGACGCTGCTGCACCCCTCGGTGCCGATGGCCGCCACGGCGGGCCCCGACCCGGCCGCGCTGGCCCTCTCCGCCTCCGTGCACCGCACCTGTCTGCTTCCCCAGTTGCTGATCGACGAGCACGGGGCGCTGGACATCTCCGCGGTCGGCGGTGGTCAGGCCGCCCTGTCCCCCACCGATGCCGTCGACTGGGCGGACGCCGGCACCGACACGATGCACCTGGTGCGCCGCCCGGTTCCGTACGCCGGCAGTCCCAACCGTCCGTCGCTGGACGGCCGGGCGGTCGACCCGGGGGCGTACGAGGCGGCTCTGCTGACGGGTTTCCGGGCGGGTTACGACGCCCTGGTCGCGCACCGCGGGGAGCTTCTCGCGCCGGAAGGTCCGCAGGCCGCCTTCGGCGCCGCGCCGGCGCGCCTCGTGGGCCGGGCGACCCGGCTGTACGCGACGCTTCTGGACGAGTCGGCCCACCCCGACGTGCTCGGTGACGCCGTCGACCGGGACGTGCTGTTCTCCCTGCTGTACGCCGAGTCCGCGGGCGACCCGGTGCGGCGGAGGCTGGTCGAGCACGAGATCGCGGACCTCTGGGACGGTGACATCCCGTTGTTCTTCCACCGGCCCGGAGGCACCGACGCCTGGTCGTCCCGTGGGGTACGGCTGCCGGATCTGCTGGCGGCACCCGCACTCGTCGTCACCGAGGAGAAGATCTCCGCTCTGGGCGAGGTGGACCGCCACCACCAGGAATGGCTGATCTCCGCCGCGCTGTCCACCCGCCGGGCCCGCCGCGTCACGCACCGCGCCGACGCCCCGGGGCTGCCCCCCGCGCCCGCCTCGGTGCCGGAGCCGAGACGGCTGCTGGCGGCGGCCTGCGGCATCGCCGACGAGATCGTGGGGCGCGCGGTCCACGACCGCTCCCGGGCCAACTGGATCGGTCTGGAGCTGGTCAACGGCAGACACTGGGCGGTGACCCCGATGGGGGCCGGTCTCGCCGACGGCTACACCGGAGTGGCGCTGTTCCTGGCCCAGTTGGGCCATCTGACCGAGGTGGGCCGCTACCTGGAGCTGGCGTCGCGGGCGGTACGGCCGCTGCCGCGGCTGGTCCGCGCGCTCGCCGCCGACCCGGAGCTGAGCCGTGCGGTCGGGCCCGGCGGATTCCACGGCCTGGGCGGGCTCTGTTACGCGCTGGCCCGGCTGACCACCCTCCTCGGCGACGACCGGCTCGGCGACTGTCTGCCGCTCGCGCTGCGAGCGCTCGCCGCCTCGGCCCGTACGGACGACCCGGCCGGTCCCCCGGCGGACGTCGCCACCGGGCTCGCCGGAGGCCTGGCGTCGCTTCTCGCGGTGCACCGGGAGTCCGGGCTGCCGCAGGCCGCCGCCTCCGCCCCGGAGTTCGCCGGCCGGCTGCTCGCGGCGGCCGAGGCCCTCCCGGACGGGTTCCTGCGGGGGCGGGCCGGGGCGGGCTGGGCACTGTGCCGCTACGGGGCGGCCGTCGCCCCGCCGGAGGGCGCGTACGCCGCCGCCGGGCGGGCCCTGCTCGGCCCGGCACCGGCCGGCACCGGCCCGGACACGGACCTCGGCTGGTGCTCGGGGCTCTCCGGCACCCTCCTGGCCGGGGTGACCGGCAACGGGCCGACGCAGACCCGCGCCCCTGCCACCGCCGGGCCCGACGCCCTGCGGTCCCCGCTCGACGCGGACCGTCCGCTCTTGAGCGACCTCAGCCTGTGCCATGGGGAACTCGGCACGCTGGAGCCCCTGGCCGCCGCCGCGGCGCGGGGACTTCCCGGGGCCGCCGACCGGCTCACCCACCGGGCCGGGCTGGTGCTCGGCGCGCTGGACCGGTACGGACCGCGCTGTGCCACCCCGGACACGGTGCCCTCTCCCGGGCTCCTCACCGGACTGTCCGGCATCGGCTACGCCCTGCTGCGGCTGGGCTTCGCCGAGACCGTCCCCTCCGTGCTCCTCCTCGACCCCACCCCGGGGAAGCCGTGACGGCGCCACCCGTACGGCACGTACACCCCCGCATCCGCATCCGCATCCGCGAAAGGATCTTCATGAACCCGCAGACGCCGTCCCACGAGACCGTCACCGCGCTCACCGACACGACCACCGACGAGCTCGCGGGTGCGGTCCGCGGGGCGGAGCCGGCCGCCGGGCGCATCAGACTCTCCGGGCGCGACCGGGCCACGGCCCGTACCCGTGTACTCGCGGGTCTCGCGCTCGGCACCGGCCTCGTGGCGATCCTCAACGACATCGACACCACCGTGAGCGTCCCCATCCTCCCGATCTGACGTCCCGCCCCGGGCCTCCCCGCACCGCGGCCGGCCGCCTCCTTCCCCCGTGGAGGCGGCCGGCGCCGCCCTCGGACGGCGCGCGGGGGCACGATCCGGGCACCGGACGGCGATGGCGCAAATCTTTCGTGGTCAGGCGCTCCTGAGCGGAGCGTCGCTTATGCCCTGCCATGAACAGGTAGCTTCGCGGGTATGTATCCCCAAGCGCCCCTCCTCGTCGGACGTGACGCGGAGATCGCCCAGTTGGAGCGCGCCCTCGACACCGCACGTGGGCAGCGTGGCAGCACGGTGTTCCTGGTCGGCGACGGAGGCATCGGCAAATCACGTCTGGCGGCCGAGGCGACGGGCCGGGCCTTCTCCGCGGGAATGCGGGTGCTGCGGGGCCGGGGCAGCACAATCGGGCCAATGGTGCCGTTCCGGCCGCTCACCGAGGCGCTGATGTCGCTCTTCCGCGGCGGTGAGCCGTTGGATCAAGCCGAACTGGGCCCGTACCGGCCGGTGCTGGGACGTCTGGTCCCCGACTGGGCGGGCGACGCGCAGAACGGCGGCTCGCTGGTGGTGCTCGCCGAGGCCGTTCTGCGGCTGCTCGCCGTGGTCTCCAGGGAGCGGGGCGCCCTGGTGGTCCTGGAGGACCTGCACGACACCGACACCGAGACGCTGGTGGTGCTCGAATACCTGGTGGACAACCTGGAGCATCTGCCGGTGGTGCTGCTCGCCACGACCCGGGCGGAGCCCTGCGCCGCCCTGGACCTGGCGCACTCGGTGACCCAGCGGCGCTCCGGTGTCCTCCTCGGTCTGGGGCCGCTGGACCGGTCCGAGGTCACCCGGATGATCGCCTCCTGTCTGGACACCGAGGCGGACCAGGTGCCCCGCGAGATCGTGGCGCGGCTGTGGGACACCAGCGTCGGCAACCCGTTCGTCGTCGAGGAGCTGCTCCACAGCATGCTCGGCAACGGATCGGTGGTCCACCGGGGTGTCTCCTGGGAGGTGGTCGGTCCGCTGCGCACGGAGGTGCCGAGCACGCTGGTGCGGGGCATCGCGCACCGTACCGACCGGCTGGGGCCGCAGGGCAGGATGCTGCTGTCGGCGGCGGCCGTGCTCGGCCACCGCTTCCCGCTGTCGGTGCTCCAGCGGATGTCCGGCATCGACGACCACGGTCTGCTCAGCCATCTGCACGCCGGTGTGGCCGCCCAGTTGGTGGTTCCGGACGAACCGGCGCCCGACTGGTACGCGTTCCGGCATCCGCTGACCGCCGAGGCCCTGCTGGCCCAGCTCACCCCCACCGACCGGGCGAAGCTGTCCGGCCGGGCCGCCGAGGTGGTGGAGGAACTCCATCCCGGGCTGCCGGGCGAGTGGTGTCCGCTGATGGCCGCGTTGCGCCGGGACGCGGGCGATCCGGTGGGTGCGGCCCGGCTGTTCACGGAGGCGGGCCGCCGTGCGCTGGCGGACGGCGCCGTGGGCTCGGGCGTGTCCCTGCTGCTGCGCGCCGACGAGCTGCTGGCGGGGCGGCAGGACTGGGTGGCCCGGGCCGAGGTGCTGGAGTCGCTGCTGCCCGCGCTGGCCGAGAGCGGTGAGTTCGGCCGCGCCTTCGAGCTCGCGGAGGGGCTGCATGAGCTGGTCGGCGCAGGGGTGGAGGCCTCCCGGCTCGCCGCGCTGCACACCCGGCTGGCCAAGGTGGCGCATCTGGCGGGCCGCTGGGCCGACGGCAACGCACAGATCGCCGAGGCCAGGACGCTTCTGGAGACCGTGCGCGACCCGGCGCAGAGGGCCGCCGTCGACGTGGTGGCCGCGTATCTGGCACTGGACACGCCAGGGCCGGACCGGACCGAGACGGCCGAGAAGCTGGCCCGCGACGCGGTCTCGGCGGCCGATGCCGGTCCGCTGCCGGTGGTGGCCTGTGAGGCCTGGGAGCTGCTCGGGGTGCTGGCCCGGGAGCGCGATCTGGAGGAGGCCCAGCTGTGCTTCGAACGGGCTCGGCGGATCGCCGAGCAGCACCGGCTGCCGATACCCCGTATCTACGCGCTGGTGCGCATCGGCGGGAACCAGTGGCTGGCGGACGGGGACACGCGCACCCTGGAGCTGGCGCGTGACGAGGCGTTGCGGCTCGGCGCGGTCACCATCGCGTACTCGATCGACGCGATCCTCGTCCTCCAGGCGGTGCTCGGCGGCCGGTTCGAGGAAGCCGCGCGGCTCGGCGACGAGGTACTGACGACGGCGGCCCGGCTGCGGCTCGCGCCGGTGGCCCGGTATGTGCTGATGACCCGGGCCACGCTGGCGGCGCACCAGGGCGACCGGGCCACGATGGAAGAAGCCCTGCGGGAGTTCGCCGGCTGGGACGGGGCGGGCTCGCAGGAGGAGCCGCTGTGCATCGGCCTGGCCGGGGCGTTCTGCGCCCTGCTCGAGGAGAACCGGCCGCTGGCGCTCAGGGAGCTGGACCGGGCGCGCGCCCGGGAACGGGACAGCCCCACGACGTTCCATCTGAGCGGTCTGCACGGGCTGCGGCTGCTGCTGGACGTGCTGGCCGGCGAGGCCGACTGGGACCATTACCACCGGTCGGCCGCCACCTCGGCGAGCCGGATGCGCTGGAACCGGCACTTCGTCCTGCTGGCCCACGCGGTGCTGCTGGGCCGCTCGGGCGAGGCGTCGGCGGCGGCGGCGTCGGTCGCCGAGGCGGAGTCGCTGGCCGCCCCCTATCCGACCGCGCTCCATCTGGGGCTGCGGCTGACGGCCGAGGCGGCGCTGGAGAACGGCTGGGGTGATCCGGCCGCCTGGCTGCGCCGGGCGGAGGAGCACTTCCACGCCGCGTCCGTGCCGGACGTCGCGGGCGCGTGCCGGGCCCTGCTCCGTCAGTCCGGCGTCTCGGTCCGCCAGCGGCGCAGCGGCGCGGACCGCATTCCGGCGCCGCTGCGGGCGCTGGGGGTGACGGTCCGTGAGTACGAGGTCTTCCAGTTGCTGGCGGAACGTTTGAGCAACAAGGCCATCGCGGGCCGTCTCTACATCTCGCCCCGTACGGTCGAGAAGCATGTGGCCGCCCTGCTGACCAAGACGGCGCGGCCGGACCGCGAGGCGTTGTGCGACCTGTCCGCGTCGGACGCGGCGACCGGAACCCGCTGACTCCCGCGGGCGGGGGCCGGCCGGCGGAACGGGAGTGCGGGGCGTACGCCACCGCATGACCCGGATCCGTTCGTACAGGGGCGCCCCGCGGCCAAGGCACCCCGCCGGGTCACTCCTCGTCGCGCAGCCGGGCCGCCAGGGAGGTCAGCGGCTCGGTGTCCTCGGTGTGGCCCAGGGCGGTCAGACGGGAGACCGCCGCGTCGAGGCGGGTGAGGGCGGGGGCGGGGCGTTCCAGGTAGATGCCCTCCACGGCACCCGCGAGACGGACGCACTCGGCCCACTCGCCGGCGTGGTCCTGCTCCGGCCCCGGCTCGCCGAGCAGCGCCAGGGCCTTCTCCAGGGCGGTCAGGGCTTCCTCGTACTCTCCGGCGTGGGTGTGGACCCGCCCGTGTTCGTAGGCCAGGGCGGTGTCCAGGGAGCGACCGTGGGCCTCGTACCGGGCGGCGCGGGCCTCGTCGGCGATCCGGCCGGCGTCGGCGAGGTAGGCGAGGGCGTCGGCCAGGCCGTCGGAGCCCTGCTGGCGGGCCTGGAGCCGGGCGAGTTCGCGCAGGCAGTTGCTGAGCTGCTCGTAGCGCGGGGCCCGGGTGTGGGCGGCGAGTGCCTGGTCGGCGGCCTCGCGGGCGGGGCCGAACCGTCCGGACTCACCGAGGAGTACGGCCGCCTCCGCGGCGATCATGGCATGGCTGCCGGGGTCGTCGTCCCAGCCGGCCGACTCGGCGGCGAGGGCGACGAACTCCGCCACGGCGGCCTTGAGGTCCTCCCCCGCGTGCAGGGCGCGGGCGCGGGTCAGGCGCAGCTGGGCGACGAGCCGGTCGTCCAGCTCTCCGGCGGCGACGTCCGGTTCGGCCAGGAGCGAGTCGAGCAGAGCGATGCAGTCCTCGACACGGCCGAGGTCGAGGCTGAGCTGGGCCGCGTTGCTGTAGGTGCAGAACGCGTCCGTCCGGCTGCCCCGGCGGAGGTCCGCCTCCGCCGAGCGCGTGAGGTGGCGCAGTGCCTCGTCCGGGCGGCCCAGGTGTATGCAGGCTTCGGCCAGGTCGTTGTGGAGGCGGGCGGTGTCGACCGTGTGGGCCGGCCAGTCGGCGGCCAGCCGCAGGCCCTCGGTCAGGTCCGCGTGCGCGGCCTGGGCGTCCTGGAGGGCGAGCTGGAGGCGGCCACGCAGGGCGAGCGTGCGGGGCAGGTGCCAGGCGGGCCCGTGTGCTTCGAGCCGCTGGAGGAGGGCGTCGATCTCGTCGACCGCCGCGGGCAGGTTCCCGGAGATGGCGTGCGTACTGGCCCGCAGCAGCATGGCGCCGGAGATCTGCCCGGTGATGTCGTGCCGGGTGGCGAACGCGTGCAGCAGGTCCACCTCCGCGAGCACCGGCGCGACGTGCTCCTCGCTCCTCGTCGTCTGCACGCGCAGGCCGAGCGCGGTCGCCCGCATGCGCAGCAGGCCGGCCGCCTGGTACGGGGCGAGACCGGGCGTCTGCTCGTGCAGGCGGACCATGGTCGCGTGGGCGGTGGTGAGCGCGGCGGCCTTCGCCTCCGCATCGGCCTCGTCGGCGCCCTCCGCGGGGATCTCGGCGGCGGCGAGCAGGGCGCAGGCGCGGGCGAGTGCCGCGTGATCCGGCACTCCGGCGTCCTCGTACAGGCCCGCGGCCTCCTCGTGGAGGGCGGCGGCGTCGGCGAACCGGTCCTTGTCGTCGGCCCGTCTCGCCTCGTCGGACAGCAGGTCCGCGCGCAGCTGTACGAGGGGGCCCACCGCGGGGTCGTCGGGGTGGGTGTAGCCGCGGGTGGTGACGAGCGTGCGCAGCCGCGCCCAGCAGGCGTACGCGTCCGGGTGCCCCTGCCGGGACAACTCCCTTGCCCGCGTGATGAGTTCCGGCAGTGATTCGGGGTCGGCGGAGGCCGTACCGGGGGCGGGCCCGGCGGCGGCGGCCGGGGCCACGTCGTCCAGGCCGCGGCTGCGCAGGGTCAGTTCCAACGCGTCCAGGAGCGGGGCGCGGTCGAGCCGGGCCCGGCGGCGGTCGGTGTGGGCCGTCGTGCCGTTGCGGGCGTCGAAGCGGGCGGCGAGGTCGTCGGCGCGGTCCCTCACCTCGGCCCGAAGGCCGGTCACCGTCCAGGTGCGGCCGGCGTACCCGGCGGCGGGGAGCTCGCCGTGGCCCAGGAGCTCGACGCGCCGGAGCAGGACCTCGACGCCGGTGAGGAGGTCGAGCAGGTCCAGCGGCGAGTCCACCTCGTCGAACAGGTTCCGGTTCTCGGCGAGGAGCTCCAGGCCGCGTGCCTCGTTGCCGGTCAGCGCGCAGAACTCCAGGTGCCGGCCGACCTCCCCGGACATCGAGGGGTTGCGGCGGCAGGCGCGGTAGCCGGCGAGGTGCAGTTCGCGGGCCCGGTCTGCGCGGCCGGTGCGCAGCAGGGGCAGCAGGGCGTGCGAGACGGAGCGGGCCGGCTCCTCCTGGCAGGATTCCTTCCCGTCCAGGACGGGTTCCCAGACGCGCAGCGCCCGCTCGTCGTCGCCTGCCGTGAGGTGGTACAGGGCGCGCTCGCAGGTCTCGCACGCCTCGCAGTCGCTGAGCGGGGTGCGGGTGCGGCCCGCCCACAGCTCGTAGGCGAGGGCGGTGTTCTCGCCGGTGTGGGCGGCGAGCTGGTACGCCTGTCCGTAGTAGGGCTGGAGGCCGAAGCCGGCCTTCTCGTACCGCTCG
Source organism: Streptomyces sp. SP18CS02 (assembly GCF_036322365.1). Lineage (NCBI taxonomy): Bacteria > Bacillati > Actinomycetota > Actinomycetes > Kitasatosporales > Streptomycetaceae > Streptomyces > Streptomyces sp. SP18CS02. Next base: position 19,473 of record NZ_JAQYXC010000272.1, read on the forward strand.
CCCATCTCCGTCAGCCACTGGCGCAGGCTGGCCAGCGGTATCTCGGGCAGGGCGCGCAGGGCGTGGGCCACCCACTTGAACCGCCAGAACAGCAGGCGGCGCAGGCGCTCGTCGAAGACGTCGGGCTGCTCGTCGAAGAGGGTGAGCAGGCGGGCGAAGACGACGGGGGACTTACGGGGTTCGGAGCCGTAGTTGTACGCCTCCTGCAGCTCCAGGAGGGCGTGGACGAGCGGGACGGGCTCGGCGAACTGCTCGGCTGCGTCGACGAGTTCCTCGGCCGTGACGGTGCGGAGGCGGCCGTAGGGGCGCCGGTCGTTCTCCTGGAGCGCCCGGTAGAGCTCGTCGGTGCTCTGGGGATGGGGTGCGGTAGGCATCGTCAGCTGTCCTTGCGGAGGGCGTGGGCGAGGAGGTCGAGGAAGGAGCGGTTGATGAGGCTCGACTCGGCGGGCCTGAGCGGGCGCCGGGACAGCAACGCGGCCTGCCCGTACAGGGCTTCGGCGCTGGTGCGGGCCAGCTCGGGCTCGTCGATGGCCACGGCGGTGCGGACCAGCGGGTTGAGCTGGTTGAGGATCAGCTGGGCCCGCGGGGCCTCCTGGCGCAGGGCACCGAGGATGTCGCCCCACAGGCCGCCCTCCTGTTCCCGGGCGAGCTGGGAACGGGTGCGCTCGTGCCGGGCCTCTCGGCTGTCGACCAGGAGAGCGGGGGCGGAGGCGGGCTGGAAGGTGCGCAGAGCGACGTCGCAGTCGAAGACGGCGAGGGCGTCGCGGGCCAGGGCGAGGTAGGCCGCGGCGGCCAGCTCCGTCTCCCGGTCGACGGGGTCGAGGTGGGCGGTGAGGGTCGCCGGGTCGAGGTCGGCGACGCTGACCTCCGGCCTGATCTCGGGCAGCCGGTGGACCAGTTCGCGGTCGTACGTGTAGCCGCCGTTGACGACGCCGAGTCCGGCGGCCGAGGCGATGGACGCGACCTGCCGGAACTCCTCGACGCTCGATGTCACGAGCACGGTGCGGTGGGTGCGCGCGAACTCGTCGAGGGTGGCGTGCCCGTCGGTGGTCTCGAACGGCAGCCAGGGCAGCAGCATCCGCAGGATCTCGTCGTCGTGCACCGCGAGCGACTTCACGGCGAGGTGGTGGGCCTGGAGGAAGCGGGCGAGCAGGTCCGGATCGCTGGCGGCGGCCCGGGCGATCCACGCGCGCAGCCGCTCGGCGAGGGCGTCGCGGACGGCGGCCAGGGTGTCGTCCTCGTACAGGGCCTCGCGGGACGCCGTCGGGCGCAGGCTCTCGGCGTCGACGACGCAGCGGACGAAGAACGCCCACTCGGGCAGGATCTCGTCCGCCTGCTCGGACAGCAGCATGCCCTTGACGTGCACGCGATGCCCGTGGCGGCGGCCGGCGGGCACCGCCTGGGGCAGCACGCACGCGATGCCCTTCAGGCCGACGGCCGGCAGGTCCAGCTCGATGGTGTCCAGCGGCGTGAAACCGAAGACCCCCTCGCCGTACGCGGCCAGCGCCCGGGCTCGGGCGCCCGGGGTGGGGTGGGTACGCGCCCAGGGCGCGGGCTCGGGGTTGACGGACGCGCCGGGGCCGCCGGTGCCGTCGTCGAAGCTCACCGGATGGCGCAACAGGGAGCCGAAGTGCCGGGCCAGCGCGTGCACCTGCTCGGGCCGGGTCCACTCCCCCGCGTCGGCGCGCGGTGTCAGCGTGACGGTGGTTCCCGGCCGGGGGCGGGCGGAGGCGGGGAGGGTGCGGACGGTGTAGCTGCCGTCGCCGCGTCCCCGCCACTCCACGGCGGGTGCGTCAGGGGTGCGGGCGGAGCGGCTCAGGACATGGATCTCGTCGGCGACCAGGAAGCAGGAGAGCAGGCCGATGCCGAACTGGCCGATGAAGTCGCCGCGCTGCTCCGCGATCCGTTCGGCGCGCTTGCTGCTGCGGCCGATCGTGGCCAGGAAGGTGTGCACGTCGGCAGCGGTGAGACCGACGCCGTCGTCCTCGACGCGTACCACCGAACCGTCGGCGTACAGGCGGATGCCGAAGCCGTCGGCGGGGGCGGCCGGCTCCAGGCCGTGCCGGGCGGTCAGCGCGTCCACCGCGTTCTGCAGGAGTTCGCGCAGGTAGACGCGGGGACTGGAGTAGAGGTGGTGGGAGAGGAGATCGACGAGGCCGCGCAGATCCACCTGGAAGGTGTGGTCGGCGCCGGACGGGTTCGGGGCGGTGTCGGGCAGAGTCATCGGGCAGTCCGGAGTGGGAGGGTCGGATGGGGGCACGGCGGTCGGGGCCGGGGTCCGCGTGCGCTCAGGCGCCGCGGTGGTGGCGGGCGAACTGCTGCTCGGGCTCCGCGAAGTAGGTCCAGGGCCAGCTGGTGTAGGCGCCGTCGAGCGCCTTGAAGACACGCCGGACCGTGTGACGCTCACCGGCCAGCGACAGGGCCATGGCGAACATGTTGAAGTCCTGCTGCCAGCCCGGGCGCCGCGCGTAGGCGGCGTGGAGGATGCTGTGATCGGCGGCGTCCCGCAGCTCGGCCTGGATCGCGGGAGTCACGAGGCAGTCCCCGCGGTCCGACTCGACCCAGTCCTCGATGTGGGCCATGGCGATCACACAGCCGAGGCGGTCCCCCTGCGGGGCGCGGGCGAGCGCGTCGCGGGCGAACGCCAGGGCCTGGCCCGGCTCGCCGCCCCAGCGGGGCTGCAACTGCGACACCCACTCCAGGTGGGTCTCCAGGTCCGACGGGTCACGGCGCAGGGCCGCGTCGAGCCGGGTCTCGTTGACGGCCGGCCCCAGCGACATGCCGCGGCCGGAAGTGAGCAGTCGGCACCACGGCGTGACCCAGTCCGGGCGCAACTCGGCGGCTTCGAGCAACTGCTCCTCCGCGATGCGGAGCCGCTCGTGGAAGACCCGCCACTGCTCCTGCGTGACGTTCACCGCACGCGCGGCGGTGCGCGCCTCCCATCCCCAGCTGATGTGACGCGTCCCGGACACCAACAGGGCAAGCGCCCGGTGCTCCTTGTCCTCGGCGACGGCCCGGCCGATCCAGTCCTGCACACCGTCCAGATCTGCCAGCTCGCCGAGCACCTGGTGATCGCGGCCCGGGTCGAAGGGAGCCAGCGCCACCTTGACCGCCTCCCAGTCACCCGCGTCCGCCGCCTCCACCAGCCCGAGCACCCGCTGGTCCCCGAGCGCGCGCAGCGTGTACATCCCGCTCTTCCGCCTGCGCGGGACAGGCAGGGCGTACGGATCAGCCGTCGATCCCTCCCCACTCCTGCCGAACAGCCTGCCCAACATGGCACCCTCCCCTGGTCCCGCATGATCGTCCGGTGCAGCATAAGCAGCTCCACTGACATCGCTTCCACAGGGTGTTCACGGGTGCTTCACGGCTCCCTCCCGGTGCCGCCCCCTCGTCCCTGCCCGGGTGGACCCGGTCGCGGCGCACCGCGGTGACGTCGAGGGGCCGGTGCTCCTGCCCGGGGGCTCTTCCCGGTGCTGCCCGATCTGCCGAGGGGCCCCACCGAGGAGGGCCGGCGGGTGGCCGCCGGGCAGCGGGAGGCACCCGTGCCCTGGGGTCCGCCGTACCAGGTGGCCACCACGGGCCGGGGGTCGGCGGGCCTGCCGTACGAGCTGCGGCGCGCCCCGTGGCGTCCGTCCCGCGGCCACGCCCTGGCGGACGACCCGCCGGGGCTCGGCCTCGGCGGCCCGTGACCGTCTTCGCGCGTCCCGCCGGCGCTCGGCCGCGGCCCCGGTTCCGGGGCGCGGGCGCTGAACGCCGGCCAGGTCACGGTCGCTGCCGCGCCCCGACCGGGACCGTCCCGGTGGCGGGCTTCAGCAGTTGCTCGGCGAGCTGCTGGAGCTGGACTCCCCGACTGGCCTTGACGAGGACGACGTCACCAGGTCGCAGAGTGCGGCGCAGCAGCTCCAGGGCGGTGTCCTGGTCGGGCACCTGTACGGCGTTGGCCCCGGCCGCCGAGGCGGCCCGCTGCATCCATCGGGCCTCCTCCCCTCCGATGGTGATGAGCTGCTCCAGCCCGAGTCCGGCAGCCGTACGGCCGATCCCTTCGTGCGCGCCCGGGGAGTCGTCGCCGAGCTCGTTCATCCGGCCCAGGACCGCGATGGCGCGGCGGTCGCCACCGCGGGCCACGGCGGCCAGGGCGTCGAGCGAGTGCCGCATCGAGTCCGGGTTGGCGTTGTAGGCGTCGTTGATGACGGTCACGCCGTCCGCGCGGGTGGTGGTCTCCATCCGCCATGGGGACCGCAGCGTCGCCGCGTCGAGCAGGACGGCGGTCTGTTCCACGCCCATCCCGGCCTCTCGGGCCACGGCGGCTGCCGCGAGGGAGTTGTGGACCTGCGGCTCGCCCAGGAGCCGAAGCCGCACGGGTGCGGTGCCCTCGGGCGTGGTGAGGGTGTAGCCGGGCCTGCCCTGGGCGTCGAGGCGGACATCGGTGGCACGGATCGTCGCGTCGGCGGCCAGGCCGTAGGTGACCACCCGGGCGGTGGTCCGCCGGGCCATCGCGCTGACGAGCGGGTCGTCGGCGTTGAGGACCGCCACTCCGTGCGGGGGCAGGGCTTCGACGATCTCGCCCTTGGCCAGGGCGATCCGGTCCCGTCCGCCGAACTCGCCGATGTGGGCGGTGCCGACGTTGGTGACCACGCTGATGGCGGGCGGGGCGATGCCGGTCAGGGAGGCGATGTGACCGACACCCCGGGCGCCCATCTCCAGCACCAGATAACGCGTGGCCGGATCGGCCCGGGTGATGGTCAGGGGCAGGCCGATCTCGTTGTTGAACGACTGGTAGGTGGCGACGGTCGGACCGGCGGCGGCCAGGGTCTGGGCGATCAGGTCCTTGGTACTGGTCTTGCCGGCCGAGCCGGTGATCGCGACGATCGTGGTCCCGTTCAGAGTGGTGTGCACCAGGTGCCGTGCGAGGCGCCCGAACGCCTCCAGGACGTCCTCCACGACGATGGCGGGGACGCCGACAGGCCGGGTGGCGAGCACGGCGACCGCTCCCGCCTCGACAGCCGGCCGGGCGTACTCGTGTCCGTCGCCGTGATCGCCGCACAGGGCGAGGAACAGAGTGCCCGCAGCGGCCTCGCGGGAGTCGAAGACCACCGAGGTGACCGGAGCTTCGAGGTCGGTTACGTCGGTGAGGGCGCCGTCCATCACACGGGCGAGGGCCGAGAGGGACATGGGCTGCATGCGGTTCTCCCTGGTCAGGTGGTGATGGGGGACGCTACCGGCCGCCCGGCGGCGGGCCGGTCAGGCATGCGGAGGGTGGGTCGAACGGGAGCCCCGGTCGCCGCGGAAGGCGGCGAACCGGCCGACGGCGGTGCCGCCGCACGCGGCGCCGGGGTGCGGCCGGAGGGGCTGGGTTCGCGGCGGCCCTTGGCACCCGTCGCGCTGCGGCGGCACCGTTCGGGCGCGCCATGCCCCGGATGTACCGGGAACGACCGCGTCTCCGCCATGACGTGCGGACCCCGGGCCTCGGTCCCGGGTGCGGACCAGGGGGCACGTGCGCCGCTCGCCACGGCAGGACAGCCCGCACCCGCTGGGGGGTGTCCTGTCGATCAGGCCGGATCAGTGGGCGGCGGGCGGTGCCTGGGGCATCCCCAGGCCCTCCGGGGCCGAGGGGACGCATCGCGAGGCGGAGGAGGGAGTCCTGGCGGCGGGGGCACCGCCCGTGCCCGTCCCGAGGCTTCCGGACACGACCCCAGGTCGTGCCCCCGGCCACGGCTGCCGGGCCGGCTTCGCGCGCACAGGGCCTATCGGGGCGGCTCGGCGTCCGCGAGGTCCACGTCGTCGAAGAGTTCCAGCATCCGGCTCAGCACCCGGACGCAGGCATCGACATCCTTGCCGGCGAGGCTGCCGCCCGCCTGGCGCAGCAGGGCGTGCTCACGGGCGGTCACGGCGTCGATGGCCGCGCGGCCCCGGTCGGTCAGCCGGATCAGCGACGAACGCTGGTGCGCCGGATTCGGGATGCTGTCCACGAGCCGTCCAGCAGCGGCGTCGTTGACCATCCGCTGCACGAACTGGCGGCTCAGCGACTGGGCCCGCCCCATCTGCGGGACGGTCATCGGCCCGTGCTCGCGCAGCAGATCCAGTACGGCGCGCACGCCGACGGAGAGGTCCTGCGCGGCGTCCTGTTCGATCTTGCGCTGGACGCGGCGGTAGAGCGGTCCGACGAGGGCGAAGACCTCCATCAGTCGCTGAGGCAGCTCGTCGGGGGAAAGGTGGCGGTCGGTGTCGGTCACCCCACAAGCATGACACCTTGGTTGCCAAACCTCCAGGACACATGACACCTTGGTTGTCATGAACGAGGCTTCGATCTCCCGCACCGCTGCCCCCGCTCCCCCGTACGACACCTTCGCGTCCGGGGACGGTCTGCTCGCCTACCGCGACGCAGGCCCTCGTGATGGCAGCCCCCTGGTGCTGCTGCACAGCGGTTTCGTGGACCACACCCAGTTCGACAACCTGATCCCCGGCCTCGTGGCCGAGGGACACCGAGTCATCACCCCGGATGCCCGCGGGCACGGATTCTCCGCGAACGCCACCAGGCCCTTCCGGCAGGCCGACGACCTCGCCGCCCTGCTGCGCCACCTCGGCCTCGACGGGCCGTCGACTCTGGTCGGCGTCTCGATGGGCGCGCTCATCGCCGTCGACACCGCGATCGAGCACCCCGAACTGGTCGGCGCCCTGGTCGTCAGCGGCCGCGGAATCGGCGAACCGGACCTCGGCGACCCCTGGTCCGCGGCGCTCCAGCGGGCCCAGACCGACGCACTCACCACCGGTGACATCCCCGGCTGGCTGGACGGCTTCGTCCAGTGGGCGGCGGGCCCCTCCCGTACGCTCGCCGACATCGACCAGGACATCATCCGCCACATCCGCGAGATGGCGTCGCGCACGCTGATGAAGCACACCCCGGACGAGCCGGACCACTGCGTTCCGGTCGAGGACGTGGCCGCCCGCGCCAAGGACATCACCGTCCCGGTCCTGGCCGTCGACGGCGCCCTGGACGCGCCAGGCGTGCTCCGCACCGTGACCGCCCTGATGGACATCGTCCCCGACGGCCGCAGCGCCCGGCTGGAGGGCGCCGGTCACTACACGACGATGGAGCAGCCGGAGGCGTTCACGAGGATCCTCATGGACTTCCTGCACGAAGTGCGCGTCCAGGGAGTCTCCGAGCGGCCCTCGTGACGTCGGCGCGTGCCGCCCGCCCTTCGCGCAGCCGCCGGTGCACGACCGGGCGCCCGCCTGTTCGACGGTGGGCGGCCGTGGGGCCGGGGGCGGCCGCGTGGACTGTCCCCTCCTCGGCTGCTCGGCCTTCCCGCCGGCTTCGCCGCCGGCCGCGTGACCGCTCCCCGTCCGGCCGGGCCCTGCCGGGGGCGGACGGGCCCCGGGAGCGGTCTCCTTGTCACGAATCGGAGACGACGGGGTACCGGGGGACGGCGGCCCGCCGGCATCGGAGCCCGTCGACCCGGGGAGCCCCCATGCGCGTACGCGCCGCCCATGCGATCGCAGCCGTCGTCACGGCCCTGTTGGCCACCGGGTGCGGTTCGTCCCCCGCCGAGGAGGTCGAGGACTGGTACTCCGGAGGCGGCGAGAAGCAGCTCAGGCAGATGGCGGAGGACGCGGGCCGGGTCAACGAGGTGAGCACACGGACGCTCGACGTCATCGGAACGGCCTGCCAGGACCTCGCCAAGCACGCCCCGGCCGCCGAAACCCTGGAGCCCATACCCGACGAACTGGCCCAGGAGAACCGGGCGCAGGCGCTGACCGCGCTTCGGGAGGGGGCGGCCGAGCGCACGGCCGGAGCCGCCGCCAAGGACGAGTCGGCGGCCGGCCGGGGGGTGCGTACGATCCAGCTCGACAGCTCGACGGCCTCCACGTCCTGCCCGAGGTGACCGACCGGATCAAGACGGTGCTGGAGCAGAAGTGAGGACCCCCGAAGCGGGGGACGTCGCGACGTGGAGCGCCGGGGACGCGAAGCCGGCCGCTGCCATGACCGCGGCTGCGCCGGCCGGACGCCTTCGGCCGTCCTGAACCGCCCCTCGGGGCCGGGCCCTTCGCCGCCGGACGGTGGACGGCGTGGCCGTTGGAACCGCCCACGCGGCCGAGGTGGTCCGCCGCTCGGGCGCGCGCACCTCATGCGCGGGACGTTCACGTCGAAGGCAGGGCCGTCGGCCGATGCGGAGCCGGGGCGAGCCGTGCCGCGCGGGAGGCGAGGTGGCGTCGTTCCGGTGCACTGGTGGCGCGTCGAGCGGCATCGCGGTAGGCGTGGGCCGCCGCGTCGTGCTCGCCGAGCATCTCCAGGAGGTGGGCCCGGGTGGCGAGCAGACGGTGATGGCGTGCCATGCGCTTGTCGGATTCCAGCGTGGTGAGCAGATCGAGTCCGGCGGAAGGGCCGTGGACCATGGCCACGGCGACCGCGCGGTTGAGGGTGACCACGGGGTTCGGCGCGGCCTGTTCCAGCAGTTCGTACAGGGCGAGGATCTGCGGCCAGTCGGTGGCGTCGACGTGCTCGGCCTCGTCGTGGACCGCGGCGATGGCCGCCTGAAGCTGGTAGGGGCCGACCTGCCCCCGCGGCAGAGTGCGGGTGATCATGTCGACGCCCTCGGTGATGAGCCGGCGGTCCCACCGCCCGCGGTCCTGCTCGGCGAGTGGCACCAGGTCGCCGTCGGGTCCGGTCCGAGCGGGGCGGCGCGCGTCGGTGAGCAGCATCAGCGCCAGCAGCCCGGCCACTTCGCCGTCGTCGGGCAGCAAACGGTGGAGCATGCGGGTGAGCCGGATCGCCTCGGCCGACAGGGCCGGCGCGGTCAGGTCGGCACCGTCCGTGGTGGTGTACCCCTCGTTGAAGACCAGGTACAGCACGTGCAGGACCTCGCCCAGCCGGTCCGCCCGGTCGGCGGCCTCCGGCATGCCGAGCCCTGTGCCGGAGGCCTTGATGGTCTGCTTCGCCCGGCTGATGCGCTGCGCCATCGTCGCCTCGGGCACGAGGAAGGCCGCGGCGATGTGAGCGGTGGTCAGGCCGCCCACGGCGCGCAGCGTCAGGGCGATCCGGCTCGGCGAGGACAGTGCCGGGTGGCAGCACAGGTACAGCAGCGCGAGGGAGTCGTCCCGGTCCGCGTCCGGCTCGGCGTCGGCGGAGTGGCTGAGCAGTTCCGCCTGCGGGGTGGACAGGGCGATACGTTCCTCGCGGTGCCTGCGTGCGGTCTCGCTGCGCACCTGGTCGACCAGCTTGCGGGAGGCCACCGTGACCAGCCAGCCCCCGGGGTTGTCCGGCTCTCCCTCGGCCGGCCACTGGAGAGCGGCGGCGAGCAGCGCCTCCTGGACGGCGTCCTCGCACATGTCGAAGGAGCCGTACCGGCGGACCAGCGCGCCGAGGACCTGCGGCGCCAGTTCGCGCAGCAGGTCCTCGACGCCGTGTTCCACGCTCACAGGTCCGCCGCGGACTCGTGCAGGACCGGCCACAGCTCGACCGGCTCGGTGTCGGCGAAGGGCATGTCCGCCGCGATCTGCTGGGCGCGCTCCTCGCTCGCGCAGTCGAAGAGGTAGAAACTGGCGATGTACTCCTTGGTCTCCAGGTACGGCCCGTCGGTGACCGCCGGGGCCCCGTCCTTGCGGCGCACGAGCTGGGCGTTGGCCGCGTCCGCCAGGCCGTAGGCGCCCAGAAGCTCCCCGGTCTCCCGGTACTTCTTATTGAACGCGTCCTGCTTGGCGATGGCCTCCGGCCACTCCTCGGCGGGGAAGGAGTCCCACTTGGCCTGGTTGCCGTAGATCATCGCGACGTACTTCATCTCAGGTGTCCCCTCGCTTCCACGCGCCCCGTCGGCGCGCTGTCACCCCTCAGTCGGAGCAGGAAACGAGTCCTCGACATCCGGCGACAGTTTTTCTTCGATTTCTTTCGGATCCCTTCCGAGCCGACGAGGACGACCACTTCGAACGCCCGGGCGATCCGAAACGATCAACCTACCCGGCCTCCTGGGTGACGGGCCAGAAGCCGTGCGCGGTTCCCGCTCTCCGGCGCCGGCAGCACCCCGACGTCCGCCGTGGCCCCCTGCTCATGATGCGGAGCCGTCGGGAACCACACCGAGCTGCCGCATCTGCGCGAGGAGGTCGACGACGCCCCGGATCTCGGTGACCCGGCCCTCCGCGAAGCGCAGGATGAAGATCTCGTCGTAGCCGACGGACCTGCCCGTCGGCGGGAGGTTCATGTACTCGCCCAGGTGGGTCCCGGTGACCCTGTTCCTGAAGACGACCTTGTCCCCCTCCGCGATCACATCCTCGACCGCGATGCGCAGATCGGGGAACGCGCGAAGGAGTACCGTCCACACCTGCTTGAGCGCCCGCACCCCCGTCGCACCATTCGGTACCGGCGCGTGGAACAGCACGTCGGGGGCGATGACCTCGTCGATGGTCTTCGCGACGGCCTCCGCGTCGCCGGTGTTCACGGCGTCATGCAAGCGGCTGAACGCGGCTATGTTGCTCGTTGCTCGCGCTGTCGGCATCGTTCTCTCCTCGGGTGGCCGGGGCATTTCGGGTCGTTGTCGCTGCTCGGAGCGTGGGCGTGCCTGTCGGCGTGCGGCAGCCCCGTGCGGGGCCGGGTCACTCCCCAAGGAGTGCGTCCGGAGGGCCGGTCGGCCCTCCGGACCGTTCGATACCAGTCGCCGATGCCGGCCGCGAGCGGTCGGCGTCCCCCAGGTATCCGGGGGGCACCTCCGCCGCTGCCGGTCATTCCTATGACCGGCGCGGATCGCCGCGATGTGACATGAACGGATGTGGCGCGGGTCTCCCCGCCCCGTGCGAGGGGGATCCGCGCCGGGCGGCGGACCGCGGGGCGGGGGCGCGACGGTCATGCGCGCGAACGGCCTGGGCTCGCGTCGACCGCATCGTCTTCGGGACGCGCAGCGCCGTGGCGATCCCCTTCCCGGTCCGCCCGTTCGGCATGCGGGCACCGCCGGACCCGTGAAGGTGCCCCCACACACCACCACCGCGCGTGGACCGTCAGCGTCCGCCGGCACGGGCCGACGCGCAACTAGTAAAGTTTGACTAGCCAGTTCCCGGGCCGTACCGTCGGCATCCCCGGCTCGGCGGCCGTTCCCTGGAGCCGATGGCCGAGCGGCCCGGAAGCCGGGGTCCCATGGTGACGAGACAGGCGGAGGACCGTTGACCGAGACGACGATTCGGGCGAACGAGACAGTGGTGCCGGTGCTGCCATGCGCGGACCTGGAGGAGACCCTGGCCTTCTACCAGGCACTCGGATTCGAGGTCACCTACCGGCAGACTCGCCCCTACCTCTACCTCGCCCTGGAGTGGAGCGGCTTCGCGGTGCACTTCGGCAGGCCGCCCCAGGACCACGATCCGGCCAGGGAGGACGGCGGCGCCTGCCTGGTCATGGTGGAAGAGGTCGCGGCCTACCACGCCGCCTTCACCGAGGCCATGCGTGCCGCCTACCGCAAAGTGCCGGCCAAGGGCCTCCCTCGCATCACGCGCTTCCGCCCCGGCCAGACACGGTTCACCCTTCTCGACCCGTCCGGCAACTCGCTCATCTTCATCCAGCGGGACGAGCCGGTCACACTGGAGTACGGCGGCTCCAGGAAGCTGCGGGGGCTGGCCCGGGCGCTCGACAACGCCCGGATCCTCCGCGAGTTCAAGAACGACGACCGGGCCGCCTTCAGGGCCGTCTCCTCCGCGCTGCGCAGGCACGGCGACGCGGCCACGGCCCTCGACCGGGCCCTGGCGCTGGCCACCCTCATCGCACTGGCCACCGCTCTCGACGAACGGGAGCACATCGACGCGTGGACCCGCGAACTGGAGCGGATCCACCTCACCGACGCCGAACGCGAGCGCGTCAGCGACGAACTGCGCCGTTCGGGCACATGACGAGCTTCTGCGTCCGCCCGACCGGGCCGCGCCCCCGCCCCGCCACCGCCCCCGCCGGCTGACGCGCCGTTCGACGGTGCCGCGGCGCTTCCTGCGGGCCGCGCCCCGCTCCTCTTGAGCCCGGGCTCCGCTTCTCGTACGCCTGGCCCCGCTTCTTCCCCGCCCCGCCTCGGCGTGGAAGCCGGCCGGCCACCGTCCGCGGCGCGGCGTCGCCGCGGACGGTGGCCGGCCTCGGGCCCGATGGGGAGGGGAGTCGCTCCGGCTGTCGTACGGAGCACGACGGGGTGGCGCGCCCGGTCAGGCGGTACGGCCCCTCAGAGCACCCGGGGGCCGGGCTCCGGCACCGGGGCGGGCCGGGGTTCCTGAACGTCCTCGGGGTCGTCGTCGAGCGCTCGCCCCTTGGTCTCGGGGGCCGCGACCGCCATCCAGAGGACGGACCCCACGATCGCCAGGGTCAGCACGGCGAAGGTGAGCGGAAGCCCCAGCAGGGGCCACATGACCGAGCCGAACAGCAGCGGGGCGAAACCGGTCAGCGCCCGACTGAAGGACGATGCCCAGCCGAAGCCACTGGCCCGCAGCAGAGTCGGGTACAACTCGGACACGTAGGCGTACAGGGCGGGGATGGCGAGCTGCATCAGGAACCCGAAGGCCGCGATGGCCACGACGGACGCCGTCGGCATGTCCATCAGCAGCGCGAACACCACCAGGGCGAGCGCGCCGATCGGTGCCGTGACACCGATGAGCCATTTCCGGCCCACCACGTCGACCAGCGCGGCGGACACCAGGACCGCGACGATGCCGACGCCGCTCATCAGCGTGGTGCTCATGAAGGCGGCCGTGTCGCCGAGTCCCTGTTCCTTGAGGATGGACGGCATCCAGCTCAGCGCCGCGTAGTACACGAGCATGATGCTGGCGAACAGCAGCCAGGCGGCGGAGGTGATGCGCGGGCTGAACCTCCAGACGTCGCGAAGCTGTTCATAGGCGGCCGCCGGCCCCCGCGACCTGGCCTTCTCCGGCGGCGCGGGGATGACGTACGGCTCGACCGCCGCTCCGGTGCGGGCCACCAGATCGTCGATGACGGCGCGGGCGTCGGCCTCCCTCCCCTTCTTGGTGAGGTAGACCGGCGACTCCGGGATGCCCCGGCGCACCCAGAAGAGCAGCAGCGCCGGGATGCTCATCGTGGTGAGCATCCATCGCCAGTTGTTGTCGAGTGTCAGCATGAACGTCGACACCAGGCCGCAGAGGGTCACGCCTATCGGCCACCACACGTCGAGTGCGGTGAGGATCCGCCCGCGGTACTTCCTCGGTGAGAACTCCGCCACCAGGGCGTAGTCGACGGGGATACAGCCGCCGAGTCCGACACCGGCCACGAAGCGCAGAGCCAGGAAGACGGCGTAGTTCGGGGAGAGGGCACCGAGCACCGAGAACAACGCGAAGATCAGAAGTGTGACGCTGAAGGCCCTCTTACGGCCGATGCGGTCCGCGACCGCGCCCCAGGCGACCGCGCCCAGGGCCATACCGACCAGGTTCGCGGTGGCCACGAGACCGCGCTGGGAGAGCGTGAGATCGAAGTGCTTGCCCAGCAGCGGCATCAGGAAGCCGTTGAGGGCGATGTCGTACGCGTCGAATAAGTAGCCGAGGCCGCCGATGATGAAGATCTTGCCCTGGACTCCCCATTTCCAGGGGAGGTCCTGCACGATCTGGTCGCCTGTTTTCACGTTCGCTCCACGGAGGTGTTCGAGGGGGACGCGCCCGCGCGGGGGCGGACACCGGGGGTGGAAGAGCGGGATGGGACTGACGGGTCGCGGAAGGAATCCAGAGGAGGGGTGCGGGGAGCGGCCGGCCGGGGAGCCCGGTCAGCGGGCGAAGCGGTGGGCGCGGCCGCTCACCGGCGTCGCAGCCGCAGAGGGACCGGCCCAGTGGCAGCAACGCTCACGACGACCGCGGCCGACCGCTGACGCCCCGCGGTGGACGCTCCGCTCCCGGGCGGCCCGCCCCTGCCCACGCCAACGCGCCCAAGGCCCGCGTCACGGGGACGAGCGGCCTTGGTGATGCTTCCCGGCATCGGACGCCTGCGGTGCCATACGTCTCCTCGATGAACTTGCGGCCCATCCATTCCCGACTTTCCTGACACATCGTCAAGCGGGGTCGGGGGAACCTCGTCGGCCTGCCCCCCACCCACGCCGGAACGACGATGCCAGCCTACGCAAAGCCTCTTGGCAGCCGGCCGTTGCCGTCGTCACCGCGGCATCCGATGGTACGCCGCCTCCCGGGAACCCGGTGTCCGGCGGCCGCCGAGCCGGCGGTCACCGGGCCGCCCACGCTGCCGGGCCCCTCGACGCCGACGCAGGCGCTCACCAGGGCGCCTCCCGGGTGGAGTCGGTTCAGGACAGGCGGAGTTCGCGGTCGTCGCCGAGCGGGGCGAAGTAGCGGGACACGTCGCTCTCGGTGACCTCGTCGAGGCGGGCGGGCGACCAGCGGGGGCTGCGGTCCTTGTCGATGACCTGGGCCCGGATGCCCTCGACCAGATCGGGCGTCGACAGAGCCGCGCACGAGACCCGGTACTCCTGCTCCAGTACCCGTTCCAGCGAGCCGAGCCGGCGGGCCCGGCGCAGCGCGGACAGGGTGACCTTGAGCGCGGTGGGCGATTTGGCGCCCAGGGTGACGGCCGCCTCCTTGGCCGCCGGTACGCCACTGCCGACCAGGCGCTCCACGATCTCCTCCATCGTGTCGGGCGCGTAGCAGTGGTCGATCCACTCGCGGTGGGCCGCCAGTTCACCGGGCGGCACCAGGCCGGCGTGCGGGGGCAGGGCGTCGTCCACGGGCGCGTGTGCGAGCTCGGCCACCAGCCGATCGAGCCGGTCGGCCGGTACGAAGTGGTCGGCGAGGCCGCAGAGCAGGGCATCGGCGGCGCCGACGGCGGCACCCGTCAGGGCCAGGTGGGTGCCGAGCTCGCCGGGTGCCTGGGCGAGGAGGTGGGTCCCGCCGACGTCGGGGGCGAAGCCGATACCGGTCTCGGGCATGGCCACCCGGGAACGTTCGGTGACGATCCGCACGCTTCCGTGGGACGAGACACCGACGCCGCCGCCCATCACGATGCCGTCCATGAGGGCGACGTACGGCTTGGGGTAGCGGGCGATCAACGCGTTGAGCCGGTACTCGTCCCGCCAGAAGTCGGCCGAGGCGCCGCCGCCGCGGCGGGCGTCGTCGTGGATGGCACGGATGTCCCCGCCCGCGCACAGGCCGCGCTCCCCCGCGCCGGAGATCACCACGGTCCGCACGGCGGGGTCGTCCCGCCAGGCGGTGAGCGCTTCCTCGATGCGCACCACCATGCCGTGGCTGAGCGCGTTCAGGGCCTTGGGGCGGTTGAGGATCAAGCGGCCCAGGCGCCCCTCCGTCCGGACCAGGACCTCCTCCTGCCCGGTCATGCCAGGTGCTCCGTCAGGCTGCGGGCGACGACGTTCATGATCTCTTCGGTCCCTTCCAGGATCCGGCGGACCCGCGGGTCACGGATGGTCTTGTGCGTGCCGTACTCCTCGGGGCGGCCGGATGCGCCGTGAGACCCTGGCGTCCGGCTCACGACGGAGGACCGGCCTCCGGGGCGGCCCGCCCGGCCATGCCGGCGCGCGGGCGGCGGTGAGTGCGGTGGCCATGCCGGCGAGCCTAGACCGCCGGCCCGGGCGTCGAGCAGGAGGCCCCGCTCCCGCGGGAGCCGACCGCTCGGCGCGCGCAGCGACCGGCACCGCGTGTGGTGCCGGGTCCGTACAGCAGGCGTGTCGTGTCGGGTACACACAACAGAAGGGGCAGGGGGGAAAGCCGCACACGGAGCGGAGGCCGGGCGGGGATTCCGCTCGCGCGGCGATGTCGTGAGGTGTCGGGAGGTGCGCGAGGTGTCGCGAGGTGTCGCGAGGCGGGGCCGCTCAGCGGAGACGGTCGCCGAGCCGGAGTGCGATCTCGTCGACGAGCTTCGTCATGTTCCGGGTGTCCGCGGGGCGGACCCAGAACAGGACGCGGTCGGTTCCGGCGGCGGCATAGGCGTCGACGTCGGCGAGGTCACCGCCGAACAGGGTGACGGGGATGGGCTCGTCGCTGCCCGGTTTGCGGGCGGTCTTCTTGAATTCGGCGATGTGGTCGAGGACACCGGGGCGCAGCATGGGGATCCACTCGTCGCCGTAGGCGATGACGCGCTCGGCGACGCGTGGACCGTTGCCGGCGACGAGGATCGGCGGGTGCGGGCGCTGGACGGGCTTGGGCCAGGAGGTGACGTGGTCGAAGTCGACGAACTTGCCGTGGTAGGACGCCACGTCACGGGTCCAGATCTGTTGCATGGCCTCGACGCGTTCGCGCATGACGCGGAAGCGGTCGTCGGGTTCGACGCCGTGGTTGCGCATCTCCTGGTAGATCCAGCCGGGCCCGACACCGAAGTTCATACGGCCCTGGGAGAGGACGTCGACCGAGGCGACCTCCTTCGCGGTGATGATCGGGTCGCGTTCGGGGACGAGCAGGACGGCGGTGCCGATCTGGAGGTGGGTGGTGGCCTGGGCGATCGCGCCGAGCGCGACGAAGGCGTCCATGCCGTTCTTGAACTCCGGCGCGAGGTTCAGCACGTCGTAGCGTTCGGGGGTGACGGCCGGGATGTGGGTGTGGTCGGGCATGAACAGCGACTCGAAGCCGCGGTCTTCGAGGAGGGTCCCGAAAGCGCCGGGAGGGATGGCGTCCTGGGTGGGGAACATGATGAACCCGTACTTCACCGCTGTGCCTCCTCGCGGGCGACAGTGACGACGATCTTCCCGACCTGCTGTCCGGCTTCCAGGTAGCGATGTGCCGCGACGATGTCGTCCAGGTCGAAGGTGCGGTCGATGACCGGGGTGAGGACGCCGGCGTCGAGTCCGTCGGTGATGTAGTGCCGGGCGCGGGCGAGACGGTCCGGGTCACCGGTGATCTCGAACACGGTGTACGGGCGGGTGAAGACGGGGCGCATGCCGCGGAGGCCGGGCAGCGGGGTGGGCTCGCCCGAGAGGCCGCCGTGGACGAAGAGCAGGCCGTCCCGGGCGGTGGCGGCGGCGAGCGCCTCGATGCCGGTACCGGCGACGGCGTCGAAGACCATCTCCGCTCCCCGCCCGGCGGTGATGTCCAGGATCGTGGTGGCGACGTCGTCGCGGCCGGTGACGACGGTGTGAGCGGCGCCGGCCTCGCTCAGGCGCTTCTCCTTGTCCACGTCGTTGGTGGTGGCGATGGGGATGGCGCCCGCGCGGCGGGCGACCTGGAGGGCGGCGAGTCCGACGCTCGACGAGGCGGCCGTGATGACCACATGGTCACCGGGGCGCAGGCGGCCGATGTCCAACAGGGCGCCGTACGCGGTCAGGAAGGGCATCCATACGGCGGCGCCCGTCACCGCGCTCACCGACGGCGGACGGTGGACCAGGGCCGAGGCCGGAACGATGGCCTGTTCGCCGTACATGTGGTGACGGGACTGCTGGAACAGCGGCAGCACGCTGACCGTGTCGCCGGGGGCGAACCCGGTGACGTCGCCGCCGACGGCACGGACGCGGCCGGCCCCTTCGTAGCCGAGGCCGGAGGGCAGCGCGGCGACCCGGTCCAGATAGCGGTCGCGGCGGAAGTTGGCCTCCGACCGGTTCAGACCGATGGCGTCCACGTCCAGCAGGACCTCACCCGGGCCGGGTTCGCCCAGGTCGATCTCCTCCAGGCGTAAGACGTCCGGTCCGCCCAGTTCATGGAAGCGCACCACCTTTGCCATGGAACCCGCTCCTCACCGCTCGACATTACTTCGACCTCAATCGTAATACGATGACGATCGACATTGCGAGCTCTCCGGCACGGGATCCGCGCCGCGTGCGCCGACGGCCCGGCACCGATGCCGCCCCGGGCCGGGCCGCCGGCCCGGGGCACGCGCACAGGCACACGCCCGCGTCGCGGTGTTCATGGCGCCGTTCCGTGCGGCCCCCTCAGGACGGCGGGGTGTCCGCCTCACGGGCGGAAGCGGCCACCAGCGCCGACAACAGGCCGGGGAAGCGCGCCTCCATCTCGTCCGAGCGCAAGGAGTTCATCTTCGTCGTCCCCACGTAGTACTGCCGGATCACCCCCGCCTCGCGCAGCACGTTGAAGTGGTGCGTCGACGTCGACCGGGACACCGGCACGTCGAACGCACCGCAGCTCAGATCGTCGCCGCGGTTCGCGAGCTGCGACACCACGCCGCGCCGCACCGGATCGACCAGCGCCTCCAGTACCTGCTGCAGCGAGACGTCCCCCAAGGACGGGTGCTCCACGGTCCGCGAGGCGGTACGGGGACGGGCCACAGCAACTCCTTGAGCCGGGTTCAGCAACCCTTCCATAGTACGACCGCCGTCGAACGAACGAGGGTTCGCGCCGTGCCCCGCGCCGTGGACGACGGCCGGTACCCGGGCGGAAAACACGTGGTGGGATGCCGTGCCCGTACCGGCGGCGCGGGTACATCGCCGACCGGCCCACACGGAACCGTAGGATCTCGCCGAACGATCGACCTGAGCAGGGGAGCTATGTCGTGTCCGGTGCCCTTCACCCCGAAGTCTTCGGGGACTGGTGCGAGTACGGCGTCGGGGTAAAGGTCCGCGCCTACGACCTGGAGCGGTTCAGACCGACGCAGGACGAGCGCAAGGACCTCCCCAAGGGCTACACGTTCTTCCGCTTCAAGGTCACGGTGGAGAACGTGGGCAGTGAGGCTCTCACCGTGGACATCCGCCGGGCGGACGTGCGGGTCGGCAGGGACGGCCTGACCGCGCTTCCCGTCTTCAGCGCCACCGACAGGATCGAAGACGTGAACCTGTACCCGCTGCGCCGGGCGACGGGCGTGTACGCCTTCTGCTGCCGCCCGGCACACGCCAGGCTCATCGACGCGCAGATCGACATCCGCGCGGACGGGGACAGGCTGGAGAACGCCGACTGGACCGGACAGCTCGGCGCGGCGAGAAAGACACCCGCCACGAAGGGGCAGGGCGACTTCCTCGCGTCCGGTGTCGTGGAGGGGGTCCATGAGTGGCTGTTGGAGCGGGCCCGCGAGGGCGGCCGGCACATCGCCGAGGAAGACCCCCACGCCGCCAGGGAGAAGGGCATCGGCGATCCCTACGTCGCACGGACGAGCAGAGGAGTGCGCTGGGGGCTGGCCGACGTGAACGCACTGACGGCCGGGGAGCTCGCCGCGGCCGTCGGCATCGGCGAGGAAGCGGCTCAGAGGGTCGTGTCGGCCCGGGAGCTCCTCGGCGGATCGTTCGACGACGTGGACCAGGTGTTCCGCTTCACGTCCCTCTCCGACGAAGAGCGCGCGGCCGTCGAGGAGCGTGCCGTCGCCCTGCCGCCCGAGCTCTGATCCGCCACGGCCGGCTCAGATACCGCCGAGTCCTTCGTCCCCGGCCGCCTGAGCCGCGGCCGCCTGCTCCTTGACGCGTCGGCCGACCACGGCGGCCGCCGCGAGTGCGCTGCCGACGAAGGCCGCCGCCACGATCCAGGGCCGGTCGAGGCGGTGGTGGGTGGCGTGGTCGAGTCCGTATCGCCCGGCGCCCGCGAGGCCGATGGACGCCGCGGTGAACCCGAGGAACGCCGGGTACTCGAAGCCCCCCGACTGGGCGAAGAACCCGGACGGGGCATGCACCGAGACCGCACCCGCCATGGCTCCCGCGGCGGCGGCCCCGGCGGCGGGCGTGGCCAGACCCAGCGCCAGGAGTGTTCCGCCGCCCGCCTCCCCCAACCCGGCGGCGATGGCGCTCCGCTTCCCGGGCCGGAAGCCCATCGCCTCCATCGCCTGGGCCGTGGCCTCGATACCACCGCCCCCGAACCAGCCGAAGAGCTTCTGGCTCCCGTGCGCGGCGAGCACCGCTCCTGTGCCCACCCGCAGGACGAGCAGGCCGAGGTCGCGTCGGTTGATGGGGGTCATGAGGGCTCCCGGTGCGTGGGCGGAGGCTTACCGGTTCCACTGTGGGCGTGCGGGAGCGCGGACGACCGTGGTACTGAGCCATCCGGGTCACGCACGGCCCCGGTCGGGGCGCGACGGGCCGTGCGCTACATTTTGGCTCGCCTTGACCGCGATCACTCATGATCACTTTCCGATACGGAGCCGGCATTCCTATGAGCGACATCGTCAATGGACTCGGCCGGGCCACCGCCTACGGCGCACTCGGCGTGGTCCTGCTGATCCTCGGCATAGTCCTGGTCGACGCCCTGACGCCGGGAAAGCTCGGCCGGCAGATCTGGGAACAGCGCAACAGGAACGCGGCCGTGCTGCTGAGCTCCGCCCTGCTCGGTATCGGCGGCATCGTGTTCACCTCCATCTGGACGACCTACAACGACTTCGGCAAGGGCCTCGTGTCCACGGCCGCCTTCGGCCTGCTGGGGCTGGTGATGATGGCCGTGGCGTTCCTCGTGGTGGACCTCATCACCCCGGGCAAGCTGGGCGCGACGCTGGTCGAGCCCGAGCCGCACCCCGCGGTCTGGGTGACCGCGTCCTGCAACATCGCGGTGTCCGCCATCGTTTCGGCCTCCATCGCCTGACACCCGCGATCCCGCACCGGGCAACCGGCCCTCCGCACCTGAGCCGTCGCACCCCCCGGGCGGAGGGCCGTCGGCGTCGGAACACGGCTCACTCCACGCCGGCCACGGGCTCCACCTCCAGGAACCGCCGTCTGCGCGGGCCGCGGTACAGCAGCGCTTCCCAGCCCAGCCGTTCCAGCGTCCGCGCGCATGCGGACAACGCGTCCTCCTCGTCATGGGCCGCGCCGCCGCCGGGCGGGCCCAGCCACTCCACCCGGACCGAACCGGGCCGCTCGCCCGGGCTCACGCGGTACCCCGTGGCGACGCGCCGACCGCTGCCGTCCACGGCGGACGGCGCCACCCCGGCCGCCTCCAGGGCCAGCGCGACCGACCGGACGGGCCGGTTGCGCTCCCAGGCCGCCGGCACCGCCATGGGGTCGCCGGTCCCAGGGGCCGGACCCAGCCGCCGGATCTGCAACAGCCCTTCGAACGCCACCCGCACCTCCGCGGCACGCCGCTCAACCCCCTCGGCGGGCGGTGCGAGTCCGTCCCCGGTAGCGACCTCGAACGCCTCTCCGCTCACAGCAGGCGCCTGATGTCGCCCCGGACCCGGTAGAAGCCGCCCGACGCGGCGTGCAGCGCGTCGACGACATACCGCGCGCCGGGCTCCCGGATCGCCCTCGGGAACTGCACGTTCCACGACGCGTCATAGCCGTCGGACACCACCTGGACCCGCATCCGGCCGCCCTGCTGGACACACTCCACGACCACCGCTCCCGAGGGCGCGGCCGCCACCGTCGCCACCGAGGTCACGGCGGTGGCCGGTTCGTACGTGGGCAGCGCCGCGGCCAGCTTCACGTCCCGTGCCACCGGTACGGTGCCCTGCTGGGCAGCGGTGATCGCCGCCTCGCTCGCGTCCACGCACACCAGGGAACCGTCCGTGGTGACCAGGTACAGCCGCTCCTCGCGGTACTGCATCGACAGCGCCGACCCGCCGCCCGTACCGAGCTTCCACAGCCGCGTGCCGTCCTCGTCGAAGCAGTACACCGACGAGGAGGAGTCCCCCGCGAAGACGAACCGGCCGCCCGGCGAGGTGGCGCAGGAGTACACCGGGCTGTCGCACCGGTACGTCGCCTCCACGGCCCCGTTCCCCTTGGAGAGCCGCTGGACGACCCGGTGCGCCGTGCCCGCGTACACCGCCTCCTGCTCCTGCCAGCCGAAGAGGACCGCCCCCTGGGTCGGCGTGTGCCACAGCTCCGCCCCGCCGTCCGGCCCGTAGGCCGTCACGCCCCGCTGATGCCCGTGGTACACGGCCCGGTCGTCGGCGCGCACCATCCAGGCGTGCTCACCCTGGCTGCGCCGCGCCCACTGGTGCTCGTCCTCGTGGTCGATCACGGTGAGCCGCCCCGCGCGGTCCGCGACGTTCAGCACGCCCTCGTGGATGTCGAGCCAGAAGATGTCCACGTCGGCCGCGATGTCGTACGCCGCGAAGGGCAGCTTCGACGACAGGTCGTACACCCGGCCGTCGTCACATCCCGCGTATATCCAGAAGTCGTCGGCGACCAGGCACTTCACGCCGTCCGGCAGGTTGTAGCGGGCGAGGACCTCGCCGGTGTGGCTGAGGGTGTAGACGTCCCCCGACTGGTTGCCCACCCAGCAGCGGTCGTCGTCGACGTGGATACCGAACGCCGACGATCCGGTCCGGAAACGCCACAGCACCGGTGCGACCGCCCGCGCGGTGGACGGGGCCGAGGCGACCTGACGCCGTGTGACCGAGCGGGCCGCGCGCTGCCCCTGGACGGCGGGCGCGTACCCCTTGCGCACCTTCTCGCCGATCTTCTTCGCGGCGGCGGCCTGTGCCTTCTCGGGCGTGGGGAAGGACGATGTCTGGAGCTGGCCCGCGGCCCCGATCCGCCCGTAGCGCACGGAGACGACCTGGCCGTCGACCGTCACCTCGTAGAACTTGTGCGCACCACCGCCGTCCTGCGACAGCTCCAGATACGTCTTCGTCATGGCAGACCCCTCCCCAGGGTGGACCGGCGGCCGGTTCCGCGAATCCCACTGCCTGAACAGTAGAAGCGACCACTGACAATCGCCCTGCCGCCCCGTGTGGGGACCTCATGAGCCGTCCGCCTCCTGCGGGGACCGGTTCCGGCGGCAGGCCGGGCGCCCGGTCCGCTCTTCGGTCCGGACCGGTGAGCCGGGCAAGGGCCACGGCGGTGACCGGCCTTCGCCCGCGTGGAGCAGGGTGCTCCGGATGGAGCAGTCCGGCGGGCGTCCGCGGGCGTCCGGCGGTGACGATGGACAACCGCGGGCCGGTGGGCGCGGCCCACCACGGCCGGTGGCCGACGTCGGGAGGGCGGAGCATGTATCTGGCGCGTAACCGCCGGGCCCGTACCGCCCTCGCCCTGACGGTGCTCGTGGTGCTGGCCGCCGTCGCGTCCTGGCTCGCCCCGGCCGCGTCGCCGTTGCGCGTCATCACTCCGGTCCCGACGCGGGAGCCGCCGCGCGACGCCCGCCACCAGGGGCCACGGCCCGTCATCGTGCCGCGTGTGGCGTGGCAGGCCGAGACCGTCGCCACCGCACCGGGCGCACGGTACGCGCCCGCGGTGAAGGCCGCCGTCATCCACCACACCAGCACGCCGAACGGCTACGACTGCGCGACGGTCCCGGACACGCTGCGCGACCTGTACGCCGGACACGCCTACGGGCAGCACTGGGACGACATCGGCTACAACTTCCTCGTGGACGCCTGCGGAACCGTCTACGAGGGCCGGGCGGGCGGCGTGGACAGGCCCGTCATCGGCGCGCATACCCGTGGCTTCAACGAGGGCACCGTCGGCGTCGCGGCGATCGGCACGTTCAACCAGGGGGCGTACGTACCCGAGCCGATGCTGGACGCCATCGCCCGTCTGCTCGCCTGGAAGCTCGACGCGCGCGGCCCCGATCTGCGCGGCACGATCGCCCTGGTCTCCACGAACGACGAGGCCCGGTACCCGAAGGGGACGACCGCGTTGCTGCCGGTCGTGGGGGGCCACACGGACGGGTTCCCCACCCGTTGCCCCGGCGACGCCCTGTACGCGAAGATCCCCGACATCAGCGCGAGGGCGGCTCGCCTGCAACGCCGCTGACACACCGTTCTCCGGAGCCCTTCGCGCAGGGACCGGGCGGGACCGGGTTCATCCTCCTCCCGCGCCTCCACCCGGCGCCGGAGGGCCCGTCGTCCCGGCGACCGTGGACAGGGCGAGGTCATATCCTGAGGTCCGCCCGTCCGGAACAGGCCGGGGCAGGATGCCGAAGGAAGACCCGCCATGCCCCGCAGTACCCCAGAGGGCGACGCCCCCGAGCGCGGTCGGCGCGGTCGTGCCGGAACGCGACCGGTCATGGACGACGTCGCCCGCCGTGCGGGCGTGTCCAAGCAGACCGTCTCCCGGGTACTCAACGAATATCCAGCGGTCCGCGCGGAGACCCGTGAGCGGGTGCTGGAGGCCGTGCGCGCGCTCGGATACCGGCCCGGTCCCGGCGCGCGGCCGCCGGCCGGCGGCCGGAACCGGATGCTCGGTGTGATCTCGTTCGACGCCGTGCGGTACGGCCCCGCCTCGATCCTCGACGCGATCAACGGAGCCGCACGGGACGCCGGTCATCTGGTCAGTTCCATCGTTCTCGACACGGCCGGCCCCGGCACCGTCGTCGAGGCGGTGCAACGGCTCACCGCCGAAGGGGCGGACGGTGTGATCGCCATCGCCCCGCAACGATGGGTGGGCCGGGCCATCGCGGACGCCGGTCTCAGAACGCCCCTGGTCATGCTGGACAACGACCTCGGTGATGGTACTCCGCTCGTCACCACGGACGCGGGCGAAGGCGCCCGCAGGGCGACCGAGCACCTGCTCGCGCTCGGTCACGCCACGGTCCAGCACATCGCGGGCCCGGAAGGCTGGATCGCCTCCGATCACCGGCTGGACGGCTGGAGGGCGGCGCTGGGGGCCGCCGGGGCCACCGTTCCCGCGCCGCTGTTCGGGGACTGGAGCGCGGTCTCCGGTTACGAGTTGGGGCGACGGCTGGCCGCCCGACCGGACGTGACGGCGGTGTTCGCCTCCAACGACCAGATGGCGCTCGGTGTGCTCCGCGCTCTGTACGAGGCGGGCCGCAGGGTGCCCGAGGACGTCAGCGTGATCGGATACGACGACATTCCGGAGGCCGCGTTCGTGCTGCCTCCGCTGACCACCGTACGGACCGACTTCGCACGGATCGGACGTCAGTGTCTGCGCCTGCTGCTCGCCCGGTTGGACGGCGGGCGGGAGCGGTACGTCCGCTCGGCCGTACCGGCAGAGCTGATCGTGCGCACCAGTTCCGGCCGGGCGCCTCGACCGGGACGGCGGAGCGCCTTCCACGGTTGAGGGCCGCTGCCGGGCTCCCGCGGACGACATGGCGGCGCGTGGCTCCTGCGGCCACGCCGATCCCGGGGAGCGGGCGGGCCGACGGGCGGATCGCGGGCCCCCGTCACGCAGGGGGGCGGGCCGGGACGTGCGCAAGGGGCAGAAGACCCGCCGCCGGCGCCGGCCACCGGCGTGACCGCCGTACCCCGCCCCGACGGCACGGGGTGGGTACAGGATCTCGCCGTTGTGGCCCGATCCTCCCGCCCTGCGTGCCGACGGGTGCGCCCTTCAGTCCGAGACACCGAAGTTCTGGACCCACCAGGGCCCGTTGGAGTTGAGGTTCACACCGACGCCGATGTCCCTGAAGGAGCAGTTCAGGATGTTCTCCCGGTGCCCTGGGCTGTCCATCCAGTCCCGTACCGCCCCGGTGGGATCGTCGGGCCCCCGGTGGATGTTCTCGCCCCACGTACGCCACTCGTACCCCGCGGACTCCATGCGGTCACCCGCGTCGCGTCCGTCGGGGCTGTTGTGCTCGTAGTAGTTGCGGGCGGACATGTCGTTGGCGTGGGCCTGGGCTGCGGCCTGCAACCGGTTGTTGATCCGCAGCGGGGAGCAGCCGGCCTTCGCCCGTTCCGCGTTGGCCAGGGCGACGACCCGCTTGGCGTACGCGGCCGCCGTGCCCCTGGGGCCGCCGGCCTGAGGTGCGCCGCCGGCCCGGGCCCGCTCCGGATCGCCCGCGGGTGTGGGCGGGGCGCTGCGCCGGGGCGGACGCGGGGTCCCGGCGGCACGGCCGGTCGGCGACGCACTGCTGAGGGGCGACGACGTCGCGGGGGGCGCGGAAGGCGCGGCCGACGGCGACGCGGAGAGTGTGCCGGCCGGCGTCGGCGGACGGGGAGGGGCCGGCACACGGGAAGGGGCCCCCTCGACGACGCTGCCGGCCGTACGTCCCCCCACGGGCTCCCCCTGGGATCCGGCCCTGGTGGCCTCCGTTACGCCGCCCGTGCCGCCGGCTATGAGGCTTCCGGCGACCACGGCGGCGGCCGCGACCGTACCGGCGATCACGGTCCCCACTCCTTGAGCGGTCCGGTTCCGCCTCGCGTGCCCCCGCACCGCCCGGTGCCGGGGTCGGGGCCGGTCGTGCGCGTGGGTGTGGTCAGGGTGGTGGTGCTCGTGATGGGGGTGCACAGGGACTCCGCTCTCTTCCGGGGTACCGGTCGGTCCGGCACATGGGAGATCGGGCGGAGCGACCGCGACAACAGTTCCTGCGAAGAAAGGACTTCCTTACCGGGCGGCCGGAGAAACCGTTCCACCACGGAATGGACCGGTAGGCAGGATCTCCCTCCCCGACGTGGCCCCCTCGCCCTTCGCCGGACCGTTCCACGGGTTACCCTCCCGTCCTTCTCCTGGCTGACGGCGGAGCCGGTTTCGAGGTCGGGGGCCGGCGCCCGTCGTCCGTACGGTCGCCTCCCCCCTGGTCGGGGAGTGTCACGTGGACGTCTTCCGCCCGGCGTCCTGCTGTCCCTCCCCGCGCGGGGGCGGCGCCGGGTGGCCGGCGCTTCCGACGAGGGTCCTGAAGGAGGACTCCAGCAGTGGTTCCGTCTGCGTCAGGATCTGGCGGATGCGCTCCCGGGTGACCCCCAGGTCCTTGCCTATCTCGTCGAGGGTGGCGGGGTCCCCGGTAAAGCCGTATCGGCGCTCGATGATGTGGCGCGTGCGGTCGCTGAGGGTCCCGAGGACGCTGTGGACCTCCTCGGCGGTGAGGCCGTAGAGATACGGCTCCTCTCGGACGAGCGGCACGGTCGGATCGAACGCGCTGTGCAGCAGCTCGTCGTCGAGAGCCTCGGCAAGCACCTCCAGGGACACCGTGCGACGCACTCGGGACAGATGGGTGCGGGCCTCGGAAAGGGACACGTCGGCGCGGGCGGCCACTGCGGGCAGGTCGTCCCCGGGGGAGCCGAGGCCGAGGTCGCGCGCCGCCCTCTGCAGCGCGGTGACCGCTTCGTGCGCGTGTACGGGCAGCCGGATCGTCCGGCTCTGGTCGGCGATGGCCCGGTGCATCGCCTGGCGTATCCACTGGGTTGCGTACGTGGAGAATCGATAGCCGGTCGCGTGGTCGAACTTGTACAGCGCCCGGACCAGTCCCAGGTTGCCTTCCTGGATCAGGTCCAGGAACAGGACCCCTCGCCCGGTGAACTTCTTCGCGATGCCGACGACCAGCCGGAGGTTGCCCTCGAAGAACTCGGTGAAGGCGGCTTCGCCATCCGCCGAGATCCGGGCAAGCTCCCGCTTGAGGCGGGGGGCCGCCGAGCGCCCGGCCCGGTCCAGTCGCTCCCGGGCGAAGACCCCGGCCTCGATCCGCCGAGCCAGCTCCCCCTCGCGCTGTGCGGAGAGCAGTGGGAAGCGGCCGACCTCCTTGAGGTACTGCTTCACCGGGTCGTGGACCGCCTGCCCGTGCTCTCCCGACGCCTCGGAGCCGACCGCTGCCGCCACCCGGCCGGCCACGCGCGCCCCGGGTGCGGGACTGGCAGCCGGGCGCGCGGAGGCCGGGCGTCCCGAAGCGGAATCCGGGGAACCGGGACGCGGGGAACCGGGACGCGGGGAACCGGGACGCGGGGAAGCGGCCTCACGCGAAGCGGCGGTGACGGAGGGCGCCGAGAAGCCGGAGGGTACGGGAGAGGCGGGCGCGGGAGCGGCGGGCGCCGCGTGACCGGGCGCCGCTCGGATCGGCCCGGCCGAATCGACGGGAGCGCCCGCACCGACGGTTCCCGTGGTGCCGACCTGTTCGCCGGGGGCACCGCGACCGACGGAGCCGACCGGGCCGGGCACAAGGGTCGTCACCCTCATGGCCGCGAAGTCCAGCGCCGACCCCGGCGGCAGGTCCACCGCGAAGCCGGGACGCGCCGGAGGCGGGACGGCGACGCGCACCGCCGGGGGCGCGGCATCAGGCCCGGACCGGGATCCGGACACCGGATCAGGTACGGGATCGGATACGGGCACGGGCGCGGGCACCGATGCGGGCACCACCGCGGGAGCGGCGACCGGCGCGGACGTAGGAGCGGATCCAGGCGCGGGAGCCTGCTCCGCAGCGGGGAGCCGTACGGGAGCCGGCACGGACCGGGGCGGTGCCACCTCGGGAGCCACGGCGGCCGCGCGCAGACCGAACTGGCGCACGACCTGGTCCGGCAGGCGTATCCCGTCCGTCACCACCTGGGCCAGGACGGCCGCGAGCATCCTCTTGTCCGTCCCCGTCAGGAGCCCGCGCAGGGAAGCCATGCTGAGGGTCTTCTCCGCCCCCGCGGACGCCACGAGGGCCTCGCGCAGTGCGGCCATCGGTGACCTGGCGGACGCGTCGGCTGTGGTCGGCATAGGCCCCCCGTATGGAACAGCGGCGGAACAGATACATGTTCATCTCATCACCCGCCACTGACAACCGGCCCGGCCGGTCCCCGTTCTCCCTCCCGCCCAGCCCTCACCGCCACCTGACGCGCCCCGCCGCTGCCCACCGTTCTCCCCGGGAACTTCCACCCCACACCCCGCTCCTCCCGTCCTCGGCCTTCCGAACGGGTCGGCACCGACGGGACATCCCGCCCGAATCGGTCGCGATGCCGCCCTTCGTCGCGTTCCCACCTGGGGATTCCCCGCAAAGCAACCGTGAAGGGGTGGTAGAACGTCGGAAGGCGGCGCTCGATCCATCGCGTGGCCGGTGGCGTGCGTCAAGGGGGCGGGACATGCTGGTGGACCCGGCGGAGCTGCTGGACGACTGCGAGCAGGTGTGGCGAACCTCGGGGCATCCGCCGGTCCTCGGCGCCCTGACGGCCGAGCCGCGCCGTATGGCGCTGGTGCTCGACGCCCTGGTGGCCTACCAGCTGTTGGCGCGGTCCGAAGGGCTCACGGAGGACACCGTTTTCCGGCGCTGGCCGGCCTGCACCGTCGGAACGGTCGCACACGCGGGCCGGGACGGTGCCGTGATGCTCGCCCAGCAGGTGTCGAAGGCGCGGCAGCGCGTACTCGGCGCGGTTCCCCGTCCCGTACGGCCCGGTGGGCCCGACGAGGCCGTCCTGACGGTCCCGTACGTCTCGATCGCCCCGCAGTGGCTGGAGGGCGCGGCCTCGGCCGCGCGGGCCCTGGGGTGGCCCTGGCCCTTGCCGAAGAGCACCGAACCCTCTTCGCGCCCGGCAACCGGCGGCCTCGCCGCGCCGCCTTCCTCGGCCGAACAGCCCGCCCGCGCGCCCGTGCACCCCGACGCCGGGTGTCCCGACGCCGCGTACGCCTCCTCGGCCGGGCACCCGGCCCCCGCCCGCCCCTCCCCGCCGGCGCCACCGCCGGCAGGGCCCGTACGGCCGCGCGCACACGCACCGCTGCCCGCTCCGGAACTGCGTCTCGGTGCGGGCGGCGCGAGCGTCCTGCTCAGCCTGGCGGCGGGGTCCTCGCAGGAATGGCGGCTGTCCGCCGACGGCGAGTCGGCCACCGCGCGGGCACCGCACTGGGCGTTGCCCCGGCCCGTGCGCCGTATAGACGCCACCGATCCGAACGGCACCGTGCACCGTCTCGCCGTCGTCGATCCGGACGTGGCTCTGCTGGCGTTCACCGCCGACGGGAGCCGCCTCGCTCCCGACGAGCCGCTGCCGGCCGACGACGTGCACCTGCTGCACGCGGGCGAGCTGGACACCGACGGGGTACCGGTCGGCGTGGTGGAGCTGCCCACGCCCTACGGCTGGAACGGATGGACGCTCAGCAGGCTGTCCCTGGCCCGCGTGCGGCGGCTCCGCAGCGGGGGAAGCGCCCCGGGACGCTGGCTGGAGATCGCCGTCGGCGGACCCCTGCGCTGGGAGGGCGGCGAACGTCTGCGGTGGGTGGCCCACACCGACGACGCGCCCGTGTGGAGCCGGCCCCCGCTGCTGCGGCTGCCGCACCGTCCGGGGGAGGCCGGACGGGAGCACTGGCACGTGGAGGTGGTCCGGGCCGGCGGCGGGGCCTCCTCCCGCCTGCGAGGGGCTCCCGGCGCCCTGGTGGACCCCTGGCGGGACCTGCCTCGTCCGCTGCTCGGCCTCTACGAGGTGGTGGTCCGCCGGGACACGACCCGGGGTGCGCGGCGGCTGACCGCCTTCCTCGCCGATGGCGTCACCGCCACGGCTTCGCCGGAATGGCGGCTGCTGGCGCCGGGCGGTGGCGTGGCTCCGGCCGTCGTGAACGTCCGGGCATCGGGGACGGTCACCGCTTCCACGGGCCGCCTCGCGTTCGCCCCGTACGAGACCGGGAGGACGCTCGAACTGCGCAGCGGGTCGCGGGCGTGCACGGTACGCGCCGTGGTGCCGCACTCCGAGCTGCGTCTGGAACTGGACGGGCAGCCGCGCCCCTGGTCGATCCGCCCCGTGGACATGGACGCCGCCGATCTGTCACGCGGCTGCGTGCTGACGGTACGTCTGCCCGAACAGGCCGTGGCCGTCACGCCCGCACTGGCCCTCACCGTGAACGGCACCGATGTGCACACCGTGATGCCGCAACGCCGGGTCCGGACCCGCAAGGGCGACCTGCGGTACTCGCTCACCGCCCTCGCCGACACCATGAGCGGCTGCCCCCGGGCGGAGTTGCGGCTTCTGCTGGCCGGTGAACGCCTTCTGGTCGGTACGGTCCGGACCCAGCCCATCGCCGAGGGCGTCGAACCCGGCGCCACCGGTCTGCGTCTGCTCGGCCTGCGGCACCACGGCCGGCTGACCGCACGGGTCCACTCCGCCCTCGCCCCGTGGGCACCACCCGTGATGGCGACCGTCACTCCGGAGGGCACGATTCCGCTGCCGTCGGACTGGCGGGACGCCGGCCCGGTCGTCGCCCGGCTGCTCACCGGGGCCGATCCACGGCCGTCGGCGGCGGCGGCCGGGTGGCCGGACCTGCGCGACGACGACACGCTCGTGCTCAGGCGCCCACAGGGCGTACCGGGCTTCGTCGAGGGCCTGGAACGCGAAATGGCCGTGTACCTGGCGGGAGCGGGGCCCCTCCCCCAGGTGCCGCGAGCCCTGCCGTACCAGTGGCTGATCGCCGCCCGGGGACGCGATCTGCGGAGCTGCGGGGTGCGGGAAGCCGCACCGGCCGAGTGTCTGCGGGCGCTGGGCGTCGTACCGGAGCAGGCGCTGGTGCACGCGGCGGACGCCGGTCTGCGCTCCGGGGAGCTCGCGCGCGTCCTCGTCGGCAGCGGACTTGCCGTGCACCGGGTGCGGGGCGTCGACGAGCCGGAGACGGTGCGACGCGTCTGGCGTACGGCCCCGCTGTGCGCGCTGCTGCTCACGGCGCCGCTCCTGCCGTACCTCTCGGGCAGTGGGGCGTACTCGCTGGACGAGCTGTATCCGGAGGAGGCGGAGCTGCTCGACCAGGTCACGGAGTTCCTGGGGGACGCGGCGCGTGACCTGATATCCGGCGGCGACGACCGGGCGCACACCGTAGGCCGGTTCGGCGTCCAGGCGCGTGTGCTGGACGGGATGCCGGAGGCACGCCAGCGGGAGGTGATGCGGCGTGCCGGTCTCGTGCCCCGCGCCCTGCTCGACGCCGACACCCGTGCGGAGGCCGCCTGGCAGGCGTTCCGGGACCGACGGGCCCTCCAGGCGTTCGCGGTGCGCCAGGAGGCGCCGAATCGGCTGAAGGACCTTGAGGCGCTGCTCGGTGACGGCCACGACGCCCTCGCGGAGGCCCTCCGCCGTCGTTCCCCCGACGCCCCGCACGGCGCGCAGGAGGCGTGGATGCGCGTCCCTCAGCTCTCGCTCGGGTTCGCACTGGTCGCACGGCTCGCCGCCTGGGGCGACGCACGGGCCGGGGAGATGGAGCAGCGCTACCGTCCCCTGTGGACGAGCATCGCCGCGCACGCACCGGACCTCACCGCGGTCGACCTCGCGCTCGCGGAGTGCCTGGTCGCCGGCGAGCAGAGCCGCCGCGACGGCCCCTGAGCGGTCGCCGAGGACCGAACCCCGCGCCCACACCCCGTACCCACGCGCCCCGCGCCCGCGCCCGTATCCACACATCCCCGCACCCACGCACCCACGCACCCACGCACCCACGCACCCACGCACCCAGCGTCCGCGTCCCGCAGGACCAGCCCCACTCGCAGCCCCGGAGCCCACTGTGCACAGCCTCGACCCGCTCGCCACCGCGGAACTCATCAGCGACACCTACCGCAGGTACCTGCGGTCCCTGCTGCCGCTGCGCGATCCCCGGCTCGCCGACGCGCTCGCCCGGGCCGTCGCGACGAGCCCTCTGCTCACCAAGGGCCCCCTGCTGGAAGCCACGCCCGCCTACGCCCCGGGCGCCACCCTGGGCCGGCTGCTGGCCGAGGGTGTGCTGGATCCCGCCTTCCGTGATCTGACGGGCCCGGCGCTGCCCATCGACCGGCCGCTCCACCGGCATCAGGAACAGGCACTGCGCAAAGCCGTGGACGGGCGCAACCTGGTGGTCGCCACCGGTACCGGTTCCGGCAAGACGGAGAGCTTCCTGCTCCCGATCCTGAACGCACTCGCCGCCGAGCACGCCCGGGGACGTCTGGGCCCCGGGGTCCGGGCCCTCCTGCTGTACCCGATGAACGCCCTGGCCAACGATCAGATGAAGCGCCTGCGGAAGGTGCTCGCCGCCGCCCCGCACATCACCTTCGGGCGCTACACCGGCGACACGAAGGACGATCCGCGGCGAGCCGCCGACACCTTCGAACAACTCAATCCGGGCGAGCCGCGCCTGCCCAACGAACTGCTCAGCCGGCGCGAGATGCGCCAGAGCCCGCCGCACATCCTGCTCACCAACTACGCCATGCTGGAGTACCTGCTGCTGCGGCCGCAGGACATGGACCTGTTCGAGGGCGAGCACGGGGGTGGCTGGCGTTTCGTCGTCGTCGACGAGGCCCATGTCTACGACGGTGCCCGCGGCGCCGAACTCGCCATGCTCCTGCGCCGGCTGAAGGACCGGGTGGCGGGCGGGCGGCGGCTCCAGGCCATCGCCACCAGCGCCACCGTCGGCGCCGAGGAGAACCCCGCGGCCGTCACCGCCTTCGCCCAGGCGCTGTTCGACGTCCCCTTCCACTGGAACCCCGACGACCCGTCCGCGCAGGATCTCGTCACCGCCACGCGGGTCGGCATACCGGCCGGACCGCACTGGGGTCCGCTGCCGACGTCCGAGTACGCCCGTCTCGCCGGCCTGCCCGATCCGGGGCCGGAGATCCTGCGCCTCGCGCGCGTGCGGGGCGCCTTCGCGCACGACACGGCCGGTGGCGTGAAGGCGACGACCACCCCGGCCACCGCCCTCGCGGCCGAAACCGGGACCGCCGCACTGCGGCGGGCGCTGGCGGCCGGACCCCGGCCCGTCGGCGAGATCGCCGCGGAGGTCTTCCCCGGCGCCGAGGACGGCCCGGAAGCCGTCACGGCGCTGATCCAGCTCGCCAGTCGGGTCACCGACACCGACGGCGCCCCCGTCCTCTCCGCGCGCTACCACCTGTTCGCCCGTGCCACCGAGGGCGCGTTCAGCTGCCTCGGCCCGTCCGGCCCGCATCTGGAGCTGGCCCGTCACGAGAACTGTCCGCACTGCTCCCGGGCCTCCTTCGAGCTCGGCGGCTGCCGGCGCTGCGGCGCCGTCCACCTGCACGGCACACTGACGCACTCGGGTGGGAGGCCGGTCCCCCGGCTCGTCCACCGCAAGGCGCCCGACAGCCCGCACACCTGGCTGCTGCTCGACGGCGACAGGGCGGGCGCCACCGTCGACGAGGACGACGAGACCCTGGGCGCGGCCGCGAAGGCAGGGCTGAAGGATCGCCACCTGTGCACCGGTTGCGGCGCCCTCCACCCCTCCCCCCGGCCGGTGTGCGCCGATCCCGGCTGCGGCGGTCGGGATCTGCGCCCCGTGCACCAACTCGACACCCATGAGGGCACCCCGGCCTCCTGCCTGGCCTGCGGGGCGCGCGGGCACGGCATGATCCGTCTGTTCGAGGCGGGCAACGAGGCGGCGGTGTCCGTCCTCGGCACCGCCCTGTACCAGGCGCTGCCGCCGGCCACGGAGGGCCCTGCCGCCGCTCTTCCGGGGCAGGGCCGCAAGCTGCTGTTCTTCAGCGACAGCCGTCAGGCCGCCGCCTATTTCGCGCCGTACCTGGAGGAGTCCTACACCCGCATCCAGCACCGGCGCCTGATCACCCAGGCCGTCCATGGCGGTTCCGCCGGCCCGGACGACCCGCTCCACATCGACGACCTGGTCGCCGAGACCGTCCGGGCCGCGGCCGGAGCGGGGGTCTTCACCCGCAACGACTCGCGGCGGACCCGGGAGCGCACGGTGGCCCTGTGGGTCATGCAGGAGGTCCTCAGCCTGGACGACCGCCAGTCGCTGGAGGGGCTCGGCCTGCTCCGTATCGACCTGGACCGGGAGCCCTTCTGGCAGCCTCCCGGCGCTCTGCGCGCACTCGGCCTCGACGACGAGGAGTGCTGGTTGCTCCTCCAGGAGCTGCTGCGCAGCCTGCGCAACCAGGGAGCGCTCACCATGCCGGAGGACGTCGACGCGGGCGACGAGGCGTTCGCGCCGCGCCGTGGGCCCGTCTGGGTCCGCTCGCAGGGGTCCGACGCCAGGCGCCGGGTGATCAGCTGGCTGCCGACCAGCGGCTCCAACCGTCGTGTGGACCACCTCGTGCGGGTCCTGGACGCCCTCGGACACCCGGGCGACCGACGGGCCGCCGCGCTGGAGATCCTGCGGCAGCTGTGGGGGGACCTCACCACCGGGGCGCTGCGCGAGTGGCTGCCCGGGGAGAACCGTCCGGAGATCGGTGCCGTGCGCCGCCTCGACCACTCCTGGCTGCGACTGCGCCCGGTCACCGCGGACAGCGGGCCGATGCGGGTGTGCGACCGCTGCCGTCGCATCACCGCCGTCTCCGTACGCGGTGTCTGCCCGACCCTGCGCTGCACGGGTGTGCTGGAGGAGTTCAAGCCGGACGAGGAGGCCGACGACCACCTGCGGCGCCTCTACCGGTCGCTCGACCCGATCCCGCTGCGCGCGCAGGAGCACACCGCGCAGTGGACGGGTGAGAAGGCGGCGGAGATCCAGAACGAGTTCGTACGCGGCGCGGTCAACGCCCTCTCGTGTTCCACCACTTTCGAGCTGGGCGTCGACGTGGGCGAGTTGCAGGCGGTCGTCCTGCGCAACATGCCGCCCTCGACGGCCAACTACGTGCAGCGGGCGGGCCGGGCCGGCCGCCGTGCGGAATCGGCGGCGCTCGTACTGACCTACGCCCAGCGCAGGCCCCACGACCTGGCCCGGTTCGCCGAGCCGGAGGAGATGATCGCCGGCGAGGTGCGGGCTCCGGTCGTCCCCCTGGACAATGTGCGCATCGACCGGCGGCACGCCCATTCCATCGCCCTGTCCGCCTTCTTCCGTGCCATGAAGGAGGAGCGGCGGCGCATCTGGCGCAAGGCGGGCGAGTTCTTCCTGCCCGACGAAGAGGGGGAGATCGCCGCGCACGGGGTGCGTGACTGGCTCACCCCCGTCCCCGCGCACGTCGAGGCATCCCTGATCCAGGTGCTTCCCGCCTCGGTGCGGGAGGAGATCGGCGTCGGCGAGCACGCCTGGGTGGCGGAGCTCGACCGGCTCCTGCGTGCCGCGCGCCAGATCCTCGAACAGGACGTCACCGCCTACCGCGAGCGCCGGGACGAGGCGGCCGCCGCGCACAAGTACCGCCTGGCGGAGATGTACGAGAAGGTCATCCGTAACCTCACCGAGCGCGATCTGCTGGGTGTGCTCGCCAACCGGAACATCCTGCCCAAGTACGGCTTCCCGGTCGACACCGTCGAGCTGCGCATCACCCAGGACAACGCGGCGGCCGGGCAGCTGGAGCTCACCCGTGACCTGAGCGCCGCCGTCCACGAGTACGCGCCGGGGTCCGAGATCGTCGCCGGCGGGCAGCTGTGGACCTCCGCCGGTGTGTACCGGCTGCCCGACCGCGAACTCGTCAGCCGCCACTACGCCGTCTGCGAGGGCTGTGGCCGCTACCGGGAGGCCACCGATCAGGTGGCACCCGCCTGTCCGGCCTGTGGCAGAGCGCACACCTCGGCACCGCGCCGCTACGTCGAACCCGTCTACGGATTCGTCGCGGGGCGGGGCGCACCGCGGCGGCCCGGTCAGACGCCGCCCCGGCGGGCCTGGCACGGAGACGTGCACATGTCCACCGAATCGGCCGATCTGGAGGAGTCCACGACCGTCTTCGCCTCCGGGCACTCCGTCGACTGGTCGGCCGGCACCCGGGGCGAGATGGTCACGGTGTCGGAAGGGCCCGGTGGGGCGGGTTACGAGATCTGCGACTGGTGCGGCTGGGGCCGCCCGCACGCCCGGTCGGCGCCGTTGCGGGGTGGCCACCCGCACCTGCTGAAGGAGAAGCAGTGCACCGGCCCGCTGCGGGTCGTCTCGCTCGCCCACCGCTACCAGACGGACTTCCTCCAGATCCATCTGGACATGGCGACGGCTCTGACCGCCACCGATGCGCAGCTGCGGTCCGGGTTGTACGCCCTGCTGGAGGGGGCGGCCACGCTTCTCGACATCAGCCGGGACGACATCGACGGCACCGTCCACACCAGTGCCGAGGCGCTGCCCTCCCTGCTCTTGTTCGACACCACCCCGGGCGGGGCGGGGAACGCCGTGCGGATCGCCGGCCGGCTGGAGCCGGTGGTGGAGGCCGCCCTGCGCCGTGTGGGCTCCTGCGAGTGCGGACCGGAGACCAGTTGCTACGCCTGTCTGAGGACCTTCCGCAACCAGCGGTTCCATGAGCGGCTGTCGCGGACGGACGCCATGACCCTGCTGCAGTCGGTCGCGGGGGTGACCCCTCCCGCCTGACCGGCCCCGGTGCCCTGCGACCGCGTGAGGGGACCAGCACGGCGACGGGGCCGGGGGCGGCGGGGCCCGGAACCCGCCCAGAGGCCGGGGCCGCGGGGATTGCTGTGGTTCCCGTCACTCCCCCGGCCCCGGCCCGCCCGGTGGAGGCCGTGGCGACGCCGTCCACGCCGTTGGCGATCGACACCGGCAAGCGGCCATTGGGGAGGGTTTCGTTCCGGCTCCTCCGGTCAGGAACAGCGATGGCAGGCCGTCCGTTCGGATCCGTAGGCCCCCCGTCTTCAGCCGTGAGGCCGCCCGGAAAAGTGCGACCTTCGCCTCATCGGCTCGATGCAGCGGAGAGTAGTGAGCTCCCTACATGTCCGGTACGTACTGTCATAGGTGCACCTCAGGCTGATGAGGAACAGAAGGAGACCCATGCGACCGTTCGTGTTCAACTACGCCCAGCCGAACGATGGTTCGGAAGAGCTGGTTCCCTACGCGTACGACTCGGCCCTCCAGCTGAACGTCCTGTCCGACGGCCGGCCCGCGATCAGCGATCGGGCGCTGCTCCTGGCCGCGGGCACCACGACGTCGAAGGCCGGCTCCCAGACACACTTCGACGACTGACCGAACGCGCCGATGACTGTACTGATCCTGACGTGCCGACAGGACGTCACGGCGGACATGGTGGTGAACAGACTGCACGAGCGGGGCGTCCCGCTCGTGCGCCTGGACCCCGCCGATGTGCCGGGCGAGGCGGACCTGTCGGCCGAGTACGCGCGGGGCGACTTCCACTGCTACCTGTCGGCGGACGGGCGCCTGGCCGGCTCCCGGGCCCTGCGGTCCGTCTGGGTACGCAGACCCGGTGAGCCCGCGGCGCACGCCCCCGAGCCGTCGCAGTGGCTCACCGCCGAGACGGGACAGGCCCTGTACGGAATGCTCTACTCCACCACCGCGCGGTGGATGAACCATCCGCAACAGGCGGCACAGGCCCGTTTCAAGCCGTGGCAGTTGCGGATCGCCCACCGCAGCGGCTTCGCCGTGCCGCCCACCGTCGTCACGACCTTCCCGAAGGTGGCCCGGGAGTTCGCGGCCCATTGCGGGAAGGTCGTGGTCAAGACCTTGTCGGGGCCGCCGCGCACCGAGCCGCCGATCGCGCTGCCCACCGCGCTGGTCGATCCCGACGCGGACTTCGAGGGCGTGGCGGCGGGCCCGACCCTGCTCCAGCGTTACGTCCCCAAACGGGCCGACATCCGGCTGACGTGCGTCGGCGGGCAGTTGTTCGTGGCCCGCAAGGTGTCCGGCCCGGACCAGGTCGACGGGAGGTACGGCGAGACGGGACACCGCTGGGAACCGGCCGGGGCACCGGACCGCGTCGCCCGGGCCGTGCACGACTACATGGACCTGGCCGGCCTGGCCTACGCCGCCTTCGACTTCGCCGAGGACGAAGAGGGCGTGTGGTGGTTCCTGGAGTGCAACCAGGGCGGCCAGTTCGGCTTCGTGGAGCTGGAGACCGGCCAGCCCATCGCCGACGCGGTGGCCGGCTGGCTGGCGGGGAGCGCTTCCTGAACGGGCGGCTGCCACGCCGCGTAGTAGGGAGCAGCAAGGTCACCGTACCGAAAGGGGGGCGATCATCCGTGTTGCCTCGAATGGGACGCAAGGCACGGATCCCTCTCCGTCCTCCCGGCGACAGCCGCGGGTTCATCACCGGCCACCGGCAGCGGGGACGGCGGGGAGCGTTCCGCGCCGGCGCCCGGCCGCGCCGAGGCCCGTGGCGCGGGTCGCGGCGGATCGACTATCCACGCCGCAACCGGCGCGGGGCGCTCCGGTTCGTACCGTCCTGGCGGCAGCTGCTCGCTCTGTCACTGCTGTGCTGCGGCGGGTTCGCCGCGCTGCTCGGATACGTCTACTCCACGGTGCACATCACCGACGTGAACGCCACCGCGCGCGCGGAGGCCAACGTCTACTACTGGGCCGACGGCAGCCAGATGGTCAGCGTCGGATCGATCAACCGCCAGAACGTCCCGCTGTCGGACATTCCGCCGTCATTACAGAACGCCGTGGTCGCGACGGAGAACTCCACCTTCTACAGCGACCCCGGGTTCTCCGTGCGGGG
Source organism: Streptomyces sp. SP18CS02 (assembly GCF_036322365.1). Lineage (NCBI taxonomy): Bacteria > Bacillati > Actinomycetota > Actinomycetes > Kitasatosporales > Streptomycetaceae > Streptomyces > Streptomyces sp. SP18CS02. Next base: position 58,158 of record NZ_JAQYXC010000272.1, read on the forward strand.
ACTGGCCCGGGCCGTGGTGAACATGGCCCGTGGCGGTGAGGTGCAGGGCGGTTCGACGATCACCCAGCAGTACGTGAAGAACACCTATCTGACGCAGGACCAGACGCTGGACCGCAAGCTGCGCGAGCTGTGCCTGGCGGTGAAGCTGTCGCGGTCCCTCTCCAAGAAGGAGATCCTCCAGGGGTACCTCAACACCAGCTGGTTCGGCCGCAACACCTATGGGGTCCAGGCCGCTTCCGTGGCCTACTACGGGGTGGACGCCAAGGACCTCGACCCCTCCCGCGGCGCCCTGCTGACCGCGCTCCTCAAGGGCGGGGACTTCTACGACCCCTCGCTGAGCGCGGCGCACCACAGCCGGGCCGAGGCACGGTGGCGGTACGTCCTGGACCGGCAGGTGGAGCTCGGTTACATGACGCCGCAGGAGCGGGCGGGCTACACCGTCTTCCCGGAGCCACGCCCCCGGTCGGTGTCGACCGGTCTGGCCGGCCAGACCGGCTACCTGGTGGACGTGGCGAACAAGTTCATCGAGAAGCGCACCGGGCTGACCGCCGAGGACCTGGGGCGCGGCGGGTACCGGATCCGGACGACCTTCGACAGAAGCAAGGTGGAGCAGTTGCGGCGGACGGTGGAGAGCGTCACGACGAAGGCGCTCGACCCGGCGCGCCGGATCGCCGACCGTGACGTCCAGGTGGGCGCCGCGTCGATCCGGCCGGGCGACGGGGCCGTGCTCGCGCTGTACGGCGGCTCCGACGCGACGAAGCACTTCGCCAACAACGCCGACACATCGGGCGTACCGGTGGGATCGGCGTTCAAGCCGTTCGTGCTCGCGGCCGCTCTCCAGCACGGCGTGCGCCCGGGCGGTGCGGCGTTCCCGCGGCTGCCGGTGACCTCGGACAGCTTCTACGACCGGACCGGGGCGCTGACGTCCCGGGGGACGTGGCTGCTGCCGGGGAGGCTGGAGGCAGGCTCGCGCGGTTTCCTGGACGGCGCCTTCCCCGCTTCGGGGCCCACGCTGCGTCAGGCGCTGGTGCGGGGCGACGACACCACGTACAGCAGGCTGGGCGGCGACGTCGGCCTGGAGGAGGTACGTGATCTCGCCGTCGGCACGGGTCTGCTGCCGGCCAGCATGGCTCCCCTGGAGCCCGCCTTCCCGGTCGGCACGTCGACCCCGAGCGCCATACGGATGGCCGACGCGTACGCCACGTTCGCCGACGACGGCCGGCAGTCCGATCCGTACTCCGTGACGGCGGTGACCTTCCGGGGCGCCGCACTGGAGGGTCTGGAGCGGCCCGCCGTCCGTCGCGTCATGGACGCGGAGGTCGCCCGTGAGGTCTCCGACGCGATGCGGGACGTGGCGGTCGACGCCGTGGATCCGGACACGATGCGCGCGCTGCCGCCGGTCGTGGCGGGGCGTACCGGAGATGACGACCGGCTGCCCGCCACCTGGTTCGTCGGCTCCACCGAGGAGCTGTCGACCGCCGTGACCGTCTTCCGGAACAAGCCCGGCCAGGACGCGCTGCTCCCGGTGACCGGCATGGGCGGCTCCGGGCAGGACAGGGGCGACTTCCTGCCGCTGCGCGTCTGGTCGTCGTACATGACCGCCGTGCGCCCCGGGCGCTCGGGGGCGTGACGGGCAAAGGTCCCCGGCGCGGACGAAGGGGCCGGCGTCCCCCACGGACGCCGGCCCCTTCGTGTGCGGTCTCTTCGTGTGCGGTCTGTCTCCTGTCGGCTAGCCGGGGCGGCCCGTGGACATCCGGCGGGCCGTCGGCGCGGCGAGGGGCCCGTTCCCCTCGCTCACCCGGAGTTCCCGTCGACCGGATCGGCGGCGGGGCAGGCGGGGACGGCGGGGTCACGCCTGCGTCCGAGGGCGAGCGCGCCCGCCACCAGAACGAAGGCGATCCCGCCGGCGCCGACCAGCACCCCGGGGACCTCCCCGCCCTGCGTCCCGCCGGTACCGGCTCCGCTCGCGGGAACGGCTCCCGCACCGGGAGCGCGGTCGGCGGCGTCATGGGAGAGGGTGATCACGGGTTCGCGGGAGAGCCTGCCCCGCGCGTCGGGCCCGCCCGGCACGAGTGCCGCGGAGTCCACCCGCTCGACCAGCCGGTGGCCGCCACCGGAACCCTGGAGCCGGTGCGAACCGGCGCCGTACGCGTCGGCTCCGGCTGCGGCCGGGGCGGCGGTGACCGCCGTGAGAGCGAGGGCGGCGGGCAGGGCGAGGAGTACGAGAAGGCGCCTGGCGCGGTGGACGGTCACGTTCGGTGGTTCCCTTTCCGGCAGCCTCGCCGAGAGGCCGCACGCGGTCATGTCCGGGCCGGCGGGCGGATGCGGGACGGCCGGTCCCGTACGGAGGTCCGTACGAGGCCCCGTCCCTGTCGCGTGGACGGGCCCGGTCCCGGGCTCACGTCCCGGCGCGTGGTCCCTGTCACGCCCGCTGCGGAAGCCGCTTCGCCGGCTGTTCCGCTCTCCGCCCCGGAGGCTGTGCTCACGCGGGCCTCCGGGGCCGGCGTGGACGCGGAGGAGGCCGGTCACCTGTGCGCGGCTCCGTTGGCTCCGGCGGGTGGCTGGGCCTGCTGGGTGAGGGAACCCGTCAGGGACGCGACCGGCCCGGTGTCGCTCAGGTGTCCCACGTGGGGGCGCGCCCGCTCGGGGGAAGGGGAGCCGACGATGGCGGCGGTCGCCGGTCCGGGCGGAGCAGCCTTGTGGCGCTCGTCGGGCGCGTTCGCCACGGAGGACCAGGTACGGAGCCGATGGCTGGCGGCCTCGTCGAGCGTCACGGGCGCCCCTCGCTGCTCCGCCAGCCGGCTCGCCTCACGGCCGAGCGCCGCCACGTCGTCCCAGCGCAGGGTCAGCACCACGGAAAGCTCCGCACCGCCTCCCGGCAGCCCTCGCATCACGGATTCATCGCGATCGTTCATGTCCGCTCCTGTCATTGACGCAGAGAGGTGACTGCGCACTCGGCCGTGCGCGGATAGCCCGTAGTACGCGTCATGCGCCCGTGGTGTTCAGAACACGTCAGGAGACGACATCCGGCCAGGGCGCGCGGAGTTCACGGAGTTTCAGGAGGTGATGAGGCGGCGCGGGGACGGCACGAGGAGTGACGCGGCCGAAGCGGCGGGAACGGCCGGGACCGTTCCCGCCGACGGCCGTCCGGTCACGGCGCGCCGGCCGGCGCCTCCTGCTCCCCTACCGGCGTCGTCACTCCCACCACGCACGGCGGCGTTCCCGCCGCAGCGCCCGTGGCACGGGAGCGGTAGGCGTCGGGCGGCATGCCGACCAGCTCGGTGAAACGGGTGCCGAAGGTGGCCGGGGACGAGCAGCCCACCGCGGAACAGACCTCGGTGACACCGAGATCACCACGGTGCAGCAGCACCATGGCGCGCTCGACGCGACGCGCCATCAGGTACGCGTGGGGAGCCTCGCCGTACGCTTGCCGGAACCGGCGGCTGAGGTGGCCGGCCGGCATGTTCACGCTGCGGGCGAGCGCCTCCACGTCCAGCGGACGCGCGTACTCGCGATCGATACGGTCGCGGACGCGGCGCAGTCGGGCGAGGTCGCTCAGACGCTGCGCCTCGGCGCGTGCGCGGCCCCACGAGGGGTGGCACATGAGGGAACTCCTCTTCGTCGACGTCCATGAGCGGCCGGGCCACCTGCCGGGGAGGGCCGGGGGTGCCCCACGCCGGGCGGCTCAGCGAAGCTCCTGGATGCGGACCAGGTTGCCGGCCGGATCGCGGAAGGCGCAGTCGCGGATGCCGTACGGCTGCTCGGTCGGCTCCTGGACGACCTCGGCGTCGGCGGCCTGCACCTTCTCGAAGGTGCCGTCGAGGTCCCGGGTGGCCAGCAGGATCCAGCCGTAGGTGCCCTTGGCCATCATCTCGACGATGGTGCGGCGCTCGTCCTCGGTGATCCCGGGGTCGGCGGCGGGCGGGGCCAGGAGGAGGGAGGTGCTGGGCTGGCCCACAGGACCGACCGTGATCCAGCGCATCTTGCCCTGTCCGACGTCGCTGCGGACCTCGAAGCCGAGGACGTCGCGGTAGAACGCCAGGGACGCGTCCGGATCGTCGTGCGGGAGGAAGGTCGTGTGAATGGTGATGTCCATGCCGATGATGCTAGGCACGGCTCCGGAGCCCCCGCTTCTCGATTCCTGATCGATCCGGGCTCTCCCACGCCGCCCGCGCGCTGCCCTCGCGCACCGCCCGGCACCCCACCGAGCGCCGCCCGGCATCGTGCCACCCGGCACCACCGGAACGCCGTTCCTTGCCGGGGAAGGCGACTCGTTCTCGGATCAGATGTCCTGCCGGCAGGCACCGGCGATTCCGGCGGATGTGTGAAGGCGAGCAAGGGGGCAAGGTGGGAGGAATGACGATGTCGCTCGGTGCCTTTGTCCTCGGCTCGCCGGATCCGACCGCGCTGGCCGACTTCTACCGGGCCCTGCTGGGCTGGCAGGAAGCCGAGCGCGAGCCGGAGTGGGTCCGGCTCAAGGACCCGGAGCGGGAACGCCCCAGTCTCAGCTTCCAGCTGGAGACCGATCACGTGCCTCCCACCTGGCCGCAGCGCTCGGGCACCCAGCAGATGCAAGCACATCTGGACCTGCAGGTCGACGACCTGGAGGCGGAGACCGAGCGGGCCTGCGCCCTGGGCGCGACGCTGGAGGAGCACCAGCCGCAGAAGGGTGTGCGGGTCCTCCGCGACCCTCATGGCCATCCGTTCTGCCTCTTCCTTCCGGGTGCCTGACGTCCCCTCCGCCCCGCCGACGACAGCCGCTTGCACGGGCTTGCTCCGACGGCCGGCACGCTATGGGGCACCCCTGTGGCGCCCGTCGGACCGGCAAGCCTGAGGGGCCGGGCGGCCGGCCCATGCCGGGGTCGGCCAGCGGCGGCCGGGAGGGGCGGACCGTGGTGGTGCGCGCCTTGAGCCAGGCGATCTCGCGGGCCCGGCACTCGTGGGAGTGCTCAAGGAGCATCCGGGCATCGGGGTGTGGCTGACCATCCGCAGCTGTCATGAGGCGAGGGCGAGTATGTCGCCCACTGCTTCACGCAAGCTTCGGTAGGAGCGATGCACACCGTCCACCGCCACGGGCGCGTTCACCCCCACACGGTCATTCCCGCGCTCAGCCCGGCCTGGACGCCTGACGGGGCGTCTTCGATCACCAGGCAGTCCTGCGGTTCGGCACCGAGTCGCGAGGCCGCCTGCAGATACGGCGCGGGCGAGGGCTTGCCTTCCGCGACGGCGGCCGCGTCCACGAGAATCTCGGGGACCGGCAGGCCGATCCGGCCACGTACCCCGTGTTCGTAGTCCTAGGTCATCAGGGCCCAGGAACCCGTACCGCCATCACGGATCGAAATGGGCGGGTTCGACGTTTTTTGGCTGGGCGACCACGAGACGGCGTGCTTCGCCGTGATGGCGGTCGAGGCCGCCGTCCGGGACGCCTCCGGCCTGCCCGACAGCCGATTGGCGACGGATGCCGAGTGCCGAGTCGGATCCGCCGCGCGCAATCGGACCGTTGCAGACATCGGCGAGTGTGAGCGAGCGGTTCGCTGGCGGTCGAGGTGTTGATTGTGCTGGCCAAATGGAGCAGCCCAGCAGGCCGACGACTCTGATCTCAGCAAAGAGTAGGAGTGTGAACGGCACGGATGAGAGGGCGACGGGAACTGGAAGGAAGCGATTCGAGAGCGTGCACAAGTGGGCTGCGACACTCGCCGCTGTCGCTGCGCTTGCTTTCTCGATCTACAACTTTGCTGAACTCCAGCAAAAGCCCAGAATCGATGTGACACTTCCTCACTTGTTGCGCATCGGGGAGGTAGGCAACGGAACCGTGTTTCAGATTCAGCCGACGGTGTCCACCAGGTTCAAAACTCAAGACGTCGAGGTGATTCGTAACGCATATCTGCAACTGACTCCCGTTGGCGCGATCGCATCCACGAAGAAGCCAATTTACTACTGGCATGAAACTGGAACATATGTATACGACTTCGCGTCAGACCGGGTCAATTATCACTGGACCAGCGATCCCGCCCCATTCATCGTCAGTCAGGATAAACCTCAGCAGCCCACACTCAACTTCTGGGCCGACGACTGGACTTTCCAGCCCGGCAGGTATGAGGGGTCACTTCAGTTGAGCCGGTCGGAGAATCGCAGTCCCGCGACCAAGAAATTCTGCCTGATCATTTCAAAGAAGGCAGACGATGAAATCCACAGTGCAGACCAACGGCAGATTTTCTTTTTCCGCGATGACCTGCCCAAGTTCCACTCCGCTAGCAAATCTCCAGACTGCTACCGGAGGGAAACGGATTGACAAGTGAGGCTCAGCTGCACGCTACAAGGGGTCGGGGCATCGCGGCCAGGTCGAGCGTTCGGAGGCCGCGGCTTGAGGGTCCTCGACCACACCCGCGCCGACCTGCCCGGGTCGGCATCACCGGCGTGCTCAATCGTCTGCGAACCCGGCTTCACCCCCGCTGTCCCGCGTTGTACCTAACGGTCCGGAACGCCACTTGCTCCGCTCCCTGCCCCCGCACGGCGTTGCAACGCCTAGAGCTCCTCCGACCTTGCGATGCCGGAGGAGCTGCTTGACGGCCAGGGTGGAACCGGCTTCCGGTTCCTCCTTCAGCCCAACCACAAGGTCATCCACGGCCCCGGACTGTCAGCCCAACCACCCGACCGGAGGGCACTGGTCCCCAAAACGATCAAGGGGCCGTTTCAGATCACTCTGAAACGGCCCCTTGATCCGCGACTCTCACGAGTCGGGACGACAGGATTTGAACCTGCGACCCCTTGACCCCCAGTCAAGTGCGCTACCAAGCTGCGCCACGTCCC
>NZ_JAQYXC010000273.1:0-230 GCF_036322365.1 Streptomyces sp. SP18CS02
AGCAGCTCGCGCTGCCACAGCGTGTAGTCGGCGTACTGCACCGGCAGCGGTGACCAGTCCGGCGCGCGCCCCCGCGCACGGGCCCCGTACGCCTCGGCCAGGTCCCGCACCAGCGGCGCCAGCGACCACCCGTCGCACGCGATGTGGTGCACCACCAGCAACAGCACGTTCTCCCCCACCCCCGCACCGAACAGGTGCGCCCGCAAAGGCAGTTCGGAACCCAGGTCGAA
>NZ_JAQYXC010000274.1:0-490 GCF_036322365.1 Streptomyces sp. SP18CS02
CTCGACCGGCGAATACCCGTTCACCAGCCGCAACCCCGGATACTCCCCCAACGCCTTCGCCACATGCGCCACCGACAACGGCTCACCACCCGTCATCAACTGCCGCACCCCGGCAAAACACCCCGGATACTCATCCAGCAGGAAATTGAACAGACTCGCCGACACATGGACACTGGTCACCCCGTGGAGCGCGACAAGCTCCGCGACAGCGGCAGGCTCAGGCTTCAGACCCGGCTGAAGCACACACACACCGCCATGCAGCAACGCACCGAACAACTCCAGCGCGAACGCGTCCCACGACACCGGCGCACACTGCAACCACACCTCACCCGGCCCGAAGGACACGAACTCCTGACCCGTCAACGTCCCCGACATCGCCCGATGAGGAGCCACCACACCCTTCGCCACACCCGTCGAACCCGACGTGAACATCACACACGCCACATCCTCCGGCCCCGCAATCCGCCCCAGATCCCCACCATCCAGCGCA
>NZ_JAQYXC010000275.1:0-266508 GCF_036322365.1 Streptomyces sp. SP18CS02
CCCCGTACTCATGGCCTGTCGCGTGATTGAAGGCGCGGATCGCCTCGTCAGCTTTGCCGGGACAGCGAGCCACCAAGTGGGCGATCCGGTCGATCTCGCAGCTGAGCTCGTCCAGCCGCCGACTGCCCACAGGCGGGGGCAACAGCTCCGGTCTCAAATCCACAGCCGGATTATGTCCGATGCCGCTGACATGATGACGCATAGTCCAGGGTTCGGCACCCAGGCCCCGCTGATTGTCGATGGCCTCGTCAGGCTGGCCGTATACCGCCCGCGTATACCGGAAGGCCGGGGCAGCATCCTGGTAGAACTATGGGGCGCGCGGTGCTCGTACAGGCGCCCTCCTGGGCGATGTAGTTGGCCGCTGTAGCGGCAGGCGGGCCGGTAGGGTGGCCGGGCCCGGCGGCCGCCTGGGCGGCGAACCAGTATCCAGCGAGAGGGACCGTGCAGTGAGCCAGCACCGCTCGGGCCGTGCGGCGGTGTTCTCAGCTGGGTCCTGGGGCACTGCCGCCGCCAAGATCCTCGCGGACGCCGGCAGCACTGTCACGGTGCACGCCCGTCGCGCGGAGATCGCCGACGCGATCAACCGCACACGCCGCAACCCCGGCTACTTCCCGGAGATCGAACTGCCCGCCGCTCTGACCGCGACGACCGATCCGGCCGCCGCACTGGAGGGCGCGGACTACCTGGTGCTGTCCATCCCCGCCCAGTCCCTGCGCACAAGTCTGACCGCGTGGGCGCCGCACATCGAGCCCGGCACGGTGATCGTGTCGCTGATGAAGGGCATTGAACTGGGCAGCGGTGAGCGCGCGAGCGAGGTCATCAGACAGGTGACCGGCCTGAGCGCTGAGCGGGTCGCGGTGCTGTCGGGACCGAACCTGGCTCGCGAGATCATGACCGGCCAACCCGCCGCCGCCACCATCGCCTGCCGCGACGAGGACGCCGCTCGCCGCTTCCAGCAGGCTTGCCACACGCCCTACTTCCGCCCCTACACCAGCACCGACGTGATTGGCTACGAGCTGGGCGGGGCGCTGAAGAACGTGATCGCCCTCGCGGTCGGTATCGCCGCAGGCATGGGCCTGGGCCACAACGCCCAGGCCATGCTCATCACCCGCGGGCTGGCGGAGACCACACGTCTCGGCCTGGCGATGGGCGCCGACCCGCTCACCTTCTCCGGCCTCGCCGGCCTCGGCGACCTGGTCGCGACCTGCTCCTCGCCGCTTTCCCGCAACCGCACCTTCGGCACCCACGTTGGCCAGGGCATGACCATCCATGAGGCCACGGCGGCCACCCGGCAGACCACCGAAGGCGTCAAGTCCGCCGAAGCAATCCTCAGCCTGGCCCACGCGCACGGCGTCGAGATGCCCATCACCGAGGTGATGGCCGCCCTGCTGCACGACAAACTCACCCCCGATGAAGCCGCGGCCGCGCTCATGCAGCGGTCCCCCAAACCCGAGCGCTGACCCGCACAGCAGCTCTGCAACAGCACCAGGACAAACATTGCGTCCAGGTCCGAGACGGGGCTGGCCGACCCGGGGATCGGGACGCCCTCTCCCGACGCCCTCCTCGTCCCCCGCCACCCCGTCACGGAGAACACTGGCGCCCGCCCGGCGACGACAGGGTTGTCGGGGCTGAGTGCTGCTGGACAGCGGGGTCCGCCGCCTACCTCGGCTACATGCAGATCGAGGACGGCTGGGAGGACAACGCGTCGGCCGGCCTGGTCCAGCGCCCCGCGTAACCTCCGGCACCGTGTTGCAGCGGCCAGTATCAGCCACCATCCGGCGAAGCGCTGGCTGCACGACACGGGATGCGAGAGCATGACAGCCGTCACTGATCCGTTATGGGGGACTGACTCCGGGCGCCGGACTGGATGTCTCGTTCCGGGGCTGGCGGCCCCACCGAAACCGCGCCACCTGCGAGCTGGCGCTGATGACGGGGATGCGGATCCAAGAGTGGTCCACCTTGCTCCTGCCCGAGCTCGGTCTGGTGGATGGCCGGCGGCCGGCGTTCGCGGACGTCGAGCTGAAGGCTTGCGCCAAGTTCGGACGGCCGCGCTCGGTCTATGTCGCACCGGACCCGATGGAACTGCTCGATCCCTACCTGCTGCTCGAACGTCCGGAGATCGTGGCGAAGGCCCAACGCTCACGTCGACGGCGGCACCGAGAGCTGTTCGTAATCCAGAGCCTGGAGGCCGACGGCACGAGGGTCCGCGGGGTACTCGACGGCCGGACGATCACGCGCACGGTCAAGAACATGAAGCCGGACTTTCGGCGTCTGGCGGTGGTAGAGACCGGTGACGGCCTCGATCCGCTTGCGCTGTTCACCGGTCAGGGCGGCAGGATGCTCACCTTCTCGGCTTGGGACAAGATCCGCTGGAGGGCCTGGGACCGGATGAAGGCGTGGGCCGGCGACCGGCCCGCGCCGGTGCTGCCCAGGCGGTGCTGGGTCTACCACGACCTTCGGCACACCTTCGCCTTGCGACTTTTGATCTTCCTGACGCGCGAGGCCCTGAACGATGCCGAGGACCAGGGACTGCCGATGTCCACGCTGCTGGACCACATGACCGGCAATCCGCTGCTGGTGGTCCAGCGCCGCCTTGGCCACGCACACCCGTCGACCACCTACCGCTACATCCGCTACCTGAAGGACCCGATGCGGGAGGTCGATGACGCCTTCCGCGAGTGGACGGCCGCCGGCGGCGCTTCCTACATCACGATCGCCCGCACCCTGATGGACTTGGAGGACGCTGGCCATGCCCCGACGCGGACACTACACCCGTGATTTCCCCGCTCCTGTTCCTCGCCCTGCGGCCCCGGCCCGGGTCGGCGTCCGCGAGGTGTCGACGGTCGACGGTCAGGGCCGCCCCCGGACAGTGACGTTCGATCCGGCACGCTTCGCCTGCGCGACGCTGGCCGGGGAACTCGCGAACGAGTGGGTGGAGTTGGTGGAGGACGCCCGTTACGGTCCGACCTCGGCGACGCACTACCGGCAGACGATCGAGGCGTTCTGCAAGCATGTCGACACCGGCTGCTGGGACCTGAACGGCATCGTCCGCAGGGCACCGAACCTGGCTGCCTGCGGCTTCCGCGTGCTCTTCCGCGAGCTGGACCCTCACTGGAATCTCCTGGCCCGCGAGATGGCCATGATCTGGTTCAACCCGCGCCACCCGGCCGTACTCGCCCGCGGGCTGCATCTTCCGCCCGACCCGGTGGCACCGCACACGGTCTCCCAGCGCATCGGACACCTGCGAGCCCTGCACGCCTACGGCGTCTCCCGACAGCTTCCCCCATGGGTCGGCGACTGGAGCGACGACGACTTCAAGACCTACATCGAGCACCGCTGCCAGCAGGGCGAAGCGGCCAGCGCCACCGGACACGTCCACGTGATCAAGACCCTGCACCGCTTCCGGGGAACACTGGCCAGCAGCGGGCTGGCACGTGATCCCTTGCCCGACACCAGCACGAACGCCGTCGTCGGCCACCCCACCGTCCCCGAACTGAAAACCCCTGTAATCCGGCCGGAGACATGGTTCCCGCTCGTCCGCGCTGCATGGACCTACATCAACGACTTCGGCCCCGACATCCTGCGCGCACTCGATTACTGGCACCGTCTCCAGATCGAAGCCCGCCCGCTGTCCACGGCCGAGGCGGACACCCGCTTCACCGCGTGGGTCGCCGACCCCGGCAACGAGGTCCCCGTGCACCAGCTCACGGAGAAACCGACGGTGAACTGGCAGCTGCTGACCTTCCTGATGGGGTTCGAGTCCCGCAAGATGGCCTTCTTCACCAAGCAGAAGCGCATCGGCCTGGCCCGCCGGGCCGCCGCCGAACGGCTCGTTGCCGAAGGCCGCATCCGCACCAGTCTGATCGACGGACTGTGCGAGGTGACCAGGCCGGACGGCAGCCGCGGCCCCTGGCACGACAGTCTCCAGCCCCGCGAACTCGCAGTGGAGTGCCTGGCTTTGCGCAATGCCTGCTATGTCTTCGTCGCCGCGCTGTCGATGATGCGTGACTGCGAGATCCGCGAGATCCGCGAGATCACCAAAGACGCTCTCACCGAGTACTTCGGCACCCCGGCGGTGAAGTCGGTCAAACGCGAGCTCGATCCCGACCTGCCCACCGCCCACCGGTGGATCATCGCACCGGTTGCCCAGGCCATCGAAACGGCCATGCACCTGTCGATGAGCGGTACCCTCGCCTTCGCGGCGGTCACCCCGCGCTTCCACGGCAGCGGCTTCACCAGCCAGACCGCTATCAGGTGCTTCATCCAGCACGTCAACCGTCACCGGAGCGTCACCGGTCTCGCCGAGATCCCTCCCAGCAAGGTCACCCCGCACATGTTCCGCCGGACCATGGCCATGCTCACCCGCGACTATCCCGGATCGGAAATCGCTGTCGGCATGCAGCTCAAGCACGCAGCCACCCGAGCCCTGGCCAACCGCTGGACCCAGGGCTACATGGATCACGACCCCTCCTGGGCCCGTCTCCTCACCACCGCCATCGCCGAACGTCGGTTCCAACGGCTGAGGGACCTCTTCGACGCCGACAGCCGCGGCGAGGCCATCGGCTTCGGGCCCGGCGCAGACCAGATGCGTTCGGCCTTCGCTGCCGTCCGGGAGAAGGCCGAAGCCCTCCGAGCGAACGGAAAGGCCCAGCGAGGGGACATTCGCGTCGAACACGGCCTGCTCAAGCGCACGCACCTGTCGATCCGGTTCGGAAAGCTCAACCACTGCACCATGGACGAGAACAACCCCGTCGGCGCGAAGTGCCTGGAAGATGCCATCGTGCCCCCGGGACACCGAGGGCCACTCATCGACCGCTGCCAGCCCGCACGCTGCAGCAACAGCATCATCGCCCCCGAACACCTACCGTTCTGGAAAGCCGAGCACGATTCGCTGAGTCGACTCCGTGACCAGCCACGGCTGCCCCCGAACCGCCGAGCTGCCATCGACGAACAGATCCGTGACGTCGAACTCGCGCTCAAGAAGGCAGACGGCGCATGAGCAAGGCCCCTCAGGTCAAGGTCTCGGCACGGGCCGAGAAGGCACTACGGGAAGCTGTGGAGCGACTATTCACCGGCCGACCGGCCCATACCGACGGCAAGCTGACAAAGAACAACCTCTGGCGGGAGGCTGGCGTCAGCCGAGCCACCATGAACCGCGCCACCGACGTGCTTGCTGATTGGGACGACCACATCGGCCGGAGCCCGCAGGTCTCCACGACCAACGGCAGACGCAGGAGATCGCTGATCTTCGACGCCAACTCAGGAACAATCGGCAAGAGCGACAGCAACTTCAGGACCAGGTCGACGCAGCCGCTACCGTCATCGCCGTCTTGCTCGCTGAGAACACAGCCCTGCGCGAGCAGGCCACCAAACAATCGGCTTTCGTCATCCCCTTCGACCGCACCCACTTCATTTCTGAGTGAAGACGCTTGGCCCTACAAGTCGTACGCGCCTGTTGGTCAGCCATCAGCGACACCACAACGCGCGAATCCGGGAGCGTTCTCCGTGGGCACCGTGCGCATTGTCCGAAGCGGTGACAGGAAGTTCGGAAGAACACTCAGTGTCATACCCGCTGCACCAATCCACAAAGTGCCTACCGCTCCGAACACAGAGCCCGAGGCTCCACCCAAAATCCCACCGAGAGGAATGCCACCCCAGGAAACAAACCGAGCTGTTGCGCTCATCCGACCCAGAAGCCGATCCGGCGTCAGGGCCTGCTGGAAGCTTGACTGAGCCACCACACGGACGACTCCACCCAGTGACAGAGCCGCGAGTCCGATCGCAGCCACATACACGCTCCAACCCGCTCGGGCCAACGGCATGAGCGCGGTCAACGGACAGGTAAACAGCGATGCCAGCCAGATGACCTGACCTTGCCCGACTTGACTGGAGACCCTGGTTGCCAAAAGTGCGCCCAGCAAGGCACCGCAACCCATCCCTGAGAAAATGAGGCCGATACCAAAGGACTGGAGACCAATCTCCCGCTCCAAAAAGACCAGCAACATGGTCTGATACATGACCAGGAAGAGGTTGAATACCGCATCCCCCAGCATGATCGCACGGAGGGTGGGGTACTTGACGACGAACTTCAGCCCCTCCTTGATCTCGCCAGCCAATTGCGGACGCTCGCTCGGCTCGGGCTTCTCTTCGCGTTTCCTGATGGTAATCGCGAGCAGCCCCGACATAGCCATCCCAGCCGAACTCACCAAAAGCGTTGCAGGCGCTCCAACCAGGCCGACCAGCGGCCCCGCCACCGTCGGCCCGCTGATACTGGTCACCGAGCGTATGGCCGACAGTTTCGAGTTCCCTTCCACGAGATTGCCCCGTCCCACCAAGTGCGGGAGATAGCTGACGTACGCAACATCGAAGAAGACAGTCAACACTCCATGAACCAAGGCGACTGTATAGAGCCACCAGATGGTGAGAAGGCCCGCCCACCATGCCATCGGAATCGTCAAAAGGAACAGCGCGCGAGCGAGATCAGTGCTGATCATCACCGATCGCTTCCGCATGCGGTCCACCCACGCGCCCGCCGGCAACCCGACCAGAAGCGATCCTGTCGAAGTCATCGCGGCCAGTAAGCCCACTTGGAACTCGTCGGCATGCAATGCCACGATGGCAACCAGAGGCAAGGCCAGAAAGATGATGCGGTCGCCTAACTGACCCAGCGCAGTGGCAGCGAACAATCGCACGAAGTCCCGATTTTGCAAGAGGTCAAGCCGGGAGGATTTTGCCATGGAATACCCTGTTGTCGAATTTTCGATGTCTCTCTAATGGCTTCAACGATTACGGATGGTCGACTCCGAACTCGTAGACCACCTCCCGGCACATGTCCGGAATGACCATGTCGGCTGTTTCCACCGGACGTCCGTCCGTGTCGAAGATGGTCCGCTCGATCTGCAGCACGAGGTCTCCCATGCTGATCCCCAGGAGGTTCGCCTGCAGCTGGGTGGCACGAGCCGGGCGCGGCACCTCGACCACAGTCGAGATGACCACGCCAATGGAACGCATGCGCTCGACCACACCCTTACCCGCCAGGGGGCCCATCTCGGGCAGCACGATCGGCGTTCCATCCGTGATCGCCATCGGCTCCCAGGATTCGGAAAGCTGGACAGGTTGCCCGTCGGCGAGGAACTCGTAATGCGTACAGACACAGAGGTCCCCGGGACTGATGGTGAGCCGCTCGGCGATTGGCTCGGGAGCTGGGACTCGGACCTGACTGTGTGAATCCCAGGCGTCGGCCCTGCCCCGCTCCCTCCTGCCCTGCCAAGGAAGAGAACTCTCCCGGCGTTCGCGGTGCCGCGAGCGGACCAGCCGGAGGCGCTCTCGCGGCCTGCGGACGTAGGTGCCCGAGCCGGCACGGCCTTCGAGGAGACCCTCGATGATCAAACGGTCCATGGCCCTTTGTATGACGTTGCGTCCGACCCCGTACTCCACGGCAAGCCAAGCCCGGGACGGCAGGCACTCCCCGATCTCCCACTCTCCGGAGAGAATCCGCGCGCGCAGCACGTCGGCTACTGCGAGGTACGGCGCCTCTCGGGGCATGGATGATCCTCCGGTTGTCCTGCTCTGCGGCAGCTGGTCATTTCCAGGGGCGTTGGCAAGTTACTGCACCAGCGAAAAGCTGCTGGAGTAGAAATACGCTCCGAGCTCATGCGCCTACGGAGGTAGACGGCGAGAAGACCAACTCGCCGCTGATCGGCCGCCAAGGCGCGGACATAGCCTGCTGGTGCGGGGGCAGCGGTCCGGCAAGATGACCGGCTGCTGCCGGTCCGTAGAGGCGCAGGGCTGGAGGAAACCGAGGACTCCGGGCAGCCGCGCTCGGGCGGATGGCGACGTGCCGAACGGTTACGGCGCGTCGTACTTGGTCGTGGCGCTCTGCGCGGGGCGGATAACCGCCTTGCCGGAGTCGAGGTCGACAGAGCTGGGGGGTGCACCGGATTCGGCGTCGTCCCTGTTGCACGTGCCGCTGTGACGGATGGAAGAGCTCGCCCCATGCCTCAGCAGTGGATGCTCCGCCGCCGCCATACCTGCGCCGCCGCCAGCCGACCCAGGTAAAGAGGATCAGCCATAGGCATATGACGACACTGCCAGTCGCAAAGAGCAAGGGTTCTCACCTTCCGGGCACTGATGGTTCGTGCTGACAGTCTGCTGACAACCGTGCACAACGGCCAGTGCAAGCCGAGCCAATGACTTGGCGGTAAGAGAGGCGGCTCAGCCGCCGGTGTCTCATGAGACACCTCGCAGTCTGGAGAATGACGGCCACCGGGTGGTGATGTTCCGGGAGGCGGACACGGTGCGGCTCCAGTCCCGCTCGGGCCGGGACGTGACCGGCACGTGGATGGACCTCGCGCTCGCCGGCATGGCGCTGCCGGGAGGGGACTGTACTCGACGGGGAGGCGATGATCTGGCGCCAGGGCCGCCTCGACTTCCACGCCGTGCAGTCCCGGGCCGCCTCCACCCTCAGCCGGGCCCGCACACTCGCCGAGGCAGTCATGGACCGGATCCGGATCGCACGTCGGGGCCCGGGCAGGCCCCGGACCCGGCCCGACCGCGTCGTCGCGGACAAGGGCTACGAACTGGGTGCAGTCGTTGACGTTCCCGCCGGTGAGCGTGAACGCCGGCGGCCGGCCCCGGCCGTCGCAGGTGAGGTGGATCTTGCTGGTCAGCCCGCCGCGGGACCGGCCGAGTGCTTCGCCTTCCCAAAGCCCCCTTTTCGGGCCCCGGCTGCATGCTGATGGGCCCGTACTGTCGTTGAGTCGACACACACGATCGTCCAGTCGACGGTCCCGACGGCGTCGGAACGCTGCAGGACATGAGCCAGCAGCCTGTCCCAGGTGCCATCGGCGGACCAGTGGCGGAAGCGTTCGTAGACCGTCTTCCACGGCCCGTACCGTTCGGGCAGGTCACGCCAGGCGGCACCGGTGGACAGCTTCCACAGAATCCCGTTCACCACCTGGCGCCGGTCCCGCACAGGCCGGCCCATCCGGCCCGGAGCCGGCAACGGAGCAATCAACGCCCACGATCATCCGTCAGTTCATGTCGACGCACCACAAACGGAGCAACGAGCCATCGCCTTTCCGGACACGCCCTAGCCGTCGATCATGCCCAGTTCGGTCTCGGGCCGGCACACCGCGCACGGCCGGACCTGGTCGGCGAGCGCCCGCCGCGCGGCCTCCTCTGTAACGCCGGCTGCGCCCTTGCCTGC
The DNA here is from genome assembly GCF_036322365.1 of Streptomyces sp. SP18CS02. Lineage (NCBI taxonomy): Bacteria > Bacillati > Actinomycetota > Actinomycetes > Kitasatosporales > Streptomycetaceae > Streptomyces > Streptomyces sp. SP18CS02. The sequence continues at coordinate 9,209 of NZ_JAQYXC010000275.1, forward strand.
CAGGGCGCAGGTGCCGAGGTGTACCTGTACGGGGGTGCGGATGGCGTCCAGGCCGCGCTGGATCCGGTAGGCCGGCACCGGCGGCGGGGCCGTGCGCTGCTGGATCTCCTGGCGGCGTGCCACGGCTGCGCGTTGTTGTCTGACGTGCATGAGCTGCACGGTCAGATATGCCTCGATGGCGGCCAGCCGTTCGTCGTCGGGCGGGTAGGGCGGCGGCAGGGTGTCGGGCACGGTCCAGTCCAGTCGGACGGCAGCGGTCAGGCGGCTTCGGCCACGTCGAGCACCGGTGTCGCGGTGGGCGCGGTGGCCTGCTTCAGCTCCATACGGGTCTGCATGCGCGTTCCGGCCTCGACCGTGGCCCAGAACGGGTGGGTCGCGACCCGGGCGGACAGATCGACGCACTCGGTGCGCAGTCGCTGGACTGCCGTCTTCTGTTCCTCGGTCCAGCCGGGGCTGGCGTCCCGGCCGCCGGTCATTTCGCCGGTGTGCGGGTGTTCGGTGCCGGGCCAGCCGGGCAGTGGCTCCACGCTCCAGGGCAGGCTGCGGCACAGCGCGGCCAGCTCGGCGGTCGCCTGGTGCAGGCGGGTCTGCGCGGCGCGCAGGTCATCGGGGAATTCAGTTCCGGCCGTGACCAGAATCATGCTCTTGTTCGGTTCCTCTTGGTGAGCGACACGGCCGTGCACGACGTGACCGGGGAGAAGGGTTCCGGCGGCGTTCTGCCGTGTCACTGTGATGTCTGATCGTCTCCATTCAGAGCAGCGCCGCCCGCCTCACGGCAGCGGTCGCCTTGTCTGCGGGTACGGCACGCTGAAGCCGGTCCAGCGCTCGCACGGATCAGCCGGGACCACCGGGATCGCCGCCCGGCCGCACGCCGACATCCCGGCCGAGAACCTGCGCTTGCGGACCCCTGACCAACTCCGGCTGCGGTCTGGAGTACCGCTGCGCTTGCCGGCCACAGGGCGCATCGCGGCCGCCCCCGCTTCCCCGCCCGGTGCGGCCGTTTCTATGGTTCTATCTCAGAGGCGCAGGCCGCGCGGTGTGCTTTTGAGAGTGTCGTTCGGCGGGGTGCGGCGCGATGCAGGGGATGCTGGTCGCGGTCGGCTGCAGGGGCGGATCGGGCTTGCGTTGCACCGCTCACATCCCAGGCTTCCCCATGCCGGCGAGGGCACGGCCAGGAAGCTGCTCCACCAGCCGAAGCAGACGTCGCCTGCGGCGGCGGGCTCAGACATACCGACCGGGGGCGATCACCGCTTCCGCCTGAGGACATTGTGCGGCTTCCTGCAGGAGGGTGGTCTTCTCGGCTTCGTCGACGGTGAGGCCTTAGGGTTTTTCACTTCGACCCATTCGGTGATGTAGCGGCAGTGCGGCGGCATCCACTCGGCGGGATCCCGGTCGGCCTTCTGCCGGTTGGAGCGGGCCGTGACGGCCACCAGATGATGAGCGACGGACAAGTCGTTGGCGTAGGCCACCCGCCGGCTGCGCTCCTACGCGTAGGCGCCGGAGTCCCAGGCTTCGGCCAGGGGCACCAGGTGGTCGATGTCGATCCGCTCGGTGGGGTACTGGTCGTCGTAGTACGAATACCAGCGGCCCCCCCCGTGATGGTGCAGCGCCCGGTCACGGTCGGCGCCTCGATGGCCTCCTCGAGCAGGACCTCGGCGCGGGTATTGCACCCGTCGCGGTCGGCGTCGATCCAGTTGCCGAACTCCTTCTCCCGGTCGTAGCCCTCACGCCGCTCGGTGTCCGCCGGCAGGGCAGCGATCGCCTCCACCAGTGACGGCGCCGCCTGCACCTGGGCCGCCCCGGCCACCGAGGCCGGGCGAAATCGTCACGAGCATCGCCGGGGCCGTTGTCGCCATCACCGCCACCTTGATGTGAAGCCTGGTCTTGGCCATACCGTCGCTGCCCTTCCCTGATTCCGGCTGTAGCTCATCCAGAAAGCGGGAACCGCAGCGCCCCGGCGGGTGGTTCGGGGCAGCGTTCATTCGTGTGAGTGGCTGGATTCACCGCAGAAACAATCAGCCGGATGCAGAGCCGCGTGCCTGGTGAATCGCGGCCGCGCCGGCGGGGCTGTTCTCTGCGCATCCGGCGCTTACCGTGCTCCTGTCAGGGCGCGGAGCCGACGAGGTCCGGCAGCGGCGCGAGTGCCCGGGGCCGGCTGGCAGCGCCTGCCGCCCTTGCGGCGGCGGGCGCCACCCGGTTTCAGCACATTGTGCAGTCGTACTTGGTGGAGTTGTAGGAGCAGGTGTCGACCTTGGCGCCGTTGGCCCGCTTGAGGGTGGCGGTGTCGCGGTCGTTGTTCCAGACGTACCAGCCGCGTTGCTGGTAGCGGTTGGCTGTGGTGTTGGTGCCCTTGCCGGTGCGATGGTGACGGTTTTGCCCTTGCCGAGGGTGAAGGCGCCGACGGTGTATTTGTGGTTGGCCGCGTCCGTGAGGGTCCAGCCCTTGAGGCTGACCGCGGCGCTGGTGGTGTTGCGGATCTGCACGTACTCGGCGTTGAGGCTCGCGTTGGCGCCGCGGTCGCTGCCGGGGCTGTCGTAGTAGATCTTGTAGAGGTGGACCGAGCCGGCGGCCTGCGCGGGGGCGGGCAGGGCGAGCAGGCCGGCGAACGCGGCCGCGGTGCCGGCAGCGGCCATTGTGCGGGTACGGAGCATCAGTACGTCCTTTGCGGTGATGAGAGTGCCCGGCTACTCCCTTATCGGGCCCGGCGGTTGAGCACTGTACGGAGCATGGGCCTCCACATAGCGCCGTGTTACCGAACCCGTACCAATCGAATTTTCATGCGAAAAGGTCCTCGTGTCAGGGCTGTAGGACTGATCCGCCAGGCCGGACCGCGTGGATGTATGGGCGCCCGCCGCCGAGCCAAGCTGCGAACGAGCCCCGCAGGGCAGCTCGTTCTGCCTGGGACGGTTCCCCGGGCAGGACGAGCGTTGGTTCCGGCATCGGGCCAGCCGGTGCCCAGCGTCGCTCGAACGGACGCTTCTCCAGCAACAGGCGAACCGGCCGCTGGCGCGGGATCGTCGGTGATGTCATGCAGATCGACGAGCAGTACATCGCCGAGCCCGGCCTCGTGGTCCTGGACATCAGCGCCGCCGACGAGGACACCGTCCGCGCGGTGATGGAGCGGCTCCAGCAGCAGTGGAGGACCTCCGGCGTCACTCCGGTGTGGCGCACTCGGGGCGAGAGCGGGGTGCGGGCGCGATGGAAGCCTTCCGCAAGACCGAAGTCTCCAAGCGTAAGACGCGCTAACCGCCGGTCGAATGAGGCAGTCGGCAAACCTGTGGCACATGCGTGCCGTCTCGGGCCAGGATGCGGCTATGCGTGATATCAGGAGTGATCCCGAGTTGCAGGATCTGGTTCGGCGGTTCGTCACGCCTGATCGGCGATACCTTCGGTTGGGCGGGAGCGTTTTCCGGTTGAGCCCGGTCGAGCGCTCCGCGTTTGTGCGGGATCTGGCTCAGGCTGCGTACGAAATCACTCCGGCGGAGCTCAGCGTCCTCTTCGAGGGTGGATGGCGCGAGCGCAAGACTGCCGCCTGGATGGTCGCTGTGGCCCACAGGTCCGAGTTCCGCGAGCTCATAGGCCGGCTCCTACTCGCCAGCGAGGGGCCGTATGCGGGCGCGGCATACTGCGTCGCCCTAGCGAAGTTCAGCACTGCAGCTGATGCCGAACTCCTCAGTGCATACCTCGATCACTACTTGTTGCGTCCCGACCTCGACTACGACCAAGCAATCGTCCTTGGGACGCTCCTGTACGTCGATGAGATGCTCGGCTCCGAGTACGCAGCACGGTTCCTCGCCCCGGGCGGCCCCTGGGACCGTTGGCTCGAAGTCCGGGCCGTGGCGGCTCTCGACCCGCACAACTGCCAGCAGGCCGTGCAGCAGCTTTGCGCTTTCGCCGACGAGACCGCTGAGGTCTTCGCCTCGCTGGATTCCGGTAGCTGATCATGACCGAGCAAGCATGATCCTCAACGAACTCGCCCAAGGCCTGCGCCCAATGTCACAGGGCATCGAGTGGTTCGACACTCACGACTCACAGGATCAGGCCGGGATACTCCTGTTCCTGCGCCATCACTGCGTCCAGGCCCGCGCCGTCACCGAAGACGGACCCGAGAGCATCCGCCGTGCCGGGCTGCGCCCGACGCACACGCCTGCGGTTCTCGACTGGGTTTGGCCACCGCCCTCCCCCACCTCTGGCCCCTCCCCGACGAGCAGCCCCCGGCACCCGCTCACGGCCACCCGGCCCACAATCTGCGGCGTTCATTCGTGTGAGTGGCCGGATTCACCGCAGAAACGATCAGTCACGTGTGGGACCGCGGGCTGGTGCCCGCGGCCGCGCCGACAGGACTCTCCCGTCCGTATCCGGCAGGCGGGGTGCCGTGCCCTGCCCGGGGCGGAGACGAGGTCCGGGCAGCGGACGAGACTGCGCCCCGGGGCGGGCCCGGCAGTGCCGTCCCGCGCGCCCTTGTCAGGTATGACCGCCGGAGCGCCAAGGCGGGCGGCGAGGGCCGACGGTGAGGCCCAGGGCCAGCAGGCCGAGGGCTGCCGCGGCGGCCCACGGTGAGTCGGTCGGATGGAGGGGCCAGGTCCAGCTGAAAGGCCGGCCGCCCGAGCCCAGGCCGATGAGCGCACAGGTCGGGGGCAGGACGGCGACGGCGATGGGCCCGTACTGCCGGCCGGCGAGATACTGGACGATCATCCCGGTGCCGATGTATCCGGCGAGGTTTCTGACGACGGCCAGGGCCAGTGGGAAGTCGATGACGACCATCTCCAGCACGGCGGCGGCCGCGGCGAGGAAGCAGATCCCGACGATCCACACCGTCCGGTAACGGGATTGCGGGCGCACAGACGTCAACTCGTAGCCGTGCGGCACACGTTGGGCGGCGTAGAGCGCCATGGCCGCCGGGATCGCCGGGAGCATCAGAGGGACGGGTAGGGCGCCGGCCATCCCGGCGAAGAGGGAGGGGATGGGCAGGCTCGATCCGACGAGCAGCGGAGCGAGCACCAGCATGAGTACGACGGTCCCGGCGCACCAGGCTGCCCAGTGGGCCCGCAGCCACCAGTTCACGGCCCATCCCCGGCCCCTGCCGCATACGACGCGGGGGCCAGATCGGGAGCGATGGAGCAGTCGCGCAGCGAGCGCAGGTTGCGTTCGTACCAGGCTCGCTGCGCGGAGGGCGGCAGCTGCCGGACCTGCTCGGCCAGCCGCACGTCCTGCGCAGGCCACCGCTCGCTGAGAATGGAGGGGTCGGCTCCGCCGGTCAGGGCCAGCCAGGCGTCGAGCGGCCCGTAGGCCGCGTCCCCGGGGTAGGAAGCGTTCGGGCGCAAGGCGCATGCTGGCGGATCCACCGGCATGGACGCGGTGGACACGATGGTCCTCACGGTCGTCTCATCCGGTGCGGTTTCGCCGAACTCGACACGCCCAGCCGGTTCGACTCCCGCTGCCGCGTTCCGTCGAGAAGCATCCGCGGCCCATCCGGAGATCCGCTCTCGCTGCGCGTACTGCTCGGGCCACAGACATACCTCGGGTGCCTGTCCGGTGCACGTGAGCAGAGCGGTGTCACGCGCCTGGGTTCCTTCGAAGCCGAGAGGGACCGCGAAGGCCATGCCCGCGGCCACACCCGCAGCCATGGCTCCGCCGCAGGCCCACCACCGGACACCGCGCCGGCGGATACGGGAGGCGAGGACGACGGTGAGGACGACGGCGGCGGACAAGGCCCACGTGGCGGCCATACTCCGCAAGGACGGCTCGCGGTCGAGTCCGCAGCACTCGGTGACACCCTGACCGTTCAGATGCCGCAGCCACGGCATATCCCCCACGGCACCGGGCCAGAATCCCCACAGGTATCCGAACGTCAGCATGACGGCCGCCCCCAGCACCCGCGGCATGCGCCGTCCGAGCAGCCAGCCCAGCGCGATATGGGCCAGCACCACCGCAAAGGCAGTAGCCAGAATCACGGCGCCCATCGGCGATGGGTCGGCGAAGGCCGCCGACGCGTAGACAGCGAGGGATGCACCAAGCCCCACCACCCCCAGCACGGCGACCGGCCCCAGGTGCAGCCCGGCCATGGCCAGGCCACCACGCGCCGGAGCCAGCGACCAGACACCACCCTCCTTCAGCCGGGATGCCTCCCACGCCGCGCACGCCCCGCACACCGCGCTCACATAGCCGAGGACGATGGTGGACTGAGCCGACACCGAGGGCGCGTACGCGATGGTCGAGGTGGTGTTTCCGGCACCGGACCACACCAGCAGGGGCACCAGCACGGTCGCAGCCCAGACCGAAGGACCCGACCTCAGCACGGTACTCAAACGCACTCCCTACACCTCCCCGCGCACGAGACCGCGGTAGGCGCTCTCCGCGCGCCGCTCCGGCGCCACATCCGCGGGAGCGGTGGCGAAGAAGGCGGGGACGGACCCCTCGAAGACGGGGCGCCCCCGGTCGAACACCACGACGGTGTCGTAGATGTCGGCGAGATCCTCGGTCTGGTGTGTAGAGACGATGAAATTCACCGACGACGACAGCTCAGCGAGCAGGTCACGGAAGATCCCGCGCTGAACCGGGTCGAGACCGGCTGTCGGCTCGTCCAGCAGCACCACCTGCGCCTCGTGCACCAGCGTCTGCGCGATGCCCAGTCTGCGTAACTGACCACCCGACAACTCATGACTGCCACGCTCGGAGAGCTCCGTCAGACGGACCCGGGCCAGCGCAGCGGCGGACCGCTCCCACGCCTCGGCGCGTGACAGCCCCTTGAGCCAGCCCACATAGGCGGCCTGTTCCCTCACCGTGAGCGACGGGATCGCCTTGACTTGCTGCGGAAGCCAGCCGACGGCCTGGCGATAGCCCCGACGGTCACGTCCGCGCGCGCTGTTCCTTCTACCCAAACGGACTTCACCGGAATCCGGATTCAGCGCGGACGCCCCGAGGGACAGCAGCGTCGACTTCCCGGCACCGTTCGGCCCGAGAAGCACGGTACAACCGGCCGGAAAAGCCATGGTCAAAGCGTCTATCACCGGTGTGCCGGCACGATAGGCGAAAGTGCAGTCCAGGAATTGCAGTGGCACCAGAATCCTCTATTTCAATGGTTCAGCAGCACTGGGGAGCGCCTGGCAGGAACGTGAACTGCGGCCGGGCGCTCCCAGAGTGTCAGTACTTGACCACGACTGTGTTCACGGTCAGGTGAGCCGCAACGCCTGTGGCACCGTTGAGGTTCGAGTAGTGGAAGTAGTACGTTCCCGCCGACCGGTCACCGAAGCTCGTGACGTTGCAGTGGTTGTCATCGCGGGCGAGAACCGGGTCGGGCAGAGAGGCGCGATTCAGCTTGAGCTGCAGACCTGCGTAGATGAACCGTCCGGTGTCGACTGAGCAGCCGGCGAAGCCCACTGTGGTCGGGTCGTTGTCCCTGTTGTTGTCCGTCCACTGTCGAGAATCCTTACCCGGCAGCCATGCGCTGATGGACGCGCTGAAGCCTCCTTCGGCAGACGCCGGTCCGACCCCAAGAGTGGCGACGACGGCAGCGGTGACCGCGATCGTCGCGGACCTGCGAGAAGTGCGCATATATCTTCCCCCTGTCGCATTGCATGCGCTCATGGCGCAGCTCAGATGCAGGCCCGCCCCCGCGAGCCGCAGAGAAAGACCATACGGTTAACCGTCACTAGAGTCCGCGCCTTTGTTCGATTCTGGCCATGATGAGGCTGACACTTGATGCCTCGCGCACGGCCTTTGGCGCATTCAAGCACCGCTCAACAAGCCAGGCGGCCGAAACGTCCGGCCCGCATCAGCTGCGGATTTCGCAATCCCGCACCTCTGAATGCCTGACTGGTGCATATCCGCATCCGCTCCTACGCATCGCCGGTGACGGCGCAGGTGGTGGTTCCACATGGCCCGGGCCGGTCAGGCAAGGGCCTCCATTGCCGCTGGAGCACCGTCGCCGGACTCGACCGCTGATGCCATGTCATCGCCGAACGTTCCGCAATCCAGGCGTGTACGAGCTGCTGGCAAGTTGCTCGGCCGGGTCGGCCTGGCGCAAGACGTCGTGCGGTCGCGTGACGAACGGCGCGCTCGCGGAAGGGTCCGGAGCATGTGCGAAGCCACTCACTCGCCTATTCAGCACGGCGGGCACACTCGCCGCAGCGGCGGGCGGCTCCGTCGCCTGGTCGTCGAGGGCAACGCCCAGGCGCCGGCGGGCGCCGCCTTGGCGGGGAATGCCTGCGCGAGCTCCGGCTCGGCGCTACCCAGGGCCTCGGTGAGGGTGTCGAGCGCAGGCGGCCTCGGCCGCCCGCTCGGCGTGCCGCTCAAGCCCTGGTGATACCCCGCTGCCGGCGTCCGGCCTCGCCTGGCGGCAGCAGTTCCGACCCCTTGGCCCGTTGATCCACCGGCCGTCCGGTCCCCGGCGGCATGCAGTTGGCGCTCGACGGGTTCGGTGGCGAGGGAGGTTACCGGGCCCGGGCCTGCTTGTACGCGCGCAAGATCGTCCGGAGCGGCAGCGAGGATGCCGACGGCCGGAGCCTCCCTCACGCCGCGCAGTCCCCCCAACGGCCCCCCAGAGACGCTCCTCAGCAGACGGTCATCCCCTGCGCGCGTGGCCGTGGCCCGGTGGCCCCATGCCTGGTCCAAGAACCTCTTCAGGGCCGTCCCGCCCTCATTGGGTGCTCCCGGCGAAGATTCATTCCGCCTGGATGTCACACACTCCGTCTGCCGCCTGCTGCGGCTGCCGTCGATCCGCAACGAGTTCTCCGACATCGCCGGCCGGGCGATCAAGGACCAGATGACCTTCCGCGGGTTCCTCGCCGAACTGCTGATGGCCGAGTGCGACGACCGGGCCCGCCGCCGCTCGGAGCGGCGGATCAAGGCAGCCGGCTTCCCCCGGGAGAAGTCCCTGCGGTCCTTCGACTTCGATGCCAACCCGAACATCGACCCGGCCACCATCCACACCCTCGCCAGCTGCGAATGGATCAAGAAGAGCCAGCCCCTCTGCCTCATCGGAGACTCCGGCACCGGCAAGTCCCACATGCTCATCGCGCTGGGAACCGAGGCCGCCATGAAGGGCTACCGCGGCCGCTACACACTCGCGACGAAGCTGGTCAACGAACTGGTCGAGGCCGCCGACGAGAAGCAGCTGAACAAGACGATCGCCCGCTACGGACGCGTCGATCTCCTCTGCATCGACGAACTCGGCTACATGGAACTCGACCGCCACGGCGCCGAACTCCTCTTCCAGGTCCTGACCGAGCGCGAGGAGAAGAACAGCGTCGCCATCGCCTCCGACGAGTCCTTCGGCGGCTGGACCAAGACCTTCACCGACCCCAGGCTCTGCGCGGCCATCGTCGACCGGCTCACGTTCAACGGCACCATCATCGAGACCGGCACTGACTCCTACCGGCTCGCGTCGACCCGAGCCCAAGCGGAGCGAACAGCCGGCTGAGAGACCGCGGAGCTGCGTCATGAGGCGGTGACGGGGTTCCAGCTTCGATCTCCCGCAGCAGTTCCCCGTCATCGCCATAGAGCTCAAGACTGAACCGCAGACCGAACCGGGTCAGCAGCGCAGCCAGATCCTCGAGCCGTTGAGGATCGACAACTCCGTTCAGGAGCGTGTCCCCGTCGGTCGGGTCGACCTCGATGCGGCACCAGCTGGTCTCGACCTCATACGACTCCCACGACGAGCCTGATCTGGAACTCCAGCCGGCCCCGATGAACCGCTCGGCGACCAACGATGCACCCGGGACTCCTGCCAGGGCACCACACACGTTGTTGTTGATCTCAAGCCAGACGGGATCGAGCGGCTGTCCCTCATCGGATATGTCCACAGCTGGATTATGAAGCAGACCCCGCAACCCCGTGATCGCACACACTATCGACATCAAAACTTGTCGATGTTGATCACTGCACCCTGGGTCACACGCCTCCCGAACTCCTCTACAAACGACTCCCCAAGAAGTCGTCATAGCCACCGCCGGGAAAGCGGATACCGCGTAATAGTCTGCGGGCCACAGTGGTGGCGCCACTCAGCCGGAGAGATGATGGAGGTGTCCGGATGGGGAGCACGGGAGGCGGTTATGCCCAGCGGACACAGCCAACGACACACGGCAGCTATGGCAACAGCAACGGCCCTGCTGCTGAGCCTGATATCGGCCCCCGCCGCTGCCGCACCCCTCCAGGCGAGGGATCCAGCGACGACGCCGCTTCTGGCGTGCCCTGAAGGCGGGCAGCAGATTCCGCCGGCGACAGGCTGGGAGAGCATGTACGCGCTGCGCGTCAACGAAGAGCACAACTGCGCCGAACTCACCAATATCTCCGACAGCAAGGACGCCATATACGGCAGGGTGCTCCTGCTGAGGGGGGAAGGCCCGATCGCGGGGCCGATGCGGGAACCCAACCTGGGTGGGGCCACTCACTGGGTCCGCCAGACCGCCGCCACGGCAGCGGAAGAGGCACTGGCAGAGCAGGGGGCTACTGGCTGGGCGGTGATCCTGCCGGGCGAAAGCGTGAGCTACGAGTGGTACGACCCAGCCAACCTCCGGTACTCCATCTACGAGGTCGATGTTGCCGACGCTCAGGTCGCCCAGAGAGTTAAGGTCTCGGAGATTCTTGCCGCACAGGCAGCGGACGACGCCGTCAAGAAAAGCTCGGAGAAGAGCAACGCTCTCGCGAAGACCATCAACGACTGCGCGGCCGCCACAAAGCAAGCATGGGCGGAGGTAGCGGCGCCGGGGTCACCCGATGCCGGACTTCCGAACGTCCTCAAAAAGATGAGAGAACTTCCCGAATGCGAGGAGGCGTACGACGCCATCAAGGACATCAAAACAATATTCAGGAAGGGCGGAATCTTGCGTCAGAAGATCGACGAGGCCGCGGAAGCCTTCGGCGACGCATGGACGAAGGGCCTCCAGGATGACGCGAAAAAGCTGAGCTGGCACACCCTCCGGGCGCTCTCCTGACACGCCGTCGGTCCAGGAGGCGGGCAGGTAGAGGCACCGGTCGATGAGAGTGCGGCCGCGACTGGTGGCATAGGCGAGGAAGACCCCGACCGTGACCGATGCCGACGGGCCGGCATCGACGACACGATCAGGAGAAGTTCCCCTTCGGCTGGGTGACAGCGGACGCCGGATACGGCTACTCGAAAAGCTGGCGGACCGAGCTCGAGCGGGCCGATGTCTTCCATGTCCTGGCCACCCCCCGCCACGACACCGTCGTCTCCCGCTGGGCCATGGACCACCCGGTGCACGACCTGTTCCACGATCTGCCGAGGCAGAAGTGGAAACGCCGCTCATGTGGCACCGGCTCCCACGGGCCACGGGTCTTCGACTGGGCGAGAGCCGAGGTCCGCCCCCGGCACCGGGAAGACCGGCGGCACTGGGCCGATACGGGTCACGCACCGAGCAGTGCCCTACCGGTGGCCGTCGAGTCCCTCGGACAGCTCCCGCAGACATGCCGAGACCGGTCCGAAGGTGACGAGACCGCTCTGGGCACCCGCCAACTCCGCTTCGGCCGGCTGCAGCTGGCGGACCGCCCGGCGCATCGTTGCGTGGTCACCCACTGCCGCGGCCGCCTTGCCCACCACACACCACAGGGCTTCGAACATGAGGTCACGCGGCGGCGAGGCGATGTTTTCCAGCGCCGCGCGCGCCGCCTCCGTCTCCCCCGAGCTGACCAGGAGCCACGGGCGCACCCAGTTCTCGTACGGTCCCCAGTCGGCCTCGGCGGCGTCCTCGGGCGGCTCGACGCCGTGGGACAGGTACAGCCCGAGCCGGGCCAGCGGCAGCAGCCCGTTGCGCAGTCCCGGCATCCCCGCGCCCTCCAGGGCGGCGTCGGCCTCCCGGTACGCCTCGTCGGCCGCGGCGAGCGGCCCGGTCAGGGCCGTGCGCAGGGCCCGGTACCAGGTGGTGAAGACGCCCACGAGCGGGAGGTCGTAGCGCTGGGAGAGCCGGTCGGCGGCCACCGCGTGCTGGTCGGCTCCGGCGAGGTCGGACACCGCGCAGCGTGACTGGAGACGGATGAGGTGTCCGAGGACCTGGTACGTCACGACGTCGTTGCGCTGCGCCAGGGAGACGATCTCGGCGCCGAGGGTGTCCCGCCGGGGGGACAGTCCCGCGCGCTGGAAGGTCTGCATGAACACGCCGTTGAGCGCGTAGGCCAGCAGCGGCCCGTCCTCCAGGCCGCGCGCGAGCTGCTCGGCCTGCCGGGCCGCCTGGTAGGCGCGGGCCCGCTCCTCGGAGGCCGCCACTGCGGCGGGGAGGGTGCCGCGGGACTCCACGGCGATGGTGGCGAGGAGCCGGGCACGGGCCGGGTCGTGGACGCCGGCGGGCAGCAGTCGCAGGGTGCGTTCGGCGGCGTCGACCAGCCACTGGGCCTGCTCGGGGTCGTCGGAGCGGGTCCAGACCGCCGGCACGTCGTAGATGCCGATGACGCGGGCGGTGAGTTCCGGGTCGCCGAGCTGCTCGGCGGCCGCCACGGCGGACACCCGGTGGCGGCGGGCCGCCTCCAGGCCCCCGCCGCCGGTGACCGCCAGGTCGCGCATCAGCCCGGCGGTGGACTCCAGCCGGGCGCGCGCGTACGAGGGGACCGCGCGCTCGTAGGCCGCGGTCGCCTCCGCCCAGACCTGGGCGGCCGTACCGCCCGGACCGGGATCGAGGTGGCCGGCCTGGCGCAGGATGTCGGTCTCCAGCCGGCGCAGTTTCGGTCCCGGGTCGATGCCCATCTGTCGGCCGAGCAGCCGCCGGGCCCGCCGTACGACCGAGAGGGCGTCGCTCTGGCGCCCCGACCGGTAGAGCGCCAGCACCAGCAGGTACCAACCGTCCTCGCGCCGGGGATGCTCGGTGACGTACGCGTCCAGGTCCGGGACCGCCTGGGCGGCGGCGCCCAAGGCGAGCTGCGCCTCGGCGCGGCGCTCCACGGCCTGGCAGTTCAGTTCCCCCAGCCGGGAGCGTTCCGCGCGGACCCAGCCGGTGTCGTCGAGACCGGCGTAGGCGGGGCCCCGCCACCAGCCGAGCGCCTCGGTGAGGCGGCTGACGGCCTCAGCGGGCGGTAGTTCGGCGGCGGAGGCGATGGCCCGCTCGAAGCGCCAGGCGTCCACGTCCTCCTCGGCCGCTTTCAGGGCGTAGCCGGGCCCCTCGGTGACGAGCAGCCGGGGCTTGGCGCGGGGCGGCCGGTCGGGTTCGAGGGCACGGCGCAGCGCGGCGACGAAGGTGCGCACGGCGCTCACCGCGTCCGCCGGCGGCTTCTCCCAGAGGTCCTCCACCAGCCGCGCGACGGGCACGACACGGCGGCGCGCGACGAGGATCCGGGCCAGCACCGCCCGGTGCTTGGGCCCCTTGAGCGCGACCGGGTCCCCCTGCGGGTCCCGGGCTTCCACCGGTCCCAGGACGCCCAGCGTCAGGCCCATCGCCGCCGTCCGTTCTGCCAGGGAATCACGAGGCCAAACGTACAGCGCTCATCGGTTGCTCATTCGCCGCCCGCAGGCTTCGGACATGGAGGAGCGAGCGGCCCCCGGCCGTCGCCCCACCGGACCTCAGTAACGACTCACCAGAATCGAGCAGCACCATGGCACCCACCATCCCGGACTTCGAGTACCGGCGCGTCACCGCCGCCGAGGGCGTGTCCCTCAACGTGGCGGTCGGCGGATCGGGCTCTCCGGTCGTCCTGCTGCACGGCTTCCCGCAGACCCACCTCATGTGGCGGCACGTCGCCACCGACCTCGCCGCCGACCACACCGTCATCGTTCCCGATCTGCGCGGTTACGGCGACAGCGACAAGCCGCTGGAGGACGGCCCGGACACCTACTCCAAGCGGACCATGGCGCAGGACATCGTCACGCTCGCCCGGCACCTCGGGCACGAGCGCTTCGCGCTGGCCGGCCACGACCGCGGCGCGCTGGTCGCCTTCCGCGCCGGCCTCGACCACCCGGACGTCATCACCCACCTGGCCTGCCTCGATGTCCTGCCCACCCTGGACATGTGGGAGGCGCTGCACGGTGTCACGGCGGCCGTCGGCTTCCACCTGTACCTGATGGCCCAGCCGCCCGGCCTGCCCGAGAAGATGATCCAGGCCAGTTCGGACGAGTTCTTCGGCTACTTCCTGGACGTCTGGGCCAACAACCCGCACGCCGTCCCCGCCGACGTGCGGGCGGCCTACCTCATGGCGTGCCGCGAGGCCGTTTTCTCGATCGTCGCCGACTACCGGGCCTCCGCCGGCATCGACGTGGACCACGACCGTGCCGACCGCGCGGCGGGCAACCAGCTCGCCATGCCGGTCTCGGTGCTCCAGCAGGACTGGGGCGCGGCCCTCGGCTACGAGGCCGCCGCCCTATGGGGCGCCTGGGCCCAGGACCTGGACCACTCCACCGTCTCCAGCGGCCACTTCATGGCCGAGGAGGCCCCGGAGGACATCGCGGAGGCGCTGCGGAAGCTGCTCGCCCGCTCCTGACGGTGCGTGCGGCGGGCGGGGACCGGGCTGTTCCGGCCTCGGGACTGGTAGGCCCGCATGTTGAGGTGTCGCGTATTCCAGCTTGGACAGCCTTCGTTGGTCACTCTGGGTAGCGAGGTCCGTGTTCGTGCCCCTCGGACGGATAGGTTCACCGTGGTGCGTTCGAGCCACTTCGGGAGGGTCACCGGTGGGCATTGTCGCGATCATGGAGGCGCTGGCCGAACAGGGCATAACCGTGCTGCTCAAGGTTGATGCTGAGCGGATGGCAGAGAGGCGGAAGCCCTGGACGTTCGTGGCCAGTGGCGCCCATTGCGTGACGACATCCTCGTGCGTACCGATGCTGCGTCGGTGGAGCAGTGCCTCAAAGCCCGCCTGCCCCCGCCTTCGCGAACTGGGCTTCACTTTTCCCGAGTGACGAGGCACGCCAGCGGGAGCGGAGCGACAACTCACCGTGTGTGGTCACCGGGGGCGTATCGGCTCCAGGTTCCGCCGGCCTCGGTGACCAAGCGAGTGGCTGTCTTGTCGTGGTAACCGAGCGCCTTCGCGATGACGGGAGCCGGGGCCTGGAGGACTTTAGTCTCCTCCAAGCTGTGGATGGCGACCTGGGAACAGTCGGGGTTACTCCTGGCCCACTCGGTCCCCACAAGCCCACAGCGCGAACCCGAGGCAGCTGAACGCGGCACCCAGTGCGCAAACGGCGCCCCAGCCTATCAGCGCGTAGAGGGAAGTCGCGGCGAGGGCGCCGGTGGCGCTGCCGATCGAGTAGAAGACCATGTATCCGCCGATCAGTCGGCTGCCCGCGTCCGGGTGCCGCGCGTAGAGCAGGGTTTGGTTGGTGACATGAACCGCTTGCACGGCGAGGTCGAGCAGGACCACCCCTACGACCAGAGCCCAGAGCGAGTTGCGGGTGAATGACAAGGGCAACCACGAGGCGGCAAGCAGTGCCAGGGCGATGCCGGTGGTCCGCCGGGAGAGTCCGCGGTCGTTGAGGCGGCCTGCCACCGTCGCGGCCAGGGCGCCGGCGACACCGATCAGCCCCAGTGCCCCGATCACGCTGTGGGGCAGGAAGTACGGGGCCTCGCTTAGGGGTAGCGCGATGCTGCTCCATAGGGTGCTGAAGGCGGCGAAGATCAGCAGACCGAACAGTGCTCGGCGCCGCAGCAGTCGTTCCCGTGCGAACAAAGTGATCGTGGAGCGGAGTAGCTGCCCGTAGCGCAGGGTTGTCCGCTCAGCGTCACTGTGGCGCGGCAGCGCTCGGTACAGGACCAGGGCGAGCAGAGCGGCGAGCGACGCCGAGGCGACGTAGACGGAGCGCCAGCCCGCGAGATCGGCCAGGAGGCCGGATGCGGTGCGGGCGAGCAGGATTCCGACGACCACGCCGCTGGTGACCAGCCCGACGACGCGTCCGCGCTCGGCGGGAGGAGCCAGTGATGTGGCGAAGGCCATCAGAGTTTGCGTGACGACCGCGAGAAGTCCCACCGCGGCCATGCCCGCGAGCAGGGTCGCTGCCGTGTGAGCGGTGGCTACCACGGCCAGAGCCACCATGAGGAGCAGCAGCTGGGCCACGATGAGCCGTCTGCGGTCGGCCACGTCGCCCAGCGGCACGAGGAAGAAGAGTCCCAGACCGTATCCGACCTGCGTGAGCGTGACCACGCTGCCGACAAGCCCCGGGCTCATGGCGAGGTCGTGGCCCATGGTCACCAGGAGCGGCTGAGAGAAGTAGACGTTGGCCACTGCGGCCCCGCAGGCGACGGCGAACAGTATGACGACACCACGGGACAGGACGAACGCGGAACCTTCCCCGCTTCGTGCCATGGTCCGTCGTGTCACAGCGTCACCTTTGCCGGGCATCAGCACTCCTCGCGCACCTGGTTTCATCTTGCCACCATTGGTGACGGTAACCATTTTGGTAGCATGTTGCAACCAGCGTGAGAGAGGAACGTCATGGTGACCAGAACGCGCTTCGACGACAGCGAATGTCCCGTCGCCCGGTCGGTGAACGCGATCGGCGACTGGTGGTCCCTGCTGATCGTGCGGGACGCCTTCGACGGAAGCCGGCGCTTCGGGGAATTCCAGCGCAGCCTCGGCGTGGCGAAGAACATCCTCGCCGCGCGACTGCGCACGCTGGTCGCCGGCGGTGTCCTCGAATCCGTCCCCGCCTCGGACGGCAGCGCCTACCGCGAATACGTACTGACTCCGAAAGGCAAGGCACTCTTCCCTGTCATCGTGGCACTGCGGCAGTGGGGCGAACAGCACTTCTTCGCCCCCGACGAACCCCACTCACAGTTGGTCGACCGTCGGCAGGGACAGCGCCTCCGCCGGCTGGAAGTTCTGTCTGCGGACGGGCAGCGGCTGAACCCCGACGACACCACCGTCCACAAGATTTCCACCCAGTGAACTGAGCTGGAGGCCCGGTGCCGAGACGCCGCTGGAGTGGCAACTCCCCTGCGGTACCGCCATCACCTTCCGGCAGGATCTGGTTCGCCCTGACCTCGTCATACGGTCACGCCCTGGTCGAGCGCGGTCCGCTCGGCGGGCTCCAGGTCGGTGGTGCGGAGGAAGTCGGCGACCTTGCCCGGCATGTCGAGGACGACCGGCACTTCCCGGGCCGGGGCGCCCGAGTCGGCGGCCGTGTGCTCGGGCAGGAGGTCGGCGACGGCGGTGCGGATGCGACCGCGGCTGACGCCGTGCTCGCGGGCGAGGGCGGCTGGACCAGCCTGCCAGGTGTGTGGCGCGCACGGCTTCGGTCTCGTCGGCCGGGACGGCCGGGCGGCGCCCGCCCTTGTTGCCCTTCGGCGGCCCGCAGCCCGTCGTAGGACAGCCGCCGGCGGCGGCGAGGGTCTGCACCATGAACTTCACCGTGGACAGCAGTTCGCCGGTGTGCGGGTGGCGGGTGATGAGGTCCATCGCGGAGAACGCGCCGTCAGGGCCCCTTCGACTTGTGCCGACGTGAGCAGATGTCTTGCTCGTAGCCCGAGCAGTTCCTCGGGCCGTCCGCAGGTCACGCCGCAGGCTCCTCGTACGGAGCGGCACGCTCCTGTGCATCCGAGTCCGTGGTGGTGCGTTGTCGAGCAGCTCGTTCCGCGCGCGCTCGCCGCAGCGCAGCCGCGTGGGCCAGTGCGGCCTCGTGCCGGCGCCGCAGCCCCCCTTCCTCGATGGGAAGGGGCTCGTCTTCGGCGGGCTCGGGAAAGCCGAGGAGGCTGCGCTCGTGGTTCGAGTAGTCAGTCAGCAGAGCGGCGCATCAGCCCGGCGTCACCGCACCCTCTGGCACTCCGAACCACTCCTCCAGTGCTTCCGTCAGCCCGGCCGTCGACGCCGGCGCCTGCGCCCCCGCGTCGGCCGCCCAGGCCGTGAAGCCGTCCGGACGGACGAGGACCGCCGCCAGTTCCGGCCGGGACGGGCAGCCGACTGTCAAGGTGTCGACGCGACCGGCATACCCCGCGGCGAGGGCCCGGAGCTCCGGGTCGTCGGTGAGGTCGAGCAGGAGCGCCCGGCCGCCGTGGAGGTGGTCCGCGAGGCGGCTGCCGTCGGCGAGTTCGAGGTCCGGGGCGCTGCGGCCGGTCAGCGGGTGCTCGCCCGGCAGCTCGTAGCGCACCCCGGCGCTGTTGAGCCGGGCGGTGAGGTACGTGGTGCCCGTGACCGTCTCCGCCAGGTCGCTGACGATCTCACGCAGGGCGCGGGACTGCGGGTCCGGGCGCATGGCCGCGACCTGGGACCGGGTCCAGTCAAGGATCCCCGCGCCGACCGGGTGCCGTTCGGCGGTGTAGGTGTCCAGCAGCCCTTCGGGCGCACGGCCGCCGATCACCGCGGCGAGCTTCCAGCCGAGGTTCATCGCGTCCCCGATACCCAGGCTCAGCCCCTGGCTGCCGAACGCGGAGTGCACGTGCGCCGCGTCACCCGCCAGCAGCACCCGGCCTTTGCGGTACTCGGTGACCTGGCGGGCGTGGTCGGTGAAGCGGGTCGCGGTCCGCACCCCGGTGATCGTGATGTCCACGCCGGAGACGCGGCGCAACCTCGCCTGGAAGTCCTCGGTGGTAACCGGCGCGTCCCGGTCGACCGGCGGGCCGTCGAACTCCACGGTGACGATGCGGCCCGGCATCGGCCCGTGGGCATAGACCCCGGTGTCCGTGGCGGTCCAGCCGAGCGTCAGCTCCTCGGCGCCGGTCATCTCCACGACCGCCTGGTGGCAGGTGATCTCCGGGTCCGTACCGGGGAACGCGAACCCCGCGAGCTTGCGGACCGCGCTGCGGCCGCCGTCGCAGCCCACGAGCCAGCCGGTGCGTACGGCCCCGTGGCTGGTCCGCACGGTGACGGCCCCGTCGTCCGTGTCGAAGCCGGTCAGCTCCACTCCCCGGCGCACGTCGACGCCGAGCTCGTCCGCCCGCTCGCCGAGCAGCCGCTCGATGTCCTGCTGCGCCACGAAAGCGATCTCGGCGGCGGGTCCGGCGTCGCCGAGGCCCGGCTCCGTACGGTCGACCAGGTCGGCGCGCAGCATGATTCCGGCGAAGTGCCCGACGATCCCGAGCCCTTGGCCCGCGGCCCCGCTTCCGTCCCCGCCGATCCGTTCGCGTATGAATGCCTGGAAGCGGTCCGTCGTCTGCCGCTGCACCTCGGCCAGCGCGGGCAGCATGCCCCGACGGTAGAGCGCCTCGGCGCCGGGCGTGGTGATCGCCCCGCCCTTGATCGTCGGGTCCACTTGGGTGAGGCGTTCCAGGACGGCCACCCGCGCGCCTCCGAGCCGGAGCTCGCAGGCCAGCATCAGTCCGACCGGTCCGCCTCCGGCCACCACTACGTCATAGTCCATGGCGCCGACTATGGCTGAGGGCCAAAAAGGCCAAAAAGCCGCCGCGGTGTCAAGGAGCCGACCCCGCGAGGAGAACGGGACTGGCACAGCTAGCGCTGAGAACGATCAAGGAACGAGGCTCATCGGCTGCTATCGCCGGGAGCGAGCGGGCTCGCGAGCGCGGCGATCGCCTCTGGGGATGGCTTGAAGTAGCGGCGGATGTTCTCCGGCCTTCTTGTGCCGGGACTTCGCCATGAGCATCAGGAGCGACGAGCCCTGCTCGCCGAGGTGGGTCAGAGAGGAGTGGCCGTATCCGTGTAGGTCCAAGCCCGTACCGTCGGCGACCAGCGCACCGATCGCCGCACCGAGACCCATCGGCTCCCGCCCGTCGCGCCGAACCACGGACCGGCCGTGGCTTCTGCTTCGCCTTCTGGCCGCTGCCGTTCTTCCGGGCCGCCTCCATCGCGGCCCGCAGCACGACCCGGGCCCGGGTCGACGCCGGACGTTCAGGTGCCCGAGGGAGGCCAGGCGCTGCACCTGTGCGACGAACGCCCGGGGGAACAGGCGTTGCGCCGACAGCGCGCCGTACTGGTCGATGTGGTCGAACACCAGCTGGTGGTCGGCGGCGGCGCGGTTGTGCCAGTCCAGGGCCTGCTCCCGGGTGAGCTCCTCGGGGACCAGCTCCTGGTCGTCGTCGACGATGACGGCGGCCGGGCGCGGGGTGGGCAGCACGACCGGGGCCACCGGCTTGTCCACGACGACTTCGGCCGGCCGCGCCCGCAGCTTCGGCGCGGGCCTTGCCAGCGGCGGCCTGCTGCTCCCTGGCCCACGCTTCGCCCGTCACGGTCTCGTGCAGCTGCTGCTCGACGGCCGCGCGGCGCTCGCTCTCGGAGGCGCTGGGCATCGCGGCGCCGGTGTCTCCCCTACGGGCTGGGCCGAGCCGACGGTGTCGTGCGCGCAGCCAGACTGACAGCAACGGGCTGGAGGCTGAAGCGCCCGAGGAGGAAGAACGTGGCCGCTCCTCACTTTGGCGTTGGGCGATCCACGGACCGATACGAGCCATGAGTCCGGCCAGCCGGACGCTGTCCTGCCACAGGCCTTCCAGCGGCGAAGACCGCCCGCCAGGCGGATCATCGAGACGAGGTGAGCGGTCGCCCGGGACGGCATCCGGACGGCGGTGCAGGGGCACCGCCGGCGCCGCACAGGCGGTGGCTGCCTCGAAGAGCATCGCGGCCGTGAACCAAGGAGCAGGCCGAGGACGCCGGCGGGAGCTGGGTGCGGCGGGCGTGGGCGGCGGCCGCTATGGCGGGGCCGGTCCGCCCGGGGGGCGGGAACACGCCCTTGGCCACCGCTCCCGGCCCGCGGGGCCGGCCGGTCGAACACGCGCACAGCAAAGGGGGGCAGGCGAGCGACTGTCCCCTCGACTGCCCCGTCTGAGAAATGCCTGTTCAGGGGTGCATGAGGGACCGGGTGTCGGTGTTCGCGCCGCAGAGGACGACGCATACCTTCTCGCCGGCTGCGGGCCGGTAGCTGCGGCTCGGCGTTCTGGGCCGGGCCGGCAGGTCGCAGTCGGGTACGTGCTGGTCGGGTGAGAGCAGGGCCGCGAGCGCGGTGGCCGCGCCGTGCTCCACCGCGACCCGCCGGTGGTCCCACAAAGCCTGGCGGGCGTGGACGATCTCGGTATCAGGAACGAGTACGGAGTGGACGCGGTCCTGCTGGGCAGCGTGCAGGGCCATGGCGGAGGTGCGGCGTGCGCCAAGGGAGTCGGCGGCGATGGAGTCGACCGCGACGTCGACCAGGCGGCCGGCCTCGATCGCGGCGTTGAGCGCGCGGCAGTTTGTCGGCTCGACCGCCACGGTGCGGATTCCATGGTGCCCAGCCGCCGTCGCGATGCCCGCGAACAGCCCGCCGCCGCCGACCGCGACCACCACGGTGTCCAGGTCGGGAAGCTGCTGGTGGATCTCCTCCAGCAGGGTGCCGGCGCCGGCAGCGATCAGCGGGTGGTCGTACGCATGGGAGGCGAGCGCGCCGGTGTCGGCGGCGAACTCCTCGCAGGCCGCGAGCGCCTCGGCGTACTCCGTACCAGTCAGGCGGACATCCGCGCCATAGTCGCGGAGCTTGGCCGCCTTCACCTGCGGGGCGGTGGTGGGGAGGAACACGGTGGCGCGCACGCCCTGCTGCTCGGCGGCCCACGCGCACGCCAGGCCGGCGTTCCCGCCGGACGCGATGGTGATCCCGGCGGCGGGAAGGGTGCCCGCGTCGCGGTGCGCCTGGATGAAATTCTGCGCACCGCGGGCCTTGAAGCTGCCGGTGTGCTGCATGAACTCCAGCGCCAGCCACACCTCGCAGGGCTGCTCGGCGCGGTCGTCCAGAGGGTCGCGGTGGCCGGTGCGGATCACGCCCGGATCGACGGCTGCCAGGGTGACGGGGCGGATGCGCCCCGAGATCCGGTCTGCGGCGGCCTTGATGTCGCCGTAGGTGAGCTGGTGCACGAGGTTACTCCGTTGCTTTAGGGGGCGGGTCAGGACCAGGTGACGAGCTGGCCGGTGGTGGTCAGGCCCAGGAAGAACGCGAACGCGATCCGGCGCCCGCCCGGGTTGGGCTCGACCGCGTGGAAGTTGGCCGGGTTGAACAGCAGCCCGTCGCCGAGCTGCGGGGTCAGGCTCACGCTCTGGCAGTGCTCGACCGTCTCGGGCCGGTAGCCGTACGCCTGCCGGTGCTGCTCGTCGGCCGGCTCCCAGCGGTGGCGCCACAGGGCGGTCGCCCCGCCGGTGGCCGGGACGGTCACCCAGACGTTGAAGGCGAGCTGGGCCACGACCTCCTGGTCGAACAACCCGGTGTGAAACTCCCGGTTGATGTCGTCGTAGTGGATCAGGGCCCCGGCATTGATCTCGCGGATCGTTCCGCCGAAGACGGCCCGGCCGCCGATGGTGGCCGCGGTGACGGCGGCGCCCCAGGCGGAGCCGAGGCGGGCCATGGAGATGGCAATCGGGTCCGGGCGCATCCCGGCGCGCTGCCAGGAGGCGCGGGCGGCCTCGGCCTCGCGCCAGTACCGCGCGGCGTCCAGTCGGCCGTCCTGGTCGCGGTAGTCGTTGAGGGCCGGGCCGAACCGGATGATCGGGGTCGGCACCCGGGCCGGGTCGTAGTCGGCGGTCGGAAGCCGGTCCAGCGCTTCGAGCGAGCTGCGGCAGGCGGAGGTGTCGAGGAAGTCGGGGACGCGGACGGCGGCGAGGGTTCCGGCCGCGAGGTTGGCCAGGTGCCGGTCGGTGAAGGCGGTGGTGGTTAACGCCGTGAACAGCGGGTCGAGCGCCGTGGTGCGGGGCATGTCGCCTCCGTGAGGAGATGGAGCCTACCGTGACGATACGATGTACCGTACGCTGACTCGCATGCCTAGGCAATCCGCTTCCCTGGACCTCGCAACCCCCGCACACATCGCCGAACAAGCCCTGCTGATCGTGGATCAGCACGGCCCCGACGCACTGAGTTTCCGGACCCTGGCCTCGGCTCTGGGCATCTCCGTGGCCTCACTCCAGCGCCGCTGCACCGACCTGGCCGGACTACTCGACCTCGTCACCGATCACCTCGCCGCCCAGCTGCCCGACATCCCGCCCGGCACCAACTGGCCGACCGCCACGGAAAAACGGTTCACCGCCCTATACGAGCTGCTGACCACCCACCCGGGCCTGATCACCCTGCGCGGCGCCCGCCCCTGGCTCAGCCCCCAGCTCCTCAAACGGCTCGTCGAACCGCAGCTCGCCGACTCCCTCGCCGCCGGCATGACCCCCCAGGACGCGATCATCACCTACCGGCGGCTATACCTGCTCACCCTGGGCAGCGCCAGCTTCGTGGACCACCGCGCCCCCAAGGCCGCCCAGACCACCACCCGCCAGGCACTGGCCGCACTCGACCCCGAGGAGTTCCCGGTACTGACCGGCCACCTGACCGCGATCGTGCCCGCCGTCGTGGACCACGAGGTCTACCACGGCGCCCTCCGCCAGCTCATCCACGCCGCGAATCCGACTCAGGCAGGGAAATGAACGAACGGGCCGTGAAGACCACACCAGACAGCCAGGCGAGCCGACCTCGTACGACTCCCGGGTCGTTACCCTCAGGCGGCGGTACTCAACTCTGCCGTGGTAACCGTCACCTCGGCGCGGGAGGCAGCCTTGAGCCGCATCCGCTCCTTGACCACGTCCGCGCACTGGAAGGTCTCTCAGTAAGAATGGGGACAGCTCGAGGCACTCCTGGCGAAGATAAACGTGCTCAGCTGGATGTTCGCCTGCGGGCTCGTCAGCAGTGGACGTGTGACGATCGTGCCCCCTTCCGTCGTCGCGGACGCTTTCAGTTATCACGACGAGACCACCACCCGCCTGATCAGGGAGACCGGCGAAACCTGGAGCCGATACGCTCACTGGGGATCGCACAAAGTCACTAGCACGCCGGGTTCCACGGGAACTGGCGACAGTTGAATATTGAGCCCCTATTAGTACCGAGGCCGTACCCCCGCAGGCGCGAGGACGACCGGGCGGGAAGCCCGGGCTCTGGCGGGGTGGTGGGACCACCCCCGCAAGCGCCGGGACGACGCTGCTCTGACATTCGCCACGTTCAACGTGACAGGACTACCCCCGCAGGCGCGGGGACGACGTGCTACCGGGCCCGGCTGGCCGAGATCGAGAAGGACTACCCCCGCAGGCGCGGGGACGACCCGGAACGTTCCCCCGACCCCGTTCAGGAGACGGGACTACCCCCGCAGGCGCGGGGACGACGCCACCGAGATCACCGACTGGTTCCAGGGCCCCGGACTACCCCCGCAGGCGCGGGGACGACCAAGCAAGGCAACGTCCGACGAGAAGCCCGCAGGGACTACCCCCGCAGGCGCGGGGACGACGGTCAGGCGCTGGTACGCCCGTTGGAGCGTGCAGGACTACCCCCGCAGGCGCGGGGACGACACCTGGTTGATGGACTGACTCTTGTTGTTGGGCGGACTACCCCCGCAGGCGCGGGGACGACACTTGCTGACCTGGCCTGTTGTCATGTGATCATGCCGTTTTCCTTCACTTGCTTCGCGGCCGTCCATGCTTCGTGGGCGTTTCCTCTCGGCCTCGACATGAGGGTCAGTCCGTCGAAGTCGGTGGGTGTCCAACGGTCTTGACCGGCTGTGCGCACCGTCCATCCCTGCTCGGTCTGTGCGGGCTCGATCATGACTGCTTGGCCGTCCCGGATGCGGTCGGCAAGGATTTTCCAGAGTCCATCGCGGATGCGCGTGTTGGGGCTTCCGACGAAGACGCCTGGTGAGACCTCGATGAACCAACGGGTCAGGTGGCCCCGGAGACCTGGAGGGGCGGCGATGAGGACCACGACCGTCGTCGCAGCGCTCACGGGACGGAGCTCCCGCCCGTGTCCGGGATGACGTCCAGGTGACTGTCGGCGCTCAAGGCGTCCCCCCAGTTGCGGCCGCCGCTGACGACACCGTCTCCGTCATCCCACAAGCCTCCCAGTTCTTCCTCCAGCAGGGTGTCGCCTTGTGGAACCAGGAGGTTCTTGATGTCGTCGACGATGCGGGGCAGCAACTTACCGCGCACCAGCGCATCGCGGAGTGCCGTACGTGCGTCTCGTTCTGAGGTCAGGCCCTTGGCCGCGAGGTCGAATGCGAGCGGGATGGTGTATTCGGCCTTGTAGAGGTCGGCGATGTCCAGGACGAAGGAGAGTGCGGATCCCGTGTGGACGAAGCCGAGAGCTGGGCTGGCGCCGATTCCGGTGATGACGGCGTGGCAGATGCCGTACAGGGCAGAGTTCGCGGCGGAGAGCAGCCGGTTGACGTCATCACCTGCGGCGAAGGCGTCTCCGGGCTTGTAATCCCTCTTGGTCCAGGCCACTGCAGTGCGCTGGGAGTGATGGGCGTAGAGCCGGCGGACGCGGGTGCCTTCGCGCCCTCGTAGCTGCTGGAGGGTGAGGCCCGCGGTGCTCTCACCGGGGAAGCGCATGTCGTACATGCGGCGGGCGACCGCGACGCGTTCCTTGGGCCGGGTGACGAGCCATGCCTGCCGCAGCTGCAGCTGGGATCCGCGCGCGGCGCCGTGACCCGAGGCGTAGAGACGGACGCCCTGCTCGCCGACCCAGCACAGGGAGGTGCCGGAGTCTGCGAGCAGTGTGGTGGCTGCGTGGGTGATGCGGCTGCCGGGGCCGATGAGGAGGACAGCGAGCCAGGCTGCCGGGACGTGCCCCACGCGTGTCTTGTTGACGAGGACGACGGCGTTGTCGTCGCGGTCGATGTGGCAGCGCTCGACGTACAGGCTGGAGACGCGGTCCTCCAGCCGGTGCACTTCTTGTGGGCCGGTCCGCCACCACGGTTCAGCCACGTGGCACCGCCGTCTCCGCCCGCACCGGGGCCAGCGTGAGCAGTCCCTGCCCGTAGCCCTTGGCCGGTCCTAGGCACTGTCTGACAAACGATCTTGGGCGGGTTCGCGGAGCCAGAGGATGAGTGCCGCGAGGTGGAGTCCGGCCTTGTAGCGGGTGGCCAGTTTGTCGAAGCGGGTGGCGATCGCGCGGAACTGCTTGAGCCGGTTGAAGCAGCGTTCGACCACGTTGCGGGCCTTGTAAAGCTCCCGGTCGAAGGCCGGCGGCCTGCCGCCGGTCTGACCGCGCCGCAGGCGGTTGGCCTTCTGATCCGCCCGCTCCGGGATCACCGCCCGGATACCCCTGCGCCGCAAGGACTGGCGGATCGCCCGGGACGAATACGCCTTGTCCGCGATGACCGCGCTGGGCCTGCGGCGGGGCCGGCCGGCCCCGGTCCGGGGCACCCTCACGCCGTCCATGATCTCGCCAAAGACGGTGGAATCGTTAACGTTGCCGGGCGTGACGACGACGGCCAGGGGCAGGCCACGGCCGTCGCAGGCGAGATGGACCTTGGTGGTCAGCCCGCCACGGGACCGGCCGAGCGCCTGGCCAGCCGTCGCGCATGCCGGATCTTCCAGTTCGTCCCCCGCCGCCGCCCCTTTTTGCGGGCTCCGGCAGCATGCTGATGGGCTCGGTTGATCGTGGAGTCGACCGAAACCGTCCACTCCATGGCTCCGACCGAGTCGTCCCGGACCTGGACCTGCTCCAGCAGGCGGGCCCAGGTGCCGTCCGCCTCCCAGCGGGCGAACCGCTCATAGACCGTCTGCCACGGCCCATAGCGTTCCGGCAGGTCACGCCACGGCGCACCGGTCCGCAACCGCCGCAACACCCCGTTGATCACCTGCCGGTGATCCCGCCACGGGCGCCCTCGCCCGTCAACACCCGGCAGCAGCGGCGCTATCCGCTCCCACGCCGCATCCGTCAACTCACCACGACCCACCACAAGATCAATTATCAGACAGGTCCTAGTTCCTTGGAACGATTGGGCAGCCAGACCTTGGCCACCCGGCCGAGGCCGTCGTACTCGCTTTCGGTGATCTTGCCGTTGGCATCGGTGGCCTTCAGAGCCGCGCTCGTGGCGAAGTCATGGACCGTCGTGGTGGTGTGCGATTTCGCGTTGACGACGCTGGTCTCGGTCACCGGCCCCACCGCGGCGGGCGTGTATGCCGTCGATGAGGCAAGGGTGTCGTTGGAGTCCTCGAGGACCTCGCGGAAGCCCTCTGCCGTCGCCGTCAGCTGCAGGTCCACCCCCTTGTAGACCTCGGGATATGTAGCCATGGCACCGTCGAGGACGGGTTCAGGCAGGGCCTTCGGCCACCCCAGCTCGAGCGCTCCACGCTCTGAGGCAAGGCGGATCAGGTCCTCACCGTTGCCGCCATCGGTAAAGGACAGGTCCACCACCGTGGCCTTCGGGCCCACCGCGCCATCCGTACGCTTCTCCAGCGCCACGTCGATGTCTCGCCAGGATGCGTCCTTGGCACGGGCACGCTGCGGAGTCGTCGACTGAGTCAGCGTGTACGTGCCGTCCGGATTCGCCATTGTCCGCGTGTACTCGGAGCGCTCAGCCACCACCTCGACCTGCTCACCGGTCTCCGCTGCCAGAGCGGACGCAGCCTGCAATGACCCTGGCGGCGGCGCCGGGGTCTTGGCTGTGCGGGTGTCCCCGCCGTCAAAGGAACAACCGAGGCGACCACGGCGATGGCTGCCGATGCCCCCAGTCTTCGGCGCATATGTCGCCAGCTCGCACGCATACAGGTCCCCACCCATTTACATGATCCTTACAGAATTCATTCAATATGAACGTTTGATCGAGGACCGTCAAGCGATGGCCGATCAGAGGCTTGAAGTAGGCCAGCTTTGACAGCTGACGGGCTGACAGAAGACGTCAAAGGGCGGTGAAATTGTGGGCATTGCGCCCACGGAGTCATCCTGGATCGCATCTCGAATGGTCTGAATTCTGCGGACACCACGGCAGGAAAGCGCCTCTGCGACTTGGTCTACCTCGGCGAACTCGCGTTTTGCCGATTGTC
This sequence comes from Streptomyces sp. SP18CS02, assembly GCF_036322365.1. NCBI lineage: Bacteria > Bacillati > Actinomycetota > Actinomycetes > Kitasatosporales > Streptomycetaceae > Streptomyces > Streptomyces sp. SP18CS02. The sequence goes on from NZ_JAQYXC010000275.1 coordinate 36,836, forward strand.
CACTGACGACCCTTTTGCAGGGTTGTTTCGCGATGTCCGATCGATCGCCTGCCACAGTGGGTATGCGTGTGGTGCCGTGGATGACCTCCGATAAGGAGCGGGCCGTCGATCTTGTACGCCCGGTACCTGATCGCTTTCGTCACCCCGGTACAACCGGCCCGGGAAGCGTCCGCAGCTACGACGTCTCCGACCTGCTGCGGTGGTGACGGTGGCTGCGCGTGGTCGGCTTTCCGTGGCACCAGATCACGCACGATTTCCAGCAGCACCTCGAGCTCCACAAAGTGTCACCGGGCACCTGCGGACGACCCTACGGAGCCCCTTGCAAGCACGAGCACGCTCGCTTCTCCGAACTTGCCTGTCGCTCTGGTCCCGACTGCGCGACGGGTCACGGCCCGGCTCGCCTACTCCCCGTCGTCGTCCTTTGCCGACGTTCCGCCTGAGTTGCTGCGAAGTGAGGCGAAACGGCGGTCGGAGATCAAAATGGAACCGTCAGATCAGCGTCGTTTGGCCCTTGCAGTACCGATTCGTCCGGTTCGAGTTGGGGGGAGATTTCTCCGTCCCTCTGTCCACAGGGCAGCGCGCCGACCATACGAAGACGACGCCGTGAGTCGCATGGCGGTCATCGTGAGGAGAGATTCATGCCGTACCTGATCCCGTCCCGTACGCCGCTGACGCCCGAGCAGGTGGAGCGGGGCTTCGACTACCTCCTGGCGCTGCAGATGGGTGGCGGCGCCGCTGTCGCCGGGCGGGCGGAAGCGGACCCGGAGCTGGCGTTCGTCCTGCTGCGGCTGGCCGAGGACATCATCTGGCCCGTCACGGCCTTGGACGAGGACGCAGACCTGTGCGCGGACTCCTTCGTGCTGGACGAGGTCGGGTGCGTGCTGCTGTCCGCGCTGCGGGACTGGGCGCGCGACTCCCCCACCACGGCGGTGCCCGGCATCGCCCGCAGCATCATCCGCTTCATCGAGAACGTCATCCCCGACCCCGACGACCACGGAGACACCCGCGCCACCCTGGAGGCGATGCGCGACGAGCACCTCTCGCTGCCCCACGCGGCGCACTCCGCACCCGGAGCGCACCGCTGACCGCACCACCGTCCATCCGGTGCGCACCACTCGGTGGGCGGTGCGCGCACCGGTGCGGCCGGCGCGCGGGAGTGGTGCGCACCGGGTGGACGCGGTGCGGTGGAGGGAGGCGGTGCATTTCCCCTTGGCCTGAGCCGAGGTCAAGGAGAAACGCACCGGGTGGATGCGCGGCCCCATCCCCGTCGATGGCGTCCACTTCCACCCGGTGGGCTCCACTCGGTGGAGTGGATGCCGAGCACGGTGGCGTCCACTCCCGGACGGTGGACGTCGGCCGGCTCGAGCGCGAGCAGCTGCTTGGGCATCGCCGCCTGCTGGTGGGCGACGACGTCGTACGCCCGGCCCCGCACAGCGGCGGTAGTGGTGGTGCGCAGCTTCTCCCGCACCACCGCACCGGCGAGGACGGCCCGGTCGTACTGGAGTGGGATGCGCGGGATCTCCCACTCCCCCGCATCCTGGCCCGGCGGCCGGAGCGCAGCCGGCTCGCCGGGATCGGCCGGGGGCTGCCGGTCCGGATCGGGCGCGGAAGTGGGTGGGCGGGGCCGGGCGGGGAGGTCGGCCAGGTCCCACCGGGCGGTGTAGAGGCGGTAGTCCGCCAGCAGGCCCACGGTGGTCTTCGGCTCGCTGATGTCCAGGCAGTGCGTGGAGATGGCGGCCGCCACGATCTCCTCGTCCAGGCCGGGGTCGCGGCGGCGGCCGCGCAGGACCAGGGCGAGATGGCGGCGGGCTTCGGCGAGCAGGTGCCGGCGGTGGAAGCGGCCGCCGTCGTTCATCACGAACACGGTCGCGGCGACGTCGACGGCCGCCAGCGCTATGTCGACCACGGCCGCGACGCGGGCCCGGATCGCGGCGGCCGCGGCGCGGGCGTGCTCGAGGAGGGAGGTGATGACGCCGGCGGCCACACGGGAGGTGAGGATCGCGCTCGCCTTCCACCACGCGCGCAGCTGCGCGAGCGGCCGGGTCTTCTGCTTGGGCGGGCGGGTCTTGCGGGCGGCGATCTGGTTCATCTTGGCGCGGGCCCGCTCGGAGACCACGGGCAGGAACCGCGGCTCGCCGTCGTCGTCGACGGCGGTGACGTACTCGTGCTCCAGCTCTGCCAGGCAGGCGGCGATCTGGTCGCTGCGCCGGGAGGTCCAGCGGATCAGCTCGTTGGGCACCCCGGCAATCTCCATCACCGGCCGGCGCCCCGGGGTGACGATGCGCGGCTCGGTCGCCAGCCCCAGCGCCTCGCAGACCTCGGAGGCGACCAGCTCGTTGTAGAGCGCGGAGGCCGCCACGGTGTTCTCGTACAGGGCCGTGGTGTGGATCGAGCCCCACTTCCCGTCCAAGCGCTGCCCCTTCACGCCCAGAAGCAGATGGTCATGGAGCAAGGGCCGCCCGGAACGCGCCTCGTAGTGGCGGAAGCGGGCGGCAACCAGACCGCCCGGCGGCCGGACCCGATAGATGCCGTCCTTGCCGTACCGGATCACGGCGACCTCGTCCTCGATCCACTCCAGCACCCGTACGCTCGCCCGCTCGTGCGCGGCCTCGATCACCCGCCGGGTCTCCTCATCCCCCAGGGCCCACAGGAGGTAGATCGTCGGCTGCGGGCGGAAGACGAAATCGACCCCCGTGGCTGTCACCCGGCGACCGAGGGCGCCGGCCTTGAACGCCTCCTTCGGGGAGTCGCCCGCGGCGAGCCGGTCGGCCTCGATCCGGTCCGCGCCCGGGTGCCGGCCCCGTTCACCGAACAGGTTCCGCAGCTGCGCCTCGGTGACTTCCTCATCCGGCGCGAGTCCGAGCACGGCAAGTCCGCGCCCCATCCATCGCCCGGCCGGGACCCCGGCTTGCTCCTGGGCTTCGCGCAGCGGCGTGCGGGCCGGGCGGCGGCCGTCACCGACCACGGTCTCGCGGAAGTAGTAGCGGTACATCTGACCGGCCCGGATGACCCTGATCTCCACTGTCATGCAGAGCCCGCCACACGGCTCTGAACTGCAAGAAAAGGCCGATCAGCAGCACGTCCCGCCAGGCGGGAGCAGCCGCCGAACCAACTGGACCTCGACGACCGCCGCCGCGTCCCCCAGCCCGTCGAGCTGCACGTCCGCTTCGGCAAGGACCGGGCCGGGGCAGGGGCCGGGGCCGGGGCTGAACGCTGGGTCGGCGAATCCGACGAGGCGGACGCCCGGGTGGACGCCCTCGGCCGGGACCGCGCCCACCTTGTCATCTCCATGTCGTAACGTTCCGTCAAGATTCTGCGGCCCGCCGGGCTCCGGCGGGCCGCAGACGTCAACGGCACTGAGGTGGATCTTTGAGAATCAGAAGACTTGCCGCGCTGGCGCTGAGCGCCATGACAGCGGCTGTCGTGTCGATATCGGCGCCGTCGGCGGCGGCGGAGACCGCGCCGTCGCTGGAGGTGGTGTTCAACAAGCCGACTCCGCGAGGCACCGCCGGCCATGACCGGGCCATCGAGGACCGGCTCCTGAAGCTGATCGGCCAGGCGACCTCGACGACCAGCATCCGGGTGTCCTTGTACGAGATGGAGGACAAGGACGTCAACAACGCGCTCATCACCGCCGCCAACGACAGGAAGGTCGATGTGCGGGTCCTGAGCGAGCGCTGCCCATGGGGCGAGTTCAGGTCCAGGTGCGACGGCTCCTCGACGGAGCCGATCCCCCCGGTAACGACCATCGTCCCGGAGGCCGCCCGCCTAGCGCAGGCTCTCGGCAACGCCCCGGACGGCAAGCCGCGCGTGGTCCTCTGCAATCGGGGCTGCATGCAGACCCAGGAGATCAATCACGACAAGTTCTGGCTATTCAGCGAGCTGTACGACGGCCAGACGAAGACAACGACAACGAACGTCGTGGTCCAGTCCTCGCACAACCTGGGTGGCAGCACTCCCGGGCTCGCGGACAACATGGTCATCAGCTCGGGCGACGCGCAGATCTACCAGGGGTACGAACACACCTGGAACACCATGCGCGCGAAGGAGCTCGCGGGCGGGGCCAACAGCCTCTGGCCGGAGGTCGACACCGCCGGGACCGGCGACTTCAGCGGCCATGGGGGCACGGTCGCCGCGTGGCGCTACCCGCGGAAGGCCAGGAGCGACAGCGGCGTGCTCAACGACCCGGTCGCCAGGAGCATCAAGGCGCTCGACTGCTCCACCGGCCCGGAGGTCCACATCGCGATGGCCTCGTGGGGCGGTCGCATCGAGGTCGACAACGCACTCCTCGCCAAGGTCGACGAGGTCGGCGCCAACGGCAAGCGGTGCAAGTTCCGGATCGTGACGGCCGGCACCTCGGCGAAGGCGGTGGCCCTGGAACCGAACGCGGCGCACCCGGACCGGGACGTCCAGCTGTGGACGGTCACGACGAACCAGCTCAACGGGGTCTCGGGCGGACTGCACTCCAAGTACGTACTCCTGTCCTGGGACGACGCCGACGGTGAACACCGTGTCGTCCACACCGGCTCCGACAACTTCAACAACACGGCCGTTGGGGTCGCCGACGAGTCGGCGCTGCGCATCACCGATCCGCGGATCTACCTCGAGTTCAAGGCCAACTGGGACTGGCTGCGCGAGCAGAACGATCTGACCCTCAACAATCGGACAGACATCCCGTTCCTGTACGAGTACAGCGGCGTCAACGACAAGGGCATGAACCAGCCGTTCACTTTCGGGGCGACTACGTACAACACGTTCCGCAACCCCAAGCACTCCGACTTCAAGAGCCCGGTCGCGCTCTCCCGTAAGTCCGTCAAGGGCGACTTCAACGGCGACCGCGTACTCGACATCGTCACCCTCAACGACAACGGCCTCGATGCCGAGGGCAAGAAGTCGTTCTCCTTCGAGACGTTCGTCGGCAAGCCCGACGGCCGCTACTTCCCGGGCGTGAAGTCCTGGAAGGCCAACTCCGACTGGGGCGACTACAGCGACATGCGTCTCACCAGTGGTGACTACAACGGCGATGGGCGGGACGACGTCGCCGCGCTCTACACCCGCGCGGGCGCGGGCGACGACTGGTCGTTCTACACGTTCTTCGCCCAGCCCGACGGCACGTTCACGGGACCGGTGCGCGCATTCGACAGCCTCCCCGGCTGGGGCAGAACGAGCCAGATGAAGATCGTGAGCGGCAAGTTCAACACCGGCGATCAGCGCGACGACATCGCCGCCCTGTACACCTACGCCGACGGCGATCTCGGCCTCCACACCTTCACCGCGAAGGCGGACGGCACCTTCAATGCCTCCTTCGGCTCCTGGAGGGTGGAGGCCGGTGTCTGGGGTGGCGGTGAGCGGACGACGATCGTCAGCGGCAACTTCGACGGTCTCGGCGGCGACGACATCGGCGCCCTGGACGACTACGCGGACGGCTCGGTCGGCGTGCATACCTTCATCTCGCAGGCCAACGGCGCCTTCAACGCTCCTCTCCAGGGGTGGAGGGAGCTCGGCTGGGGGTCCGCCAAGAGCATGCAGCTGACCAGCGGCGACTTCGACGGCGACGGGCGCGACGACTTGGCCTCCGTGTACAAGTACGCCGTCACGTCCCCGGAGGAGAAGCCCACGATGGCCGTGCACATCTTCGGCACACAGGCTGGAGGCAAGTTCAACCCGCCGTACCGCGGCTGGTACGGCGAATACTCCGCTGCTTCGGTCACCGTCCCGACGTCCTGACGTGCGGGTGCCCCGGCCGCGTGGCCGGGGCACCCGGGGGCTGGGTTCTGTCTCTTTGGTCAGCGTCGGGTCCAGATGAGGATGCCTGCGAGGTGGAGTGCGGCCTGGTAGGCAATGGCGAGTTTGCCTGTCCGTGTGGCCAGGCCGCGCCACTGCTTCAGGCGGTTGATGCACCGTTCGACGGTGTTCCGCTGCTTGTAGGCCTCACGGTCGAAGCCTGGCGGTCGGCCGCCTCGGCTGCCCCGCCGCAGGCGGTGGCCGATCTGGTCGGACGGCTGTGGAACGACCGCTCGGATTCCGCGCCGCCGCAGGTGGCAGAGGATGGCGCGGGACGAGGAGGCACGGTCGGCCAGCACGGCGAAGGGCCTCGTTCGCGGCCGGCCCGGGCCGCTGCGGGGCACGCGGATGCGGGACATCACCGTTTCGAAAGCGGGTGCGTCACCGGCCTGGCCTGCGGTGACGGTGAAGGCAAGCGGCCGTGCACCGCCGTCCGCGGCCAGGTGGACCTTGGTCAGTCCGCCGCGGGAGCGTCCGAGAGCGTGATCAGCGGGCTCGCCGGGACGGGCCGCCCCTTTTTGCGTGCTCCGGCGGCATGCTGGTGAGCCCGCACGACGGTGGAGTCCACGGACACCGTCCAGTCGATGTCGTCGTCACCATCCGCCGCCGACAGGACGGCGGCAAGGATCCTCTCCCAGGTGCCGTCGACGGCCCATCTGATCAGGCGTTTGTGGGCGGTCTGGAACGGGCCGAGCTCGTCGGGCAGCTCCCGCCAGGGCGAGTTGGTGCGGTACTTCCACGCGATGGCCTCAAGGGTGCGGCGGTGGTCGGCCCATCGCCGGCCGCGGACCGGATCGGTCGGCATCAGCGGCTCGATCCGGTCCCACATGGCATCAGTGATCACTAATCGGACACACACATCCGATCAACTGATCAACCCATCAAAGAGACACGCGCTAGTTCCAGCCCGTAGTGCGGTCCAGGCGAAACCAGGCGGGCATCTCGGCGACGAACGCGTCCGCGTCCGGCCAGGCCGGCAGGGCATGGACTTCGCGGTGGTGTCGATCAGATCGGGGAAGCGGCCCTCCCGCCGGGCCTGGGCCAGCCGCGAGGACAGCCGCCGGTACATCGGCGGCGTATGCGGCAGGACGCCCTCAGCTGCGAGTTTCGGAAAGGCGTGGCTGGCGCCTGCGTTGCGCCGATAGGGTCGCCCGGCACAAAGGGGGTTGCTGAGGGGCAACGAGGTCGTGACTCTGCCGGAGCGCGAAGGGCGGGCGATGTCCTGGCACAGCTCCAGCACCTGGAGGGTCTTGTCTTCCCCAAAGCGCCTACGCGATGTGCGCCGTCGACGGGGCCCGGAGCACCAGGTCCATCCCCAGCCAAGCCGTCCGCTCCTTGGCGTCGTCGGTCTCGGGCGACTGGTTGTGCTCGACGGGCCTGCCCAGCACCGTCACCCGATGTACCTTCGCCGAATAGTCGCCCGCCTCCAGGCGCTCGTGCTCGATCCGGTCGGCGTCCGAGTGCCGGCCCTCCCCCAGGATCAGCTCGGCCTGCCGCTCGGTCATCACGTGCCCAGCCGTCAGGCCGAGCGCGTTCAGGCCCCGGCCCTTCCACACGCCGGGCGGGACACCGGCTTCGCCTGAGGGGCGCGCAGCGGCGCACCCGCCCGGCGGTGGCCGTCGCCGACCATCACGCCACGGAAGCAGTACCGCCACGTCACCCGGGCGGACCTCCGCTTTGCTGATCACCGACCCATGAAAAACCGCTCTGACCTGCGTAAAGCACGATCCGGGGTCCTTCCCGCCGGGCGGAAAGCCATCACCAGGTCCTTATCGGAGCGCCCGCCAGACGGGCCGTCCCGGCAGCCCAAGACGGTAAGCCGCCGACGTGTGCACCCTCCCGCGCATGAACACCACCAGGTACGGCGAGCCCTGCCCTCTCTGCCACGCCCCGCTGCTCTTGGACGTGCTCCAGGCGCGCTCTGCGCAGTCCGACTTCCCTGTCGCCGAGCGCGTCACAGGGCCCCGAGCCTCCGGCTGCCAGGCGGCCTGGCCCGCGCAGTGGGTGGAGGTCATGCGAGACCACTACGGCGACAGCTGATGGTGCCGTGCGAATGCTGCGCCCCGCCCCCATGAGCCCCGCCCGCCCCGGAGTTCCACTCCCGCCTACTCCACCGTCATCGAGCGCACGACTGCCCCAACCACCCGCAACCGCAGAGCACACCACGTCACCGACGCCCTGCAACACGAACAGCCACCACCGCCCCCGGCCACCGGCCGGGGGCTTCGTGCGTCCTGGAGAAGTTCGCCGTGCCCACCTACGAGGCCCTGCCCCGCTTCACCGCCGACCTTCACCACCTCACCCCGCCGCTTCCATCAGACCGTGGCCGCATTCGTCGAGGACCTGCGCACCGGACGCGGGCGCTTCCGCGTCAGCCTCCGCGCGAAGCGCGTCAGCAGCGCACCCGGCGTCTTCGAGCTGACCTGGGACGGCAACGGACGGGCGATCTGTGAATCTCGACAGCGTTTGTTCCAGCGGCTCGGGAGGCGCCCGGATCAGGCCGGGTCCGTTGTTCACGAGAAAGGGAGGCGCCCTGAAGGTCGGGCTGGCTCGTTCGAACAGGGTCAGGACAGTCGGCCGATAGGGGTCACGAGCCGTGCTCGGGCCGCGGCTCTCACCTCCGTCGTCTCCATCGGATCATCGCGCAGTACGGCGATCCGGCCCAGGGTCTCCGGGCTGGTGGGTGCCGAGGTGATCGCCAGCAGCCGCGTCGTCTCCTCGCAGTCCCAGAGAGACTCGGTATACACGTACTCGAGGCCGTCCCGATCGATAGCGGCCAACGTCTCCAGGTACGCGGCCCGCTCGTAGGAGTGCGGGGTGCCCAGCCAGAAGCGCCGCAGGTAGGGCACCGCGCCGGAGGCGTCAGGTCCGAACCGGGCCAGGCGCCGGGCCGTCCGGTCGGGACCGCACCAAGTCCGCGCCGTCCACTGTTCGACGAGTTCGTCCACCAGCCCCGGCAAAGCCTCGGGGCCGGCATGGTCGACCAGGACGTCCGCACCCAGCTGAGCGAGCCAGGGGCGGTCCTCCTGTGCCCAGCCGTGTGCTGCCGGTACGGCGAGAGTACCCAGGCACTCAACTGCCCTCCCGAGCAGGGGCAAGGGCCTGCGGCCGTCCGACGTGCCCAGAGAGGGAACCAGCGGGATCAGCCCCTCAGCAGGCTCTCGGCCGTTCAGGGCACGTAGCGCGTCGACCTTCGTGGCGTCTTCCGTGCGAGTGTCGGCGAGCAGTGCAAGGAGCTCTGCGGTGCTGAGCCCGGCCAGTGACGGCCGCGGAACGAACGGATGGCTCTGGACCTCGACACCGAACCGCGTCCACGGCTCGGAGAACCACGGAAGCTCCGCTTCTGCGCCGATCCGGGCGCGTGCGACGTCACCGAGGTCTTCCCACCACTCCGCCGGCCAGCCGGCTGATATCGACTCCAGTACGCGGACCCAGTGCTCGCCTTGGCGGACATACGCCCGAAGCCCCTCTCTAGCCTCGACCGATCCGGCCAGGGCCAGCAGCTCCAGCACCTCACAGGCCCGCAAGCAAGCCTCCTCATCCCCCGCCAGTTGGTCAACGATCGGCGTGGGGGACAGGTCTAGATCATGGACCAGCCGCGCCAGGTACAGAGACCGTTCGTCGGTCTGGTCCCACCGCCAGTCCCGGCGGATCCCGTCATACACCAACACGGCAGATCGCCGCGGGTCCTGGAGCGCTCGCACCGCGCCCAGGCCACGCCCCCGTTGCAGCAGACCCTCGACGGAGTCGGGGCGGGCGTATGACATCTCGTATTCATCGCTCATCACCCCGCACCCTGCCCGACCCGGACACCGATCCGCCAGGCGATATTGGTCGGGTCCCACGGGACAGGCTCTCCTGGTCGAGCACGATCGGGTGCACGACGAAGGCGGGGCGCTGTCGAAACTCGTGAACAATCCGTCTCCGCCTCGGTGGCCCCATGCCTCCCGAACCAGTGACGAATTGCTGTCCCGTTCTCAATGGACAGAGCCACGACCTGGCAGTACGGGCCCGCGATAGCCCAGGGGGTGCAGCACGTCATCCGGCGCACGGGATCGGCACCCACGACATCCTCACCGGCCCATGACGCCGTACCGCTTCGGAGGCGGCGGGAGGGCGGTCAGCCGCTGGCGGGCTCGGCGCCCGCACCGAAGGGCGGACGTCCGTGGCCGCAACGTCCAACCGGAGCCGGGCGAAGCGCACCGGGTGCCACCACGAGCCGCGCTCCAGCACCGTGCCCACCATGATCTCGGCGACCAGCTCCGGTTCGACCAGCACGACGTCGAGCGTCGTCAGCGACCCCCAGGAGGTCGTGAACCGTACGCCCTCCCACGGGTGCCGGGGCCCTGCTGGGTCAGCCGCTCGGCCAGGTCACGCGCCGCGTCCGGGCGCAGCGGCGTACCGGGCGACCTGCCGGAGCCCTCCGGTCTCGTCGAGGCGGCCCAGCACGAGCGTCTGCGGCGGGCGCACGGTGCCGGTGATCACACCCACCACGGCTTCGGTGATGTCGCGGCGTCGCACCTTGCAGACCGCGCGGGCTCCCGGCAGGTACCGCCTGATACTCAGGTTCCGGTGGTCGTGGCTCGGGCGCTGACCGACGCCCTGCTGGCTTGTCCTCCCGTTGTTCTGTCCGGCCGCCGGACCCTGTTCTCATGGCTCCGGCCGGGCGGAACATGACCTGATAGGAGCTTGGTCAGAAGCCCCTCTATGTCCTGTCTGCGCCACCCGGCCGGTGCCGGCCTCCGGTTGGGAAGACATCAGCACCATGGCATCAGAGACGCGGAGCGGACACCGCGGACCAGGTTGTGTTCGGCGGGGTCGACTCCGATGCCGACACCTTCCACGGTGCCGTCATCCGCGCCAATGGCGGCCGCCTAGCAGACGCGGAGTTCGTCACCACGGCCCGCCGGGTATGCCGTCGCCCTGGCCTTCCTGGATGCCCACGGCCACGTGATCGCGATCGGCGTGGAAGGCGCGTCCTCATACGGCGCCGACATCACCCGCGCCGCTCGGCCGCACGGCACCCGGTCGTGACCAAAGCCCTGGACAGCGAGGTCACCGTACACAATCCCGGTTTACGGGCCACCTATGGAGTCGGCCCCGACACCGCGGCCCAACTGCTGATCACGGCGGAGGGCAACCGCGAACGCATACGGACCGAGGCCGCCTTCACCGCGCTCTGCGGGGCCGCGCCGGTCCCCGCCTCCAGCGGCAGAACCAGCCGGCACCGCCTCTCACGAGGCGGCGACCGAGCAGCCAACGCCGCTCTCCATCGCATCGCACTGGGCCGCATGTCAGCAGAATCCCGCCCCCGCGATTGCATGGCACGGCAAACGCCGCCGGTCGGACGAAGAAGGGGATCATCCGGCTCTTGAAGCGGGCCATCGCCCGGGAGATGTTCCGGTGTTCGCCCCCGGTCACCGTTCCCGCCATCGCCGGCCTGCGACCTCTGCGGCAGTCCAAGAACATCACCCCTACCGCCGCAGCAGGCCACTTCGGCGTCTGGCAGGCCACACTCTCCGCCCTCGAACGCGGGATCCGTCGGGATGACGACCTCGCTCTCGCTTACCGGGACTGGCTCCGGGCCGCCTGATCACCCGCCCGGGTTCATAGATCGTCTGGCACGGCAGACCACGGATGACCGTCAGGGGAAGCCCACGGCGACCGTCCCGCGCGAACGAAGTCGCCGTACTCGTCCTGGACGACGTTCTCGTTGACCCACCGACCACGCTCGGCTCCAGAGCGCCGTTCGGCAGCGATCAGCGCGCTCAACGGGTCCTCAGCCATGCCCAGGAGCCGACCGAACTCCTCGTCCTCGTCATCGGGATCCAAGGGCGGAAACTCACCCAGGTCCAGCAAGCCTTCGCTGCCGGCGTCCTCGACCGTATGGAGAAGCGAAGCGCGGGCGAGTAACGGCGGCGGCACGTCGGACTGCGGCAGCAGGGCGCAGAAACGCCCCGGCCCCGGCCGCGGTCGCGCCGCCCATCCCGCCCGTCCCTTCCCTCTCGCTCCGGCCAGGGACACGGGCGAAAGCGGCCGCAACGGGGATGTCAGCGGGCCGACCACGGCGAAATACTCTGATGACCAGCACGGACACGAGCCGGATACACCCGCCGGCACGTGCGGCCCCTCGCCCACATGGTTACACCCCTGCACGGTGACCAACTGCCGAAGTGGACCGGATCAGCCAGAACCGCAACCGGACTGCCCAGTCCCAGCCGCTCACCCGGCACCTCGAATGCGCCCATGACGCCGTCGCCGCAGGCCTGACCCGGCCCTGGGAACTCCGGCGTCAGGAAAGACCGAGCCAACCTCATCAAGACACTCCAGCGCCAGACGCCAGGCCGCGCAGGCTTCGGGCTCCTGCCCCCACGAGTCCCGCTGGCGGGACCGAGCCTCGCCACGCCCTACCAACCGGACCAGAGCCCGAAGATCGGTCAAAGCCACGAGCGCGGGCCGGCACATCACTGATCATCGAGGCACGCCTGCCGGGCAAGGAACTCCTCGAACGCCGCCTTTTGCTTGGGATCCATGAAGCCCTGCCAGACACTGCGGGCCGTCTCCTGGAGCCAGTGCGCCTCGTCGGGGTCCAGCAGCTCGGCGACCACCACGCCTTTGCGAGCCACCGCCGTGCGCCCTCCTGCGCGACGACGAAAAAGCGTGAACGCGCCGAATTCCGCCGGGCGGGCCAGTTCCGGCTCCTCCGCCACACCCCGGCTCTCTTTCCCCCCGACACTCGCCGGGTAGGCGCTGGGGGCCCAATGCTCCCAGAGCGCCAGCGTTGCCGCGGGCACCAGCACCACGCGTTCCGCCTCCTCACGCCCCTCCCACATGAACGTGACAGTGACAGGCTCGCCGACCGCCTCGGCCAACCCGAGCACCCTCTCCACCTCATCATCGACCGGGTAACCCACCACTGCATCGATCTGAATGCCCATGGTGCGTGAGACTACTGGCCGCCGCCGGACATGCCAGCCCCGAACTTTTGCGCCTCTCGGCCATGGCACACCGGGAGGAACGTCCGAAACCGGTGATCTCACCGACTGCACACCTGTCCGAGGCAGCAGTGAAACAGAAAACAACCGCTCCAGACCATGCGGACCGGAACCGGTATCCGTGAACAGAGCCAGTGCTGCCCAGGACACCACGGGTCCCCATGCCGAGAAGAACTCCGCGCCGGTCCAAAGACCGCCGGAGCCGCCCGGGGATCCGGTACCCGGCGAGCCGGCAGACGGCGCCGGAGCACAGCGGGACCGCGCGGCCGACGGGCCATGGCATCCGAGGATCACCGAGGAAACGCGCAGGGGCGGAACACTGCCTCTTCACCAGTGGACCAGGCCGTCGTCAACCGGTTCCGCGCGACGCTCACCCCCGTACGCAACCCGCAGCCCTGGAGGCCCGGCCGCGCCCAAGACGTCACCGTGCGCGTCGGCCCACCTTCTACGAACACCAACTCGGCTGCACCAGCACGGGTTGGGTGCGCTGCGGGACAACCGCGAGCCTCGGCGCCCGGCAGCCGGCCTGCGATCATCACCCGAGCCACCGCGAACCTGCCCCCCGGCAACGTCGACGTGGTCCCTGCCCGCGACGTCCAGTTCGAAGCCCGACGCGCCGACGGCGAGGAACGGGCGGGCGGTGCGTACGGCGTTCAGCTGCGACTACCTCGCGGACACCGACCTGCGTCGCGAGATCGACGACGGGCTGGTCGTGGAGAACTGGAACAGCACCAACCGCGATCTGTTCTACAGCAAGGACGGCGACCTGACTGGCTCCGACAAAGAGTCCCAGCATGCGTCCATACTGGCCCCCTGCACCTGCTCCAGTCGGCGTTGGTGCACGTCTTCTCTGAACTTGCTCGAAGGGGTCGATTGGTTGGCATGTTCATCGTTCAGCAGTCCTGCGCCGGGGGCCGGGGCGGGAGAGGAAGGGCGACCCTCCTCACCCTGTCCCCAGGGCTCTGATCCACGGCCCGCGACTTGTACTCTTGCCGTTCAGGCATCAAGTCCATTACTCGGTCAGCCTCGGCCATTTGCAATGCTGTGCTGATCACGAACCGGTAGCAGAACTCGTAGTCCTCGACCGAACGCGATTCGTGGAAGGGCGAGACGATCCCGCGGCGGTTAATGCGGGGGGTATGCCTGAGCACTTCTGGAGTCAGAGCTTTGAATCTCGCGTACTCGTAGTGATCAACTCCAGCGGCCAGCACCTGCAGGGTCTCCTGCATCGCAGAGATCGCTTTGAGGCCCTGGTCGTAGGGCTTCAGGAAAGCCGACTCACCCTGATATACAATCCGACGCGGCTTTTCGATCCGAGGCCCCAGATGCAGGGGGCCGGACAGTTCCGGCAGCCCGGAGCGTCCATAGTGGTCAAGGAGCTCCGTGAACGCGTCCGCAAGGCCAGCAAGGCCCGCTCCGATGTCCTTGGCGTCCGCGTGTGCCTGCGCTGTTCGCAGACGGTCCACTGTGGCTTGCCGCCTGACGAGGTCAATCATGTCGACGCGCTCGAAATCGACACTGAAGACAAGTGTCGTGGCATCGATCAGGAACGTGGTCACGTCAGCCCGGCTCTGCTCGATGGCAGTGCTGGACGGGACGGTGCCGTGGTGCTTGAAGGCGACCCGAAGCCTGTTCATCCGGTCCATCGCGTTCTTGCTAGGCAGCGGGCCCGGCAGCGCGGGCTCCAGCTTGGTCCAGAACTCGGCGAACGCGGTGTTGTTGGGCAGGTTGACTTTCAGGTGATCGGCAGCAAGCCGCAGAAACATCTCGACTGAGTCCTGGAAGTGGTTCACCGCTGGCGCGGACAGGGGCTCCGCGCGCCGAGCCAGCCCGACACCTTGATCGAAGAGGAACCGGACCATTGCCAACCGCTGAACGGTGTGGGGGGTGAGTGAGGTGGTCATCGCGACTCCGGAGGTCGTGGGTCGGGGGACGCCGAGGTCGACGGTGACGCGGCGGGTAGGGCGGATGGCTTCAGCACGTTCGGGGCGAAGGAGCACCACGGTCTCGTCAATCCCGTCGAGTTCGCCGCCCCCCTTCCGCTTCCGCGCGTGCCGACGCATCAGCAAATCTTTCTCCAGTTCGTTCGCCAGCGCGACCACTTTGGCGATGCCCTGGAGCAGGACGCAGCGGATGCGGGCATCCCTGAACTCCGTCTCGACCCGATTCAGGCCCTTGGCCGCTCGCCTGCGGTGACCGTGCGGCCGGCCGCTTCGCGGAAGATCGGCAGTCCGAGATGGACGGTAGACGCCCGATTGAACCGCTGGTCGACCTGGGCGAGCTTCTGCTCCGTTCCGGCGAGGCCGACCTTGAGGCCCTCGACCACGCCGTCGTCCACTGGCTGACCGTCACCCACGAGGAGTACGCCACGGCTCCGGCCACCAGCTGAACCCGGGCAAACACGGCCTCTTCGGCCTCGCCCCGGAACCACCGCCTTCCTGCCCCGATCCAGCCCCGCCGCTGATGAATCACCGGGCCGGCTCTCGGGGGAACGAATGTGGATCAGGCTAGGGTGCCTCGGTGACAGAGACACAACGACGCCGCGATACAAGCCCTCCTGGCACCGACTCCGACGAGAAGTCGACACTGCTTGCTTTCCTGGACTACGTCCGTGAATCAGTGGCCTCGAAGGCGCAGGGTCTTGACGACGGGCAGGGGCGAACATCTGGGGTGCCCTCTGGTACCAGCGTCTTCGGTTTGGTCAAGCACCTGACTTCGGCAGAACTCTACTGGTTCGTATGGGCTTTCGCGGGTGCTGACATCGGTCAGCCGGATCTCAGTATGGATATCTCCGAGGGTGACAGTGCGGACAGTCTTCTCGCCGCCTATCGCAGTGCCATCGAACGATCCAGCGAAATCATCAAGGGTTGTGACGACTTGGATCGTTCGTGCGCTCGGGCGGCAGGCAAAGCCAAGGCTGTGCGATCGATGCGCTGGGTACTGGTACACATGATCGAAGAGACGGCTCGTCATGCGGGCCATGCCGACATTCTTCGGGAGCAGGCCGATGGTTCCACCGGCAGGTGAGACACAGCGCCCACGACCACGATGACCGGTCGGCCGTCGCCGACCGTCTGGGAGCAGCGGTGTCGAGGTTGGGCGATACGCGCACCGAGCAGCGCATGGCGCTGCGGCTGTCGCGCGGGCGGACTGCCGTCGAGCCCCGCGCCACAGGTGCGCCAGCTCCGCGATGGCGCTTCCCTCCGCGGGCCGCAATCTGAACCGGAACCGCTGAAACCAGCTCGGGCCGGGAACGGCTTCCGATCATGCGGTGGCCGCGGAGGCGAAGCTACCGAGGCGACTGTCGAAGGCTGCGCGGTACATGAGCATGAACTCTTTCACGCCGACGGTCCGAGCTTCATGGTGAATTGGGCAATGAACACGGTAGCGGCGCTCGCTCTCCGGCTCTCGGCCAGGTGAGCGCGGCAGGCGGGGCGTGGAAAGCGGCCAGACTGAAGCAGGACGGGTGTCATGTCGCGGGTTCCGGCGGATTGCGGCCTTGCTATAGCGGGGCTGCACCTGGGGACGGCGAAGATCTCCAGGTCGGCGACATGGCCGGCCGCGTCGTCCAGAGGCGACTCTCGGCTCTCCGGCATGGGGGGGGCACCGGTCCGAGGGGAAGCTGCTGTGGTTTCCCACCATGCCTGTTTGCGAATTGGTACTTCTCGGCGGCGGTGCGGGCGTCGGCAAGACGACCGTCGCATGGGAGGTGTCGGCAGCCCTCCAGGAGAGAAACGCGGCGCACTGCTTCGTCGAGGGGGACTCCATGGACCAGATCCCCCCTCCCGCCGGTGCCCCTCTCCCGACAGGCGGCCGATCAGTGGCGGCCGATCAGTACGGGACATCGTCGCGCGTGTACGGGGAGCCGTCGCTGATGAGCCGAGTTCCGGGCGGTGGCGATGGCGGTAAGAAGCACTCAGCGGTCGGGAAACGACACTGGCGGCCACGGAGGTCCGGGGGCGTGCCGCCTCAGGAAACTGGGCCGGTCCGTCCGGCGCGGGGCTCTGACCGACCCGGTCGAGAGCGAGGAGCGCACGACCACTGGGGTGCCCGCACCCAAGGGGCGGCAGCCGGTGGTGCCCCGAGCGGGTGTGTTGCCGGAGCTCCGGATGTCTGTGGGCGAGCCGTCAGTTCGGACTGCGACGAATGACGGAGCGCCTCCCTGCTCGTCGAGGCTTCCCGCCCCGTGACGTGAAATGCCCGTGCAGTCGGCGGTCCGACACCCACCAGCGGTCGAGGAACCGCTCCGTGCCTGCGTTCCGCCGGTCGACCCGGAGGCGTGTCTCGTGGCCGCCCCGCCGGCTGCTGAAACAAGAGACCGGCCCGGGCAAGGGGCATCAGCCCTCCCCGCTTTCCAGGGCTTTCCGAGGACCCGGTGGGTGAGCTGTGCCGTCTCCGGTTCCTGCCGGTGATGACGGCTGAACGTCGATGGCCGGAGCGGGCGGGGCAGGATGGTGTCGGGCGGGGCGGCTGGGCGCCGCACGAGCCGGCCCGGGCGTCCTCGGGCTTGGCGTGGCTGCGGAGCGGCATGCGGACGAGAATTCGCAGGTCGGCACGGTTTCTCGCCGGGCGAGAGTGAACTGGCCTCGGAGGGACCTCCCTCGTCACTCAAGTCAATTAAGGAAAAGCGTTGTCTGGATTATTGACCGCGCCCGGGAGGGAGGGCATGGTTTCGGAGAGCGCTCTCCCGAATGCCTCTCCCGCTTCAAGGAGATCCCCCTTTATGTCTACATTTGGCATGCCACTGGCGGATTCGCCACCAGCCCGCGGGCGTGTACGGCGCGGTCTCGCGGGTGCCGTTGTCACCGCGCTGGCCGCCGCGCTCCTGGCGGTGGTTCCGACGACTGCGGCGCAGGCAGCTCCTGTGCTCCTGTCTCAGGGGAAGCCGGTTACGGTCTCCAGCCAGGAGCACTACGGGACGCCGGCCGGCGACGCGGTCGACGGGGATCTCGGTACCCGCTGGGCGAGCGCCGCGTCCGACGGGCAGTAGGTGCAGGTGGACCTCGGCAGCTCCGTCGCGCTCAGCCAGGTGGTTCTGCGCTGGGAGGCGGCTTACGCCAAGGCCTGCCGGCTCGAATTGTCGACGGGCGGGGCGACAACAGCGAGACGAAGTCCGTCAAGGTCGTCGCCCCGCCCGTCACCAACAACGCCCTGAACAAGCCCACCACCGCCTCCTCCGCCCGGGCCTCCTACGGCGACTGCCCCTGCCCTGCCACCAACGCCACCGACGGCAACACCAAAACGCGCTGGGCCAGCGACTGGAGCGACCCGCAGTCGATCCATGTCGACCTCGGCTCGGTCAAGCCCATCCGCACGCTGCAGCTCGTCCGGGACCCCGCCTACGCCAAGTCCTACGAGGTCCAGGTGTCCGACGACGGGAACACCTGGCGGACCGTCCACACCACCACCGGTAACGGAGACATCGACACCGTCGACACAGCCGCCACCGCCCGGTACGTCAAGCTTCAGCTCACCGCGCGCGGCACCGACTGGGGCTACTCCCTCCACGAGTTCGGCGTCTACAGCTGATGACGCCGCCATGACGGGTGGCGGGGCCTGCCGCTCGGCCCCGCCACCCCGGCACCACCGCACGGGAACCCATCACACCGGTCGCGTGGCGCATTCGCAGTCCACGCGCCCCCCACGGGCAGGAGATCCCCATGAGATCGAGTCCTAAGCGGCTCCCCGCACTCCTCCTCGGTACGGCCCTCATCGCCAGCGTCCTCGGCCTCGGCACCATCGCCTCGGCCGCGGGCACAGACAACGGCATCCTTCCCGCCGTCGTCGCGGCCGACGCTCACAGCGGACACACCATGTCCGTGTCCACCCAGGCGTCGGGCGACGACGCCGACGGAGACGGCTACATCCCCGCCAACCCGCCGGTCACCGGCGTCACTCCGTCCACAGCCACCCCTCCCCCGGCCTACCATCACGAGTTCCAGGCCGGCTGCTCCGTCACCCACACCGCGCCGGACGACCCGATCGTCTACCCGGGCCAGTTCGGCAAGTCCCACGACCACACGTTCATGGGCAACACCTCCACCAACGCCGCCAGCACCACCGGATCGCTCTACGGAGGGAACACCACCTGCAAGGCGCCCGCGGACGCCTCCGCGTACTGGATGCCCTCGCTGTACAAGGGTGACCAGAAGATCCTGCCGGTCGGCCCGCAGGTCATCTACTACAAGGCGGGCGTCACCGACTACCGGAGCGTGCGGCCCTTCCCCAAGGGTCTGCGGTTCGTCGTCGGCAACCCGATGCAGAGCGCCCAGGAGTTCCGCGGCCACAAGGGCTTCGTCGAGGGCTGGGAATGCGGTGACAGCTTCTTCAACACCGACATCCCGGCGAGCTGTCCGAGCCGCCCCGACGTACAGCTCAACCTGCGCATGCAGGCCCCCAGTTGCTGGAACGGCCGGTACCTCGACACGCCCGACCACCAGAGTCACATGGCCTACCCGGTGGTCAAGCCCGGCACCAACGACAACATGTGCCCGGCCTCCCACCCGGTCGCCCTGCCGATGATCGAGTTCAAGATGGCGTGGCCGGTCAACGGCGACATGTCCCAGGTCCGCCTGGCCAGCGGCCGCGGCTACTCCTTCCACTACGACTTCTTCAACGCGTGGGAGGAGCGCACCCTCAAGGCCTTGGTCGACCACTGCATCGTCGGCGGCCTGCAGTGCGACACACGGGGCTTCGACCTGTACCGCCCCGAACGCGGTGCCGTGCTGAACGCAGACCACCGTCTGCCCTGACCGGGCCGACAGATCCGCCGAAGCCCGGCCGTCCCCGCTCATCCCGGGGGCGGCCGGGCCTTCCCCTGTTCCGGCCCGGCGCCTGGTCCGACCGGCGCGGGACCGTGAACACGCTCTCCCGGAAGGAAGCAGGGCGTAGCGATAGGTGAAGACACCCCGGGCCGGTTGGTCGAGAAGCCGAGTCCGGAGCAGAAGGTCCGTCTGCTCACCGGCTCCGCGACCTGGAGGACGGCCGTCGAGAAGGCGATCGGGCTCAGGGACATGGTCTGCTCCGACGGCCCGGCGGGCGTGCGAGGGGAGGCGTGGGACGAGCGGCGCACCTCCGCTCTGCGCCCTGCCGTCTCGGCCCTCGGCGCGGCATGGGACGAACAGCTACTGTCGGACCTGGGAGGACCGCTCGTCTCGGAGGCCGTCCCAAAGGCGCCGACATCGGGCTCGCGCCCGATCCGAACCTGCACCGCAACCCGCTGGGTGGGTGCCACTTCGGGTGCTTCTCCCAGGACCCCGAGCTGACCGCCCGTACCGGAGCCGCGTTGATCAGGGGGATCCAGACCCCCGGAGCGGGCGCCACGGCCGAACACCTCGTGGCCGACGACTGCCCCTGATCAGCTGGTTGCCGTCAAGGCTGCGCGTGCGGCGGTGAGGATCTCCTCGGAGAGCGGGGAGCCTTTGGTGGCCCGGGCCAGGACGAGTGCGCCGAGCATGGTGCACAGCCGGGTGATGCCGTCCTGGTCCTCGGTGGCAAGCCACTCGGCGAAGTCGCCCACTCCCTCGGTGTAGACGCGGCGAGCCTCGTGATCTCCGGGCTGGCGCGCCATGTCGCCGGCGAGCGCGGCGGCGGGGCACCCGTTTGCCGCGCTGTCACGGTGCTCGATCGAGAGGTAGGTGTCGATCAGCGCCTGCTGGGCGGCGTCGCGCCGCCCGTCGTGCTGCTCGAGTCCGTCGTTGCGGAGCCGGGCGAGTTCATCGAACGCGTGGGCGGTGGCTTCGTCGATGAGCGCCTCTTTGGAGGCGAACTGCTTGTAGAAGCCGCCGTGGGTCAGACCGGACGCCTTCATGAGATCGGCGACGCTGACGTGTGTGCCCTGCTCCCGGAACAGCCGGGAGGCGGTTTGCACGACGCGTCGGCGGTTCTCCTCCGCTTGCGCCTGCGATACGCGGCCCATCAGCCACCTCCCCATTTGGATGTCGTTTGACATCTATCATAGACCAGGGTTTAGATTGTGGTCATAATCTAATTTGCGCAGGGTGCTTGGCACCCGGAACGCTGGGAGTGGGCATGGAACTGAAGAACGCGGTCGCGGTGGTCACCGGCGCCAATCGGGGGCTCGGGCGGCAGCTGGCCGCCCAGCTCGTGGAGCGGGGGGCGAAGGTGTACGCGGCGGCCCGCCGCCCCGAGACGGTGGACCTGCCCGGAGTCCTCCCGTTGCGGTTGGACGTGACGGACGAGGAGTCGATCCGGGCCGCGGTCCGTGCCGCGTCCGACGCGACGCTGCTGGTGAACAACGCGGGCATCTCCACCGCCACGCCGCTGATCGCGGGCGACCTGGACTCGGTGCGCCTGGAGATGGAGACGAACTTCTTCGGTCCCCTCGCCGTGACGCGGGCCTTCGCGCCCGTCATCGAATCCAACGGCGGCGGCGCCGTGCTCAACGTCCTGTCCGTCCTGTCCTGGCTGCACCCGGCCGGCCTCGGGTCCTACGCGGCGGCCAAGGCCGGGGCCTGGGCGCTGACGAACGCGGCCCGGGAAGAACTGGCGCCCCGCGGGATCACGGTCTCGGCGCTGCACGTCGGCTACATGGACACCGACATGGCCGCGGACGTTCCCGCCGAGCAGAAGGCCGACCCCGCCGATGTCGCCGCCCAGGCTCTGCAGGGCATCGAGGCGGGCCTGGCCGAGATCCTCGCCGACGAGACCACCCGGTACGTCAGGCAGAGCCTGGCCGCTTCGCCGAATGCGGCGTGAGACACCTCCCGCCCCCCCTTCTGAGAAGACCACCTGATGCGTTACACGGCCTTCGGCCGCCGGACCGGACCGCGCGTGTCCGAGTACGCGCTCGGCACGGCGAACGCCGGCACCCGCTGGGGTGCCGGCGCCGAGCCGGACGAGGCACGCCGCATGTCCGACCGATTCGCCGAAGCGGGCGGCACCTTCATCGACACCGCGGACACCTACCGGTTCGGCGAGTCGGAAGACCTGACGGGCGAGCTCATCGGCGCCGACCGGAACGCGGGACGGGGCCGCCCGCGCCCTTCGTCCTGGCCACCGAGTTCACCCTCGGGGCGGCGTCCCAGCCGAGCGTCTCCAGGACGGGCAACAGCCGCGAGACCGTGGTCGCGTCGGTGGAGGCCGGCCTGAAGCGCCTGGGCACCGATCACATCGACCTGCTCCGGCCGCACTTCCCCGACGGGCTCACCCCCCCATGGAAGAGATCCTGCGCGGGCTCGACGACCTGGTGAGGTCGAGATCCACCACGCCGCCCTGTCCGACTTCTCCGTCTGGCGCGTCTCACGTACCGTGACCCTCGCAGACCTCAAGAACTGGGCGCCCCTGCTGGGCATCCAGCACGAGTACAGCCTCGTCGAGCGCACCGCCGACCGCGAGCTCCTGCCCATGGCCGAGAGCCTCGGACTCGGCGCCGCCCTGTGGTCCCCGCTCGGCGGCGGACTGCTCACCGGAAAGTACCGGCACAGCACCGAGGGGCGGCTGAGCGACCTGGGGGCGATGATCCACATTGAAGAGCACCGACCAGACGACCGCCGTCGTCGACACCGTCCTGGCCATCGCCGAGGAGACCGGCATGACGCCCGGCCAGGTGTCTATGGCCTGGGTACGGGAGCGAGCCGCCCGGTCCGCGACCTCACTCGTCCCTGGCCATCGGGCCGCGCGACCTCACTCAGCTCGACCACTGCCCGGGCGCGCACGACGTCCAATGACCCCCAAGCAGTTCGCCCGGCTCTCGGGAGTCGGCGCGGTGCCCCTCGGAGTCCCCCACAGGCGATCGCCGGGTCCCTGAGCGGCATCCAAGAAGGCGACACCAACCGTGTCATCGCCCCGGCCGCACCCGTGGACTGACGCTCCCGCGTCAGCGGGCCCCAAGGAACCGAAGTAGATCCCGCAAAGCGTCCTGTTACCGGGAGAGTCCGGGACGGACAGAGACCTGCCCCACGCAGACGGGCAACGGAGACAACGATGAAGACCTTCATGATCGAGCGGTACGGCGACAGGGCCGGCGTGCGCGCCGCCGAGATGCCCGACCCGCAGGTGGGCGCCGACGACGTCCTGGTCCGTATCCAGGCGGCGAGTGTCAACCCGCTGGACCTCAAGATCCGCGACGGGGACCTCAAGGCGATCCTGCCGTACCGTCTCCCGCTCGTCCTGGGCAACGACCTCGCCGGCGTGGTGGTCCGGGCGGGCTCGGCCGTCACACGGTTCGCGGTGGGCGACGAGGTCTACGCCCGGCCCGACGAGGGCCGCATCGGCACGTTCGCCGAACTCATCGCCGTCCACCAGGACGACGTCGCGATCAAACCGGCCACGCTCACCATGGAGGAGGCCGCGTCCCTCCCGCTGGTCGCCCTCACCTCGTGGCAGGCGCTGGTCGAACGGGCGCAGGTGCAGCCGGGCCAGAAGGTCCTGATCCACGCGGGCTCCGGCGGCCTCGGCACCATCGCCGTCCAGCTGGCGAAGCGGCTGGGCGCGCACGTGGCCGCCACCGCGAGCACGGCCAAGGTCGACCTGGTGAGGGAGCTCGGCGCGGACCTCGTCATTGACTACAAGAGGCAGGCTTTCGAAACGGTCCTCCACGGCTACGACCTCGTTCTGGACAGCCTCGGCGGTGAGACGCTCGAGAAGTCCCTGCAGGTGCTCAAGCCCGGCGGAAAGGTCATCAGCGTCGCAGGCCCTCCCGACGCGGCCTTCGCCCGCGAGCTGGGCGCGAACCCGATCCTGCGACTGGCGATGAGCGCACTGAGCTTCAGGACCCGGCGCCGCGCCCAGCGCCGCGGCGTGACGTACTCGTTCCTGTTCATGAAGGCCAGCGGCGACCAGCTGGGCGAACTCACGCCGCTCATCGAGGCCGGGAAGATCCGTCCCGTCGTCGACCGTGTCTTCCCGTTCGATCAGACCCGGGAGGCCATGGAGTACGTCGAGAAGGGACGTGCGAAGGCAGGCAAGGTCGTCGTCACGATGACGTAAGGCCCTCACCGGACACCCGTGTCAGGACCCTCCGGCAACGAGAAGATCCCGCCCCCGCGTGCTCAGCGGCCCGGCGGCGACCAGTCGGGCATCGGCCCGGGCGTCAGGGCGCTCGGGTCCATCCCGGGCCGCACCTCGTGGAAGTCGAGTCCGAAGTAGATGGACCCGGCCCACTCATCCGGCGACTGGTGGCCGATGAAGGCGAGGGTGCCGACCTCCGAGTCGTCGGTGAGGTCCCAGCCCTCGAAGAAGGCCAGCACGCGCACCAACGCCTCGTCCTCCGGGGCGCCGAAGCGTCCGGCCATCGCGGCGACGATGTGCCGCACGAGGTCCGCGGCCTCCTCGATCACGGGCACGGGGAACTCCCGCAGCGGCTCGGCGACGAGGTCGTACACGGTACGGGCCAGCCGCTGCTGGGCGTCGACGAAGTGCTCAGGCCGGCGCGCGGCCTGCGGCAGCTCCGCCGCGTTCGCCAGCACCCCAGCGCACCAGGCCGACGTCGAAGGCGCCGACGGCCGCGCCCGGGCCGTAGCCCTCCCGCACGACCAGCTCGGCGGTGCTGTGCGCCATGACGAGGCAGTCGCGCACCGGGCCGAACCAGGGGGTCGCGGACGGCGGGTCCAGCATCGAGCAGTGGCGGCCGACGAGGAGGACGGCGGGACCTCCAGCCGCCTCACCCGTCCAGAGCCGAAGGTCCGCGCGCTCCTCGACGACGCGAGACCGGCGACACCATGCACACCTCCGGGATGTTCCGCCTCGTACGAGGCACCGGGCCCGTCCTCGACGTGGTCGACGTCCCGCACCGCGATCAGGTGGCGCTGCGTATCCACGACGGCGCGTTCTCCGCGATGGACCTCACCGCCCGCCACTCGCAGGAAGGCGCAGCACGCGCACCGAACAACACGATGCCGACACCTACGGCCAGGAGCTGGCCCGTACCAGCCGACACCAACACGAGGCAACGAAAGCGCGGTTCACGGTTTCCAGGTCCTGGCCGTCATCGGGATCGCGGACGAGCAGGCGGACGACATCATGCCGAAGCTGGGCCGTGGCGGTGGCCGGCGCCCACACCCGATCTCGGAGAGCAGCACCCCGCACAGGTCCGAGCAGCGCTTCGAGGAAGGATGGTTCGCCGGTGTCCGCGACGTCGCAGCTCCCTGCTGCGCATCGCCGACACCGCGCCACCGCTCAGCGCGGGCGCGCCGCCCTGGAGCCCTGCGGCTCGCCCGCCTTCGGCAGCCGGCCTCCCCAGCCCCAGAGGAGGCTCCGGTGGTAGAGCGCACCATGCCTTGGCTCTCCGCTGCCTGCCGCCGACTGCACCGACGGTACGAACGCAAGCCCGAGCGCTTCCTCGCCTTCACCGCCACCGCCACTAGCCTCATCAACTACGGACGACTTACCAAGTGAAACGACGTCTTAGCGCGTCGCGCCGGACGGGCCGCTTCAGTGGCGGACGCCGATTGTCGGTGTCTCGGTGCCCGGAGACGGGCTGACGCCCGGAAAGGCTGTCGTCTCAGGTGTCGAGTACGTGCCCGGTCGTTGCGTCCACGTGGTCCGGGATCTCATCGTGGCGATCACCCACGGTCGGTGTCCCGGCGGGCTCGAACATGAGGATTGCGGCGCCGGAGGGAGCGTACGGCTTGTGCTCCGTGCCTCGGGGCACGGTGAAGACCGCTCCCCGAGGGAGCAGGACCGTGCGCTCCCCATCGGGCTCGCGCAAGGAGATGTGCAGCTCGCCGTCGAGTACCAGGAAGAACTCGTCGGTGTCGTCGTGGACGTGCCAGACATGTTCGCCCTTGACCTTGGCGATGCGGACGTCATAGTCGTTGACGCGCGTGACGATGCGGGGGCTCCACAGGGCATCGAAGGACGCCAGAGCCTTGCTGAGGGGCATGGGTTCGCTACTCATGGGTTCATCCTGCGCCGTTTCGCCCAGCCGCCGTGAGTGCTAGGAATCGCACATGACGAAAGAATCCTCGCAGGCAATCCACGCGGCGGACGTACACCGGGTCGTTGTGATCGTGGACGAGAACTCGAACCCCTTCGAGCTCGGCTGCGCGACCGAGGTCTTCGGTCTGCGCAGACCGGAGATCGGCCGTGATCTCTACGACTTCAGCCTCTGCTCCCCGGAGCCCCGCACTGTGATGCGAGACGGGTTCTTCACGCTCACGGGCGTTGCCGATCTGGAAGCGGCCGACGCGGCGGATACCTTGATCGTCCCCAATCGCCCGGACATCGAGGTGCCCCGCCGCCCCGCCGTGCTCGATGCCGTCCGACGGGCGCACGCGCGCGGTGCACGCCTGGTCGGCTTCTGCAGCGGCGCCTTCACGCTGGCCGAGGCCGGAGTCCTCGACGGGCGCCGGGCCACAGCGCACTGGCAGTGGGCGGATTCCTTCCGGGCCCGCTTCCCTTCTGTCCGGCTCGAATCAGACGTGCTGTTCGTGGATGACGGTGACATCCTCACCGCCGCGGGGAGCGCGGCTGCGCTCGATCTCGGGTTGCATGTGGTCCGCCGCGACCACGGCGCGGAGGTCGCCAACTCTGTGAGCCGGCGACTGGTCTTCGCGGCGCACCGGGACGGTGGGCAGCGGCAGTTCGTGGAGCGTCCCATGCCCGACCTGCCGGACGAGTCCCTGGCGCCTGTCCTGGCGTGGGCCCAGGAACGGTTGGACTCACCGCTCGCGGTGTCCGACCTTGCGGCGCGTGCGGCGGTCAGTCCGGCGACGCTGCACCGCCGGTTCCAGGCGCAACTGGGCACGACGCCGTTGACGTGGCTCACGGGCGAACGACTTGCCCTGGCGTGCCGGTTGATCGAGCGAGGTGAGTCCCGTTTCGAGGTGGTCGCGCGGCGCAGTGGGCTTGGCACCGCTGCCAATCTGCGCACGCTGATGCGCCGCGAGACCGGCATCACTCCGTCGGCATACAAGCGCCGGTTCGGGCCGGAGGTGAATTGACGGCGGCATCGCCCTTCCGGCGAACCACGAGCATGTGTCTCATCGTCGCTTCACAGCAGCGTTCGCCACATTGCGGGCCTTGTCGAGCTCGCGGTCGAAGACCGGCGGTCCACCGCCGGGCTGGCCGCGCCGCACATGGTTGGCCTTCTGGTCCGACCGCTCCGGGATCACTGCCCGGATGCCCCTGCGCCGCGGGGTCTGGCGGATCGCCCGTGACGAGTACGCCCTCTCCCTCGGCAATGTACGCGATTTCACCGTCTTCGACGAGGTCATGGACGTGCTGTGGTGCCCCGGGTCGGGGCCGGACGGCCCCGTCGCGGGCCCCCGTGACCACGGGCGGCAAGGGGCAGGCCCCGGCCGTCGCAGGCGAAATGGACCTTGGTCGTCAACCCGCCGCGGGACCGGCCGAGCGCCCGGCCAGCCGCCGCACGTGCCGGATCCCGGAACGGCTGGGAGGCCAGCCCCGCCGCCCTCCTGTCAGGATCGAGGAGCATGGCCCGGTCACGCTCCAGCCGCGACTCGAACCGGACCCGGGACACCGCCTCCAGACGGACTTCCGCGGCCCGCTGTCCGCACCGTCAGCCCACTCGACATCGACCAGACGCAGATCCATCGCCACCCCGGCTCCGCATACCTGCCGAGACGGATGTGACAGGTACGTGACCGACCGGACCAGGAGAGTGGGATCAAAACCCATGTACGGGCAAACGTCGTCGCTGTCCTGTCCAACGAATTTGGTCGTACTGACCTTCAGCGCATGGAGTCGTGGGAACCGGCATGATCGGGCGTGACCGCTGCTTTGGCGGTTCGCTCGATCTTCGCCCACCGGGCTTCCCAGAAGGTGGCGTCGCGCTGTGAAGTGGCGTACTGGGCTCTTGTGCCTGTCGACCCGTCGAGTTGTTCGCGCAGGATGTCGGCGTGTCCAGCGTGCCGGCTTGTCTCGGTGAGCATGTGGACCAGGATGTCGAACAGCTTCACGTCGGGGCGTGGCCACCAGGGCACGTGGCCGGGAGAGTCGATGGCGACGGCGGTGATCGTCGCGTCTGAGTGTTCCCAGGCCCGGCGGTAACGGTCGACGATCTCGCCGCGCGTCTCGTGCTCGGTCGCCCACATGTCGGCACCGTGTTCCTCGGCATCGTCCCACCGGGGCAGAGGCTCGGGGAACGGCCGGTCGAAGACCTCACCGAAGTATGCGGACTCCAAAAGCGACAGGTGTTTGACCAGACCGAGAAGGTTGGTACCCGACGAGGTCAGGGGGCGGCGGATGTCGTACTCGCCGAGCCCGTCGAGCTTCCAGAGCATCGCCTCGCGTATGTCTCGGAGGCCGCGGTGCAGGTACTCTTTCGCGAAATCATCGATCATGGGGTATCAGCCTGTCATGCGCCTCCGCGGGCTCGACCTGCGGCCGGCACTGCCACCTGCAACGCGGCCGCCTCCTCACGCCAGCCTGGGCGGCGCAGCCCTTCATAGAACGTCTCCAGCCGTCCGGACAGCATCCGGGAGATCCATACCGAGTGACCCGTCTCCATCGCTTCCCATTCCGACGTGTCGGGCGCGAAGCAGGTCATCTGCCCTGGGACACCGGGTCGACCGGCCGCTCGCGGGTCATGGCCGTTCAGCGCGAACACCCCGCCCAGCACGCCGTGACCGACGCTCTGGAAGACGCGGGACCCGATCGCTGTTCCGTGGTGCGGTCGCCGCGCCGGGGAAGCTCCGGGGCGAGCGCGGAACCGGCGCTGAGCGGGGGTGTCACCGCAGGCACCGGCTGGGCGACGCCGGCGTGGCCAGACCTGCCTCGGCTTGCGTGAGACCGTCCATCTACGCTCGGTGCCCGGGCGGCGGTGATCGCCGGACGGGTTCCGAGGGGAGTGCGCGATGCGCGCTGGGTGGATCAGGCTGGGCCAGTGGACGGCGTGTGGCGGGATCGCACTGAGTCTGTACGCGGGCTGGTTGACGTTCGACGACATCCGGGACCGCGCTTCCAGCGAACGCGCCATCAGCGCGGCGTGCGACCGGCTTGTGTCCGGAGCCGCGGTGATGGACCTCCAGGGCGGGATGATCCGGGCAGAAGCCAGCGACTACCACAGATTCAGGCTCGATGTGGACGAGCTGCCCGGTTCCTGCACCGTCTACAAGGTGCCCGATTCCGGCAAGACCACAGGTCTGTTCACCTTGACGGTGCGGGTCAGCAGCACTTTCACGCCGTTGCACTGGATCGGTGACGACAACGATCTCGAACCGTTCCACGACAGTCCCCGCCGTCAGAGATCCGATGTCACCGCGATCGCCGACCGGCGCCCCGAACCGCGGCCCATCGGCAACGGCACCCTGGGCCGGTACGGAGACTGGTACACCACCATCCGTGCCGAGTGCGACCCCGGCAGCCGCGGGACGGCCCCGAAGCTGCTGAACGTCACGGCCAGAGCCGACTACGACGACGTCTCCGCAGCGGACCGTGAGCGTCTCGCCCGCATCGCCCGCTCGGCCACCGCGGCGCTCACCGAGCGGATCGGCTGCCACAGCCGGCTGCCCGCCCTGCCTGACCACCGGTTGCCGTCCGTACCCTCCGGCCTCCGCCCCGCGCGGGCGACGGACGGTTCATGCCGCTGGTTCGCCCGGCACATCCAGGAGCAAGGGCAAGGCCGGCTGCCGGACCGCGCCCTCGCGACACCTGCCCTGGACGCGTCCCCCGTCGAAAGCTGCCTTCTGGCGGTCGGCCCCGACCAGGTGGACCGTATCGACGACGGCTTGCCCGACGACCAACACGATTCCGCACGCAGCGCGCTCACCCACTCGCCGTGGTGGCTGCGGACCGCCTCCTTCTTCGGCGCGGACGCGCACGCGGTCGGATACGACGCCCTTGGCGACGGGGACACGGTCATCACAGCGGGAACGGCCGGACACGGAAGCGGTGCGTGGTGGGCCTCCTCCATCTGCGACGGCAAGCCCGCCCTGCACACCCTCAGCTCCAGCTACACCTATGACAGCGTGCTCGGCCCTCAGGCGCTGACCGCGCTGCTTCGCGCCTACGTCGACGACATCACGAAGCGACGCGGCTGCACCCACGTGACGTATCCGCAAGCGAAGGACTTCCGTTCCCCCTGAGCAGCCCCCCGTACCGAGCATGTCATCTGCCGGAGCCAGCCCGAACGCCCCGTCACCGTGCGCGTGCCGCCGTGTGCTTCCAACCGGCGCTCCCGAGCGCGAAGGGTCTGACCGGCCTTCCGAGAGGCGTACCTCATCCACAGGACAGCGGCAGACGGCGGCAGCACCGAACGCCGCTGCTCCACAGTGTCGGAGCGGGCCGAGATGGTGGCATCACCGGGTCGGGATGGTGGGAGAGAGTTGGGGCAGGCGAAGGCCGCTGGGACGTGTCCTAGGTAGCGGGTGAGTCTTGGGCGGAGAGTTCTTCGGCCAGTTCCATACAGCGCAGACGGGCCGGGGAGAAGTCGTAGGGCATCTTGCCGGTGGCTTCGAACGCGCTCATGGAGTCAGCCTCCCGCCTGTGAGAGCCGAGGTCGGCCTCGTCCTCGCCGTCATCGGCGGTAGCAGGGTGCAACGTTTCCCAGGTGTCGTAGAGGGCATCGTCGTCCTTCCCCAGGCCGGACTCCTCGATGACGGCCTGCAGGGCGCTTTCGAAGGCGTGCCGCTCGACGGCCACTTGGACCACCCGTGGATCATCGACGGCGACGCTGTCATCGAGTGCCTCCTCGGCCTCGTCGATGCGGTCGGAATCCTCCCGCAGGGTGGGATGCGTGGCCAAGGCGACGAAGCGGGTGGCCTGGACGGCCGCGCCGAGCGGGCCGAAGATCCGCTCAGTGACCAGCAGACTGTCCAGGTCCGCGTGGCGCAGGGAGCCCTCAGGCAGGCTCTTGAGGCGTTCGGTGACGAAACCGGAGAGCAGGCCCATCCGGCTGCCTTCGGTGCGCATCCGCTGCACGACGGTCCGCTGCCGCCGCAATTGCGCCTCCTGCTCGGCGAGAGTTGCCTCCAACCGCTCCAGGATGCCCGCTATCCCGTCTCCGCTGTCCGCACCGGCGGAAGCCATGCCGGTGGTAAAGGCGTCACGGATGTCGTCCAGGGCGATCCCGGCATCGGCCATCCTGCGAATCCACAGCAGGCGGATCATGTCCTCGTACCCGTAGCGGCGGCGGCCGTCGCCGCCCCGCTCAGGCTCGGGGAGCAGCCCGATCTCGTGGTAATGGCGAATCGCCCGTGGCGTGCTGCCGACGAAGGCCGCCGCGTCACCGATCTTGACCTGGCGGGGTGGCGTGAAAGACGAATGCATGAGCAAGGACCTTTCCTCAAGGGATCGGGACGTAAGTCCACCGGACCACATGCCGCTACGGAAGGTGCAACCCCATATACAGGGCCCCGTTGCGGAGCGGCCGGTTCGCCAACCGCGTCCGGGCCGGACACGCCACCGTCCATGTACTGCTGAAGCCGACCCGAGGGCTGCACCAACGCCTGGAGGCCATGGGAGGAGATCGCTCCCTTGGGTCACCGGGGAAGCTGAGGCCCGTCAACACGACCGTGCCGCCCTCCGGGCCGCGCGTCTCCCCTCCGGCCACTGGCCCCACCGCGCGGGGACCATCCGCTTCTGCCCATGCGCCGGTGTGTCGGAGTCTCCCCCGCGGGCCAGTCCGTACCCATAACGCAAGTGCTCGTGGCGGAGGCCGGCGAATCCGGCAAGGGGCTGTCGTGCGGATGCGCGTCGTGGTTTCGGGCACGGCTCAGGGGCAGACCCGGTGGTACGCGACTCCGTCAGGTACGTAGCGGTGCCATTCCTTCTCGTGGGCCGTACGGTTCCGTCGGCGCTGCTGGTGGTGGCGAGGGCGTCCCCGTCCGGGGCGAAGATGGCCGACTGCACGCCACCGGTGTGACCGGTGTACAGGGCCAACTGCTGGTGGGTATCGATGTCCCACAAGCGTACGGTGCGGTCGTCACCGGTCGTCGCCAGTGTCTGGCCGTCGGGGCTGACCGCGACGGACACGACGACGCCGGTGTGGTCAGTGAGAGTGGTGAGGCGGCGGTGGGTGGTGACGTCCCACAGCCGCAGTTCTCCGCCTCCGCCCGCCGTGACCAGGATGCTGCCGTCCGGGCTGCAGGCAACGGAGGCAATCGTTCTGCTCACCGCTTCGAGGGTCCGAGCCGACGGTGGCTCCGGGTATCCCACACATGCACCGCCGAGGAGGGGAAGCCGCCGGTGACGAGGGTTCCGCCGTCCGGGCTGAAAGCCGTCCAGCCGGACCCGCCCGGGAGGTCACTGTGCCGGTGGAGCGGACCGCGGTGGACGTCGGCGGCGCGTGCGACGGACGTGATGGTGATCTTCCCACCGTCGGCGGTGGGCCTGTCGAGGGCCTTGAGGACACCGGGCCGTCGGCGGCCGGAATCCGCGGCCCGCGCTCGGGCCGGATGGTCCAGTGATGTGGCCACGCCCCACCGCGGGTCCGGCTCCGGCGCACGGATGCCGGGCACGCCCGCCGGGAAGGGAGCCCTGGAGCGGGGGCCGCAGTCCGGCGACGTCTCCGGCGGCCCTCGGTGCGGGATCAGCGCTGAGGAGACGGCGCGAGCACGAGGACCCCGTGTCGGTAGCCCGAACCGGTCCCCGCGCAGGAGCACACCGCTTCAGCCGACCGGTGTGGTGCCGTCGAGGACTTGCTCGCGCAGGATGTCGGCGTGGCCGCAGTGCTGGGCCAGTTCACGCAGGACGTGCAGGTAGACCCACCGCAGCGGCAGCGGGCCCCGGCGGTTGCCCTGTACGACATCGTCGAGCGTGAGCCGGGCGGTGGCCTCGCGCGACGCCGCGCACGCCTGCCGGTAGGCGTCCTGGACCGAGGCGACGGTGTCGGCGTCGTCGAGATCGAAGGACTCGTCGGGCGTGGCGGGAATGCCGATGTCCGCGCGGGACCGGCAGGTGATCGCCTCGTCGAACCAGACCTTCTCGACGAACGCGGCGTGCTTGAGCAGGCCCAGCAGGGTCGTCTTGGAGGTGACCAGCGACCTGCGGGCCTGCTCTTCGGTCAGCCCGTTCAAGCTGTCGTGCAGCGCGGAACGATGCTCGTCGAGGAACACCTCGAACTGATCGCGGAACGCTGCGTGGAAGATGGCCGGTTCCACTGTCGGCATGATCGTCATGACCTCAACCATAGTTGCCCGCTCCTTGCCTCAAGCCGCTTTTCCGGTCCGCATGACGCGTCTTCGATCTCAGTCGGCGGCGGTGCCGAACCGCTTGGTCAGGTGGGCGAGCGGTCCCGCTGGTCGTCGCCCGCCCGTGCCACGGACCATACGGACGCAAGCAACAGGGATACGGGGAATCCGCGATCCGGGCGCATCGCCTCGCAGGGGTTTCAGCGCCACGTCCCGCGTACGCCGGCCGAGCGGGTCGGCCGCAGCCGACGTCGTAGCGGACGCCGACCGCGGAGGTCACCGCGGTCGGGGTCGGTGCCCGGCGTCGTCCGGCGGCCCGTATGTGCCCCCGAAGAAGACCGGGCACGGGCGGAGAGGCGGAAGGGGCCCTGGGCCCGATGCCGCTCCGAACAGGCTGGTGAGGTCCGCCGGCCGAGAGGGAGTTCCAGTCGGCCGCGCCCGTCCGCCCGCAGGCCGCTCTGCACACGAACGAGGCGGTGTGCTCCCACGCGGTGTCCGTCCCCGCTTCCCGGGGCGGGGGCTGCGGGGGGTGTCTCGCGCGCTCGTTGCGGTCGGCCGCTCCATAGCCGGCCTCGGGAGGCGGCTCGCACATCCCGGCCGGCCGCGGGGCCGGCAGAAGTACTGCAGCGGCGTCCCCACCGCGCTCTCCGGGTCCAGCCCGAACCCGGGCAGGCAGTCGGCCACGGGACGTCCAGCCCGACCGTGCCCTCGACTGTCCGCGGCCGATCGGAGTCCCCCGCGTACGGGCAGGTGCGACGTCACTCTACGTCCCGGGGTCGGGCGCGGCCGGTACAAAGGAACGGGTGGTCGTCAGCAGGGTGCCGACGGCACCGCCTCGCGCGGCGCCTGCGGCCACGCCGCCATCGCCGCGTCGACCACTCGGTCCAGCGCGTCCCGCCCCGCGCCGTCGCATGCCTGCTGGTTCATCCCCTGAATGACCGCCGCATAGAAGGCCGCCAGTCCGTCGGCGTCGACGTTCGCGGCCAGCAGCCCCGCGTCGATGTCGGCGCGAATACGGGTGGCGATCGCGGCCTTGGCCTCCTCGCGCATGTCGCGCAGCTTGGCTTTCACGTCCTGCGAGCCGGGGCCGCAGTTGCTCGCGGCCGTGATGATGAGGCAGCCCGGCGGGTGACTGGGGTCGGTGTAGTCGGCGGCGAGGTGCCGCAGCATGGTGGCGATGTCCGAGCGGGCTTCCTGGCCCTGCGGTATCGGGACTCCGTGCACGCGTACGTAGAGCCGCACGGCCTCGTCGAACAGCTGCCGCTTGTCGCCGAAGGCGGCGTACAGGCTCGGCGGGTTGATCCCCATCGCCGCGGTGAGCGAGGCGACCGAGGTCGTCTCGTAACCGTGGGTCCAGAACTCGCGCAGGGCGGCGGCCAGGGCCTGGTCGCGGTCGAAGGCGCGTCGGCTCCGCTTGGGGGCGGCCTTGGCCGGGGTGTGTCCGCTGCTCATGACCGCAGCCTACCGCCAGTCCGTAGCGATCGCTAAAGAAGTTCGGCTAGAGTCACCCCATCACCCAGCTTTAGCGACCGCTAAAGCTGGGTGATGACCAGCCGACCCCATGAGAGGGAACCCCGATGACCACGAGCGCACCCGCTGCCTTCGCCCGCACCGTCCGCGGCGCCGGCCCCGGCCTCCTCCTCGCCCACGGGGCGGGTGGCGGCATCGAGGCCAACTACGGACCGATCATGGATGCGCTGGCCGCACAGCACACCGTCGTCGGGATCGACTACCCCGGCGCCGGCGCCACCCCGAAGGCCCAGGGACCCCTGGAAATCGATGAGCTTGTGGAACAGCTGATAGCGGCGGCCGACGCCGAAGGGCTCGACACCTTCGCGGTCAGCGGGTACTCGCTCGGCGGCCCCGTCGCGATCCGCCTCGCCGCGCGTCATCCCGAACGGGTCAGCTCACTCGTGCTGAGTGCGACGTTCGCGTACGCCGACACCCGCACCGCCCTCGCCGCATCCATCTGGCACCAACTGTTCGAATCGGGTCAGCACACCGTGCTGACCCAGTACCTGAACCTGATGGCGCTGAGCGAACCGGTCCTGAACTCCCTCACC
Organism: Streptomyces sp. SP18CS02; assembly: GCF_036322365.1. Taxonomy (NCBI): domain Bacteria; kingdom Bacillati; phylum Actinomycetota; class Actinomycetes; order Kitasatosporales; family Streptomycetaceae; genus Streptomyces; species Streptomyces sp. SP18CS02. The sequence goes on from NZ_JAQYXC010000275.1 coordinate 71,732, forward strand.
CCGGCCCAGGTTCAGGCCGCCGCCGAGCAGCTCGCGCCTGCCCTCCCCGTCGGCACCGGAGACCAGGTCGACCTGGTCCGAAGGGCCGACGTCCGCGGCGACCTCGCCGGCATCTCGGTACCGGCACTCGTTGTCGTCACCACCGCCGACCCGCTCATCTCCCCGAACCTCCAGCGGGAGCTCGCCGCCGCCGTCCCCACCGCCGAGGTCGCCGAACTGCCGACCGGACACCTGCCGTTCGCCGAGCGCCCTCAGGAATGGGGGAAGCTCATCAACGACTTCCTCGCACGGAACCGAAAGCACTGACCGGGCCGGTCTGCCCGTCACGCCCTCCCTCCCATGACGGGACGCACCGCAACCGTCGACGGCCGGATGACTCCCCACCAACTGGCCGCCGACGGAGACTCCCGGCCGGCCCTTCCGACCGCTCCGTCGGCCGGCGTTCCGCGCGGCCGTGTGAGTGGCCCCCGCCTGTCACCGCAGGGGGCCGGCGATCGCCGTGAGCGCGGCAAGGTGACGCCGGTACATGGCTGCTCCGTCCTCGGTCAGACGCAGCCAGGTCCGCGGCCGACGTCCGACCTGCCCCTTCTCGACTGCCACCCAGCCCGCTTCTTCCAGGCGCGAGACCTGTTTCGACAAGGCGGAGTCGGTGATTTCGACGAGATCCCGTACATAGGCGAACTCGGCTTTCTCCACAGCAGCGAGGGCCGCGACGATCGACAGACGCACAGCTGAGGCCAGCAGGGGTGCGAGGGCGTGTCGCGGGTGCGGGCCCTGGCCCGTGTCCGCCGAGGATTCCGGCCTCATGCGGATCACTCCTCCCGCCAGGCCGCCGCGGCGGCCGGCAGCGCGCAGGCGAAGGCAGCCACGGTCGCGTAGGCGAGACTGTCCACGAAGACGGTGAGGCCGAGGGCGAGCGTCAGGACATGGACAGCCGCCCAGGCGCCGATCACCTTGAGGTGCAGCCGGCCGTAGCCATGCGGAACCACAGGCTGTCGCGTGGCGAACAGGGACAGCCCCATGACCACGAGTGCATTCGCCAGTGTGCTGGTCAGTGTCCCCACCGGTCCATGCCACAGCAGCACGGCGGGAACCAGGACAAGCTGCCAGGTCGCGAAGAGCCATAGGTATCCGACGTACCAGCGGCTTCGCCCCCGCGCAGTCGCCTCGATCCCCGCGATCCCCTTCAACGCTGCGGCTGCACCGATCTGTTCGCTCATCGCACGCCCCTCCCGTCGTCTCCAGAGCAGCCCCTTGTCCACCCCGGCATCTACTTTCCAGAGTAGCAAGTACTTGCCATATCGGGACGTCGGCTGCGCCGGTACGCGGCAGGCCTCCGGTACGAGGCCTCCGGACCGAAGTCGGCCGGCCCGCCTCCGCCCTGACGGACGGTCCCCGCCGGGGACTGCCGCCCACAGCCGGCGAGAGGTCTCCGAAGCGCCGTCACATCCGGGATTCGAATCGCGACCCGGACCGGCGAAGGCGCGGTGAGGGCGCGGAGTGCACGGCAAGGTCCACGAGATGCCCAGGCCGAAGACGCCATCAGCGAAGAAGGTGTCAACGAAGGAGGCGGCAGCGAAGGAGGTGCCCGCCCGCGCCCGTCGCAATGCCTCCTGGCGGGCACGCGGTGAGTGCGTCCTCCGCGGCCGGAGCCTGATGCGTCGCGGCAGACTCCGGTCACCGCCAGGGTGCGGCCGGAGCGCGGCGCGGGCGTCTCGGCTTCCGGGGTCCGGGCCGCGTGCTGTGCACGCCGCCGACGGGCGGCGCCGGCGGGACGGGGCATCCGGGGCCCGGGGCGCGCCTACGGGAGAACGACGTCGCGGCCGGGACCGCCTTCCGCGGTGTCCTTCCCGGGGCCGCCGCCGACCAGGTCGTCGTCGCCCTCGCCGTGCAGTGTGTCGTCGCCGGGGCCGCCGAGGAGGATGTCGCGGCCGTCCCCGCCCATGGCGTGGTCGTCGCCCGGGCCGGCGTGCACGGTGTCCGCACCGCCGTAGGCCTCGATCATGTCGTCGCCCCTGCCACCCCACAGCCGCTGGCCGGTGTCGTCGCCCATCAGGTGGTCCATGCCGTCGCCGCCGTCCAGGACCGCGCGCCCCATGACCATGTCGTCCCCCGCGTCGCCCCGCACCGTGTGCGCGGTGTGGGCGTGCAGCGTGTCGTCGCCGGGGCCGCCGTGGACCGTGGCGACCGCGGGGTCGCTGGTGACGATCGTGTCGTCGCGGTCGCCGAGAAAGACGTCGATCCTGTCCGGCCGGGGGCTGCCGGTGGGCAGGGGCAGTTCGCAGACGACGAAGGTGTCGTCCCCGGGTTCGAGGTACGCACAGTGGTCGCCGGGTTCGAGCGGCACCGCGTCGCGGAAACCGATCCGCCGGACCCCGGCGCCGAGGTCCATCGGGATCACGTGGAGGTCGTTGGCCTGTCCCACGGCGGCGGTGAAGACGATCGACCGGGTCGCCCAGTCGGCGCCGACGCGGGCCTTCGTCCCGGTGGAGGCGGGGGCGGCTGCCGCCGGGGCGGCGGCGAGGCCGGTGGCGATCAGGGTCACGGCGACAGCGCGGGCGGTGGCTCCGTGTCGGTTCATGGGACCTCGTCTCGATGTGGCGACCGATGGGCCGACCTGATGGCGGGATGGGTGGCTGCCGGGGACCCGGCGGGCGGTCGTGACGGCAGCGTCCTGATGACCGGCCCTCCTGAACGGGGGCCGGCGTGTGGGGTGTTCGGGGCGATCCACCGCGCCGCGGCCGACGCGCCGCGGTGCTCCGGATGTCCTCATGGTGGTGCCGCCCGGCCCCACTCGTCGGCCGCCACCACGAGGCAGGCCGCGACCAGGACGACGTTCTTGATGATGTACTGGCCCTCCAGGGTGGGGACCGGCGCGCCCCCCTGCCACATCTCCCCGGAGAGCAGCAGGAGCGCGGAGAAGACGCCGGCCATGTGGGCGAAGAACCCCACCAGGACCACGCGGAGCAGCACACCCGTGACGAGGCCGAGGCCGATGGCCGTCTCGGACGCCGCGAGCACCCGTAGCACCATGTCCGGGGGCAGCAGGCCGAAGGTGAGCTTCGTCGCGGCCCGGACGGCGACCCCCTCGGCGGGGCTGGCCGTGGGGAAGAACTTCAGGACGCCGAACCAGAGGAACACCGTACCCACGCAGACCCTGAGGAGCCCCGGGCCGCACCGCTGGACCCGGCCGGCCAGGCATCGGGCCGCCCGGGTGGACCGCCCGCCGTCGGTTCTCTCCGGGGCGAGGCCCCGAGAGGGGCCCGGCCTTCGCTCGCCGACTCTCTCCACCGCCGTACCCACCCTTTCGCATGTGCTCGCACGCGGTCGTCCGAAGGCTCCCGGCCGCCGGGCGGCCGGGAGAGGAGAGGGCCCGGTGCCCGGAGCGGGCAGTACACCGTCCGCTCCGGGCACCGGGGCTCCGGCCGGCCCCGACAGGGCCGGTCCGTCCCGGCGGGGCCGGGTGGTGCGGCACCGCGTCAGCTCACGTTCACGTCCACGCAGGCGTAGAAGGCGTTGGCGGTGTCGGCGATGTTCCACACGGCCAGGACCTTCTGCTTGCCGGTCAGGCTGCCGAAGTTCACCTGGTGGGTGACGGTCTCACCCGGCCGGGCGCCACCGTCGTTGAACTCCGCGATCTTGCGGCCACCCGCGTAGTACTGCCAGGTGCTGGTGGCGTGCCGTGCCGTCAGCCGCCAGTTGAAGCTGGTCGTCCGGCCGACCGGGGTGACCTTCCAGCCCTTGCTGTCGTTGTCGAGCTCGGCGAAGGCGGCGTTCCCTCCGCTGCAGCTCATCAGGCCCTTGGGGCCCTCGACGCTCTGCGGCTCGTACTTGATGGAACCGCAGGAGACCACACCGGCGGCACACTGGGCCTGCCGGCTGGGGGGCGAGGATATGTAGCCGTGCGCGCTCGCGCTGCCGGTCGGCAGGCTTACGGCCAGGAGCGGGGCGATCCCCGCACCGATGGCGGCGGCCAGCATCTTCTTGCTCTTCATGACAACTCCTGTGTGGGGGTTCGTGCCCACCCGAGGACAAGGTGAGCATGAGCATGTCAAGCAGCGGCTCCATGACCGCGGGGACGGCCAGGGGCAGCGAAGTGAGCGTACCCTGCTTGGTCTAGACCAAACCAGACCCAGGCGCGCCCCCTGTGTCCGACTGCCGCGGGTCCGGCGGGATGAGCGGTCCCCGCGACGCGATGGACGGGCACAGGCCCCTCCCCGGCGACGGTCTTCCCGGCGCAGCGGTTCATGCTGGTCTTCCCCCCAGGGTGTGCGCGAGGTGGTCGCTGAGGCGGGGCAGCCAGTCCGGCCGTGCGTTTCCGAGGAGGTGGTCGCCGTGTGGGACGGACAGGTAGGTGCCGTGCGGCGCCAGGCGGGCCAGGGGCTCGCCGTTCGTCACGCCGGGGATGACATCCTGGCCTCCGTCCACGACCAGCAGCGGAGCCGCGATACGGGGCGCCAGGGCGGCGAGGTCCACCTGCTGCACGAAAGCGTGGGCGGCGTCGGCTCCTCCGGCGCGCTGGGCCATGATGTCCCGTACCGGCTGGGCCAGTTCCTCCCAGTCGAGGCGGAAAGGACCGCTGACGGTGGCGACGGCCGCCACGCGCGGCTCGAGCGCCGCGGCCCGGGCCGCGAAATAGCCGCCCAGACTCAGCCCGACGAGCCCGATGCGTGCGGCGCCGAGGGCGTCGATGGCCCGGCCCACGATCCGCTCGTAGTCCGGCACGAACGTCGTGGTGGCCGCGAGCACCCCCTGACCGGGGCCGTCCATCGCGAAGACCGCCAGTCCTCGGGCCAGCAGCGCCGACACGAGGTCGAGGAACTCCTCCTTGGCCGAGTCCAGTCCGGGGACGACGATGACGGTCCCCGGCGCGTCGGAGGGACCACGCAGCCAGCCGGTGAACCCCTCACCGTTCACACGCCGCGCTCCGGGCTCCAGGATGGTGAGAGCTCCGCTCAAGGCGTGATCCGCCTCGACGGCCGCACGACGTGCTTCCTCGTACGGCGCCAGGGTGGCCAGGTGAAACCACCGGGCCGCCACCAGCAGGTACTCGCCCGTCGAGCGGGCTGATGCCGCCTCCTCCGCGCGCTTGAGGTAGCCGTGTCCGGTGCGACGGAAGGCCGGGCCCCAGTCGGCGATGGAGATGAGGCCATCGGTGACGCGCCGGTACTCGTGCGGGTCCACGCCTGCGCCGGTGGCGCGGGTCCACTGGGCGGCGGCGAACTCGGTGGGGTTCATCGTGCTCCTCCGGCCAGCAGGACGGCCTTGCCGCGTATCCGGCGCTCTCGCAGGTCGACCAGGGTTTCGGCGGTCTGTGTCCAGTCGGCGATGCGGCCGATCTCCGGGTGCAGCCGGTCCTGCTCCACCAGGCCCACCAGTGCCGCGAGATCGCATCCGTACGGTGCCCCGGCGTAGTGGAAGTGCTGGATCGTCACGCGTTCGGGCCCGCCGAGGAGGTGGAAGAAGTCCAGGGTCACAGGTGTTCGGCTCGCCTGGCCGAACCAGATGAGCAGGCCGCCCGGGCGGACCTTCGACAGGGCGAGTGGCAGATCCGGCCCGCCGGCGGACTCCAGCACGACGTCGAACGGCCCTTGCGCCGTCTCGACCTCGTGCACCACCCGCGCGCCCAGTGCCGCGAGCCGCTCGCCGCGAGCCGGTGTGGCCGTCACCGCGGTCACCGCCGCTCCGGCCCCTACGGCCAGTTCGGCGACATAGTGGCCGACGCCGCCTGAGGCGCCGGTCAGCAGCACCCGTCGGCCGGCCAGGGAACCGGACGTACGCAGCAGCCGCAGGGCAGTGATCCCGGCCAGGGGCAGAGCCGCCGCCCGAGCGCTGTCGACGCTGTCCGGGAGCACCGCGAGCGAGTGCGTCGGCACGGCCGCGTACTCGGCCCAGCCGCCCTGTGCCGGGTGCCCGACGACGCGGGTACCGATGCCGGGGCCGGAGCCGTCGGCTGCCGCCTGTACGACGAGCCCTGCGATGTCCTTGCCGGGCAGCAGCCCCGGTCGGGGATGTTCGAGGAGGAATGTCTCGCCCCGGTTCGGGGCGAACGCCTCTACCTTGATCAGTGCCTCACCGGGCTCCGGCACGGGCTGGGAGACCTCGGCGAAGGCGACCGGGCGCGCCGATTCTCCCGTGGGGATCAGTCTTTGCATGGAAAGGATGCAACCTCCATGGCCACCGTGCGGTCCAACAACGCACAGGCAGAGCCGACAACTTATGGTTGTCACCTATGGTGGGAGCCATGGATCTCGACGTGGCGCAGGTACGGGCCTTTGTGCGCACCGCCGAAGAACTGCACTTCGGCCGGGCCGCCGGGACGCTCGCGATCTCCCAGCAGGCGCTGTCCAAGAGGATCGCACGGCTGGAATCCCTGCTCGGCACCGAGCTCTTCCAGCGCGGCGGCAACGGAGTACGCCTCACCACGGCCGGACGGCGTTTCCTCGCACCTGCCCGGCAGGCCGTGGCCGCCGCCGATGCCGCAGTCGCGGCGGTGTCCGGGGAGGAACATCCGCTCCGCGTGGACGTCTGGGGACACCTCTACGCGCCCATGCGGACGCTGGCCCAGGTCGCCGGACGAGCCGGGGAACTGGCTCTGGGGCACGGGCGCGACCTGCCGTCGGTGACGACGGCACTGCTGCGCGGCGACATCGACGCGGCCTTCGGCCGAGTCCATCCCCCGTTGCCCGTGGGGCTGGCGCACCGCCTCGTCCGTCTCGAACCGGTGGATGCCGTACTGAGCACCAACCATCCGCTCGCGGCCGAACCGGCTCTGCGACCGGACCAGTTGCGCGACAGCACGCTGTGGGCACCCGGTGCGCTGGACCGGCTCGACTTCCTCCACCGGTTCGCCGACCGATTCGGCATCCAGAGCACGGCCACGAGCGTCAACCTGGGGCTCGCCCACTTCCTGGCCGAGGTGGCGGGCGGGCCACGAAGCTTCTCGCTGGTTCCCGCTGATGTGCCACTGCCGGAGGTCCCGGGATTGCGCTCCGTCCCCCTGATCGACCCCACGCCGTTGTACGCCTGGTCGCTGTTGTGGTGCACCGGAAAGGGACACCCGGGGCTGGGCGGCCTCGCCGCCGCCTGCGCCGAGGAAGCCGGGCGAAACCGATGGCTGGAGTACGACCCGACCCGCGACTGGCTGCCTGAACCACCCACGGGTGATCCCGGCTCCGGACGAGCATGATGTCGTCGAAGCGGGCAGCGCCGATGCCGGACCGGATCCTTCCTCCTCGGCCGGGGCCCCTTCACCCCCGGCGGCGAGCGCGCTGCTGCTCCGGCACCGGACGGACGTCCTCGTCACAGGGAGACAGCGGGGCCGCCGCGACCGCTCCGAAGCTCGAAGCGGCCCGCGAGGCGGGATCGCCGTGCTCGTGGTCCGTCGGCCTCCCGTTCTCCAGGGTGTGGGAACGGCCGCCCCCGTGGAGGAGGCGGCCGCTTGGGTCATACGTCGGACCCGGGGGCGTCGGGCCCAGGAACCTGTCCCGGTCCCTCAGACACGGTCCTGGACGACGGTGTACCACGGGTAGACGCCGGCCACGCTGCCGTCGGCCCGCACGGCCTCCAGCGTGTAGAAGTACGTATTGCCCCTGGTCGCGGTGGAGTCCGCGTAGCTGCGCGTCTCCACCGGCAGCAGTCCGCCGGGCAGGGGCTCGTACGCCTCGGTCGCCGGGTTCCACCGGTTGGCCCGGTAGCCCGTGACCGACGGGCACAGATAGGTGTTCTCGCAGCGCCAGTTGGCCGTCGGTCCGTAGCCGCCGCTCGTCACCGTGTCGTGCGACACGAGGCCGAACGGCCAGTCGCTGTGGACCGGCACGGACGGCCGGACCTCGAGCTCGGTGGCGTCCACGTGGGTGACGCCCGCGGCACCCGGCTGCAGGACGTTGCCCCAGCGGTCCTTGGCGACGACCGCGTACACATACGTCTCACCGTCCGGCAGGTCGCCGCAGAGGACCGCGAGCGGGTCGCTCTGGCCCTCCCGGCACTGGGAGCTGACCCATGTGACCGTGTCGTCGTCCACCCGGACGCCGGTCCAGACGGTGTACCGCTCGATGTCGTCCTCGTTCGAGGCGGCCCAGCTCACCAGCACGCCGTCCTTGCGCGGGGTGGCCTTCACGCCGGTGACCGGGGCGGGCGCGACGCGGTCGGCGGTGCGGACGGTGACCGGTCCGGACAGCTCGGACTCGTTCCCGGCCGCGTCGACCGCGGTGACCGCGTACGTGTAGTACGCGCCCTGGGCCATGCCGGTGTCCGTGCAGTGCCCTTCCATGGGGTCGGAACCCTGCACGTTGTAGTAGGTGCAGGTCACGCGGGTGAGCTGGGTCCGGTCGAGCGTGGCACCCGGCGAGCGGTAGACACGGAAGTGCCCGCCGTTGTCGTGGTCCTGGAAGAACTCGCCCGGCATGTTCCAGTAGATGTGGTTGCCCTCCGGCCCGACGCCCGAGGTGATGTGGGTCGGGGCCTCCGGCGGGGTCCGGTCGACGCCGTCGCCGGCCGCCGTGTCGGAGAACGCGCCCGCGTTGCCCGCCACGTCGATGGCACGGACCTGGTAGTACCGGTACCTGTTCACCGGCGCGGTCCGGTCCTCGTACATCGCCCCGCTGGTGCTGCCGAGCAGCGTGAACGGGCCGGTGGCCGTGTCGGCCGCGTGGACCTCGTAACGGTCGGCGTCGGCGACGTCCTGCCAGCGCAGGGTGTTGATGTACGAGTCACCCTGCACCGTGATCCCCGTCGGCGCCGCCGGACCTGTGCGGTCAACGGTCGTGGCGGTGACGTCGGGGCTGCCGGTCGACTCGCGGCCGGCCTTGTCGACGGCGCGGACCTCGTACAGGAAGGTCTGGCCGGTCGCGGGCGGCGCGTCGACGAAGGAGGGGGAGGTGAGCAGCGACGTGCCGCCGACGTTCGCCCACTGGGTGGTGCTCAGCCTGCGGTACACGCGGTACCCGGCGAGGTCCATCTCCTTGTTGACCGACCAGCGGAGGGCGGTCTTGGCGGTGTCGCGGTTGTACGCGGCGGTGAGGCCGGTGGGGTTCAGCGGCTTGACCGTGTCGACGCTCGCCTGGGTGCGCGCGGCGTACGTGAATCCGGCGTAGGCGGAGCCGGTCCAGGCGACATAGTCCACGCGAATCGTGTGCCGGCCGGCCGGGAGGCTCAGGTCGAGGGTCTTACGGGCGGTCGCGGAGACGTTCTTCCACAGGTCGATCTTGCGCACGCCGTCGACGTAGACGCGCATCCCGTCCTGGGTGGCCGCGGAGATCCGGAACGGACCGCCGGAGCCGAAGTCCCTGGTGAGGGACCAGCGGATCGAGAAATTGTCGTTCGGCAGCGTGACGCCGGCCGGGTCGCCGGAGCCCATGTTCTCGGCGATGGCCGAGTCGCAGGCGGTCAGCTTCGGGGTGCCGCTGAACGAGGTGTTGGCGAAGTACTGCGCCGTCCACGCCGGAGAGGTGCAGGTCACGGCCGCGGAGGCCGGGGCGGCGGTGATCAGGCCGCCGGCGGCGGCGAGAGCGGCCGTCGCGGCCAGCGTGCTCAGCCGGATACGAGTCATCACGGAGAAAGGGGCCCCTTCCGGACCAAGGCGGATCATGTGTAATGCCAGACACTGGTGTGACTCGTGAGGCGGGGGCAGGGTTGCCCCCGCCTCGTACGTTTTTTCGGCGGAACGCCCTTATACCGGTGGGGCGTTCGACCGCTCACCCGTGGCGGCGCGGCATCCGGTTGCCGTGCGGCATGTCGTACGCTCAGCTGCGCCCAGTGAGCGGACGGTCATGGCTGCTTCGCGTTCGACCGATTCCTCACCGGGGCGATCGACTACGACCGCCGACGGCCTCTCCCCGCCGCCGGTCACCTCGCTGCCCGCCGCCCGCGTTGCCGGCAGAGGGCCCGGCTGGGTGAGGGCGGGCAGGAGCCGCACCCTCATCCTCGCCTCGCCGGTGGTCGTGCATCGCTTCGCTGATGAGTCGGGACGGCCGGACACGGCCGACGTCAGGCCCAGGGGTCGTCCCACCGGACGCCCGGGCGCGCGTTGTCGAGTGATCGAGGGTCCGGTGGAGTCCGTTGTCGTCGACATGTGCCATCCACGGCACATCGTCGAGGACGTCTGCCAGGCCATCCGCGGTCAGATCATCAAGCGTTGCCCGCAGATCGTCCGGGACGGGATCGTCTACGAGGCAGAGCCAGGCCAGTGCCGCCGGCACTCGGACATCCGCGGGCTGTGTGCGATCAGCCCAGAGGGCATGGGCCCAGGACGCGGTGCCGGCGGCAGCGTGCTCACGGCCGAGCTCGGCAACGGCCAGCACGAGGCTCGCGCGGACCCGGGGAGTGTTCTCGTCGATCAGGCGAGGCACCGTCAGGGGGGCCACCGAGCCGACCGTGCCCTGGTGAACGACACTCCCCCATAGCAGGTCCAGGGGCCTGCCCGGCCGTCTCGGCGTCCTGGGAGCGCAAGCGGGCCAGTCGCTCAGGCACATCGTCACCCGGGCCGTAGGCATGCCCGAAGCGGCTCCAGGCGACCTCTTCGAGAAGGAAGCCGTCCTTGTCGTCCTTCGGCATGGCCGAGATCACCGCGCGCACGTCGAGCTGAGTTCCCTCGTACAGCCCGAATCCGTGGGCACGTACCTTCTCGGGATCGAATACCAGCTTCCTCGGACGTCATGCTTCTCCCCCGTTGCGCCTGCGTTCGGTTCCCCCTGTCGTAGCACGCTGCGCCGACACCGCCTGACGGGCGCCCCGGCTCACCTCCGGCTCCCCGGTGCATGTGCCAGATCACCACTGCAGCATCCGCTGCACCCCCGCGACGGAGCTCGTCAACGAGCTGGTGAGGCCGCCGACGAGAAGCAGCTGAACGACACCTTCACCCGCCCTGGCTCTGCGCGGACAGCCTCGACCGCCGCACCTTCGACGGCGTCATCATCGAGACCGGCGCCGACTCCTGCCGCCTCGCCGGCACCGGAGCCCGAGCCGAGGAACCGCCAAGGCCGGCTCGGTGTGACAGCTGCCGCTCTTGGCGCGAGCGACGAGGGCCTCGTGTTCGACTTCCTGACACAGCGGCGGGTTTCCCTGTCGGTCGATCAGGACAGACAGCACACTCGGAGACGTCTCCGCCGTCGATCCCCATGCGATCCACGCGCCAGGAGTCAAGGGGCTGATCGAGTGGGGCTCCACCGAAGGGGCCGACGAGCACTTCTGGCTGATCGATGCCGAGCGGCCTGGCGATCACCTCGTTGCGTCGCAGGCGCCTGCCAACTCGGTGGGTGCCCGCTGTTCCGGGCCGTCCACCTGCGGGTCCGCCAGTTCCTGCGAGCGGGGTGGCGGGAAGCACGCAGACCGGGGAGCCGCTCGTGGGGTGAGGCAGGCGGGGCGCTGATGGCGGGGTCGAAAGGCATTTGGTGCGCTCAGCCCTGATGCGCTTAAGTGTCCACGTCAAATGAACAACATGCACGAGGGGCTGACGTTGAGCAAGGCAATACGGGGAATAGCGGCCGGAGTGGTACTGACAGCCGTACTGACGGCTTGCGGTGGTTCGGACGACGGTCTGGACGCCTTCCGCGGGGACGGCGACAAGCCCCCGGTCACACTGACGCCGGACATGGTCCGCACCGCCCTCCCCAGCAAGGCGAGCGCCCCCAAGGGCTTCGAGGGCGACGACATCGAGGTCGAGGTCGGCGACGAGGCCGTCGAGGCTTGCGCCGAATCGACCGAGTCCAACTGCGGCGGACTGCTCAGCATGGGCGGCACCGACTTCGACACGGATGACAGCGGCAGGGGCGACAGCTCCGAGTACGACGGTGAGGTCGTCTTCGGCATCCTGGCGTTCCAGAGTCCGGACGACGCCAGGGCCACGTACAAGGCCCTGGTCACCGAGGAGCGCCGCAAGGCCGAGAAGGACGGTAAGAAGGCGAAGCCGGTGGAGATCGCGGCGGGTGCCGAGGAGACCGAGGCGTTCGAGGACGCCGAGGGCGAGACCATGGTCATGATGCGCATGGGCAGCGTCGTCACCGTGGTGAACGGCGATGGCACTTTTGTGGAGAAGCCGAACTACAACGACCTCGCCAAGCTCCAGGTCGACCGGCTGAAGGCAACCGCCCAGGGCATGAACCCCGACGCCTGATCCTCTGAGCCTCCAAAGCTCCGAAAGCTCCGAAAGCTCCGGCGTGAGCCTCCGAAGCCCCGGCGCCGGCCGACCCCCGCCCGGCCGTGAGGCGTGGGCGGCCGCCGGGCCGGGTGAGGCGTTAGGTGCCTGGGCAGCTCCAGGCCCTCCGGGGCCGAGGGGACGCGTCGCAAGGCGGAGGAGAGTGTCGACGGGGTGAGGGTCCCCCGTGCCCGGAAGGCTACGGGGGACATCGTCGACCGAGGACAACGCGGCGAGGCGCGATGCCGGGCGTCGCGAGCCCGGCGAGACCGGCAAGACACTCCCCAGGTCGTGGCCGGAAGGTCTCGCCTTGACCGACTTGCTGCTGGAGAAACCGGCGGTCAACCCCGTCCTCCGTGAGGTGGGTGACGTAGGAGTGGCGAGCGGAGTGGACGGTCAGCGCCTTCGGGAGCTTCAACGCGTCGCGATAGGCGACGAACCCTGGTCAGCCACAGTGACCACTCGTCCACGTGGCCGGGCGTCCAGGCCCGCGGGTATTCGTTGGAGTGCTCCAGAAACCGCCGTACGAGCCGTTCCCGGGCGGTGACCGTGTCCTCACGGAGCCCGCGAGCGGCTTGTTGGGCCCGCCAGCCCCGCACCATGGCTTCGACCATCGCGTCCTGCGGACGCAGCTGGGCTGCCCCGGAGACCAGTTCCAGGCGAGCTGCCCCCGCCAGCTCGGCGCGTCGCTGTAGACCCACTTTCACCCTCCCCTTCAGAGGGCAAATCCTGCATCAGATGGGATTTGATCGCCAAAGTCCCAGCTCAGGTCGCTAAGTTGCAGGAGGGTAGAGTCCTCGTCGGATCCTGCCCTGACCTCGTGGCCTGCAATTTCCCGCCCGTCGACGCCTGCTCTGGAAGGAGGGTGGCCGCCGAGTGGCGAAGATCATGGAACCGGATGCGGCGGAGCCGGGAACGGTGAAGCGGGCTGTTGACGTGCCAGGTGAGAGTGGCCCCTTCGATGCGGAGCTGGTTGAGCCAGGTGCGGACGTCTTTGGCGGCAAGTCTGGCCAGCGCCTCCGTGCGCGCGCCGCCGTAGACGCGGACGCGTTTGCCGGTGTTGCCGGGGGCGAGGACCTATTGGGCGGCTTCCTCGTCTAGACCCGCTCTATGGCATTCAGGCAGCGGGTGGCCTGTGCGCGAAGGGCATCGGCCAGTTCGGTGGGAGCCTCGACGAGGGTGAAGTCGGTGTCCACCGATGTGATCATCCAGGCGAGGTCGCGAGCGGTGCCGGCCCCCAGGTGCAGCAGACAGCTGTCATCGTCGACCGGCTCGACGACCCCCATGCCGGGCCAGAGGCGGTCGGCGACCACGGTGGCGGGTTCATGCAGGGCGATGGTCGCTTGGAGGGGCCATGTCCGCGCCGACAGGCGGCGGGCCACATAGGCGGCCACGTCACCGCCGGGGAGTTCGCGAGGTGTGAACCTCGGGCCGGGCGGAGTACGTGGCACCAGACGGTCGACGCGGAAGGTGCGCCAGTCGTCGCGGTCGTTGTCCCAGGCGACCAGGTACCACTGGCGGTCGAAGCTGACCAGGCTGTGGGGCTCGGTCGACCGGACGCTGGACCCGATGCGGGGGCTTGTGTAGTCGAAGCGCAACCGCTCCTTCCGGCGGCACGCGTCGGCGATCACCATGAGGGTGTCCGCCGAGACCTTGGGGGCTGGTGCCGCTCCGGCCCGGACAATGGCGGTGTGCAGGGTGGTGACCCGGTGGCGGAGCCGGGAAGGCAGCACCTGCTCCAGCTTGGTGAGGGCACGCAGGGCGGACTCCTCGATTCCGACGACCGAGCCGGACGCCCCGGTGCGCAGGCCCACGACGACCGCGACGGCCTCCTCGTCGTCGAGCAGCAGCGGCGGCAACCCGGCCCCGGCGCCGAGCCGGTAGCCGGCGGTGCCCTGGGTCGCTTCGACCGGGTAGCCGAGGTCCCGCAGGCGCTGCACATCACGACGCAGCGTGCGTCGGCTGACGCCGAGGCGTTCGGCAAGATCGGCCCCCGACCACTCACGAGGGGACTGCAGCAGTGACAGCAGCCTCAGCAGCCGCCCGGAGGTTTCCAGCATGGATCCAGGATGCCGGACTCTTAGGAAGGGAACCGGCCTAAGCGAGTCGTAGCGTCACGGCCATGACGAACACGCCCCCTGACCTCCGCCCGTTCCGGATCGATGTCTCGCAGGATCAGCTCGACGACCTCCGGTCCCGCATTGCCACCACCCGCTGGCCGGACGAACTGCCCGGCGTCGGTTGGAGCCGTGGCGTCCCGGTGACATATCTGCGGGGCCTGGCCGAGTACTGGCTCACCGCCTACGACTGGCGGGCACACGAAGCGGCGCTCAACGCGTGTCCCCAATACCTGACCACCCTTGACGGGCAGAACATCCACTTTCTGCATGTACGGTCACCCGAGCCCGGCGCCACACCACTGATGCTGCTGCACGGCTGGCCCGGGTCGGTGGCCGACTTCCTCGACGTCATCGGTCCGCTGTCCGATCCCCGGGCGCATGGTGGCGATCCTGCCGACGCCTTCCACCTGGTCATCCCCTCACTGCCGGGATTCGGCTTCTCCACCCCGCTGGCGGGGCCGGGAATGGACTCGGCCCGTATGGCAGCGGTGCTGGCCCGTCTGATGGCCCGTCTCGGCTACACGCGTTATGGCGTTCATGGCTACGACACCGGCTCGTGGGTTGCTCCTCGGATGGGCGGACACGCCCCGGAGAACGTGATCGGCATCCACGTCAACGCCATGATCGCTTTTCCGGTCGGGGAGGAGGGCGAGACGGACGGCCTCACCGAGGCCGAACAACGGCGCTGGCAGGCCATGCAGGACTTCAACGATGGCTACCTGCAGTGCAACTCCAAGCGCCCGCAGACCGTCGCCTATGCGCTCACCGATTCCCCGGTCGGCCAATTGGCCTGGACGGTGGAGACGTTCAAGGAGCTCACCGACCCGGCGGACGGGCTGCCCGAGGACAGCGTCGACCGGGACCGCGTCCTGACCCAGGTCTCGCTGTACTGGCTGACAGGCACCGCCGCCTCAGCCGCCCAGATCTACTACGAGGAGATGACCGCGAGCACGTGGGACGGGGGTGAGGGTGCCGACGAGCCGAGCGCGGGCCCCGACACCGCCGCTTCCCAGGGGCCCGCATGGAGTGCCGAACAGGACGACCGGGCGGCCGGCCTACGCGGAACAGTGCCCACCGCCGTACTGCTCTCCACCCACGACGTGACCGTCCGGCGCTGGGCCGAACGCGACCACAACATCGTGCGCTGGACCGAACTCGACCGCGGCGGCCATTTCCTCGCGATGGAAGCGCCCGACCTGCTTGTCCAGGACGTACGTGAGTTCTTCAGGAGCATACCGACAGCGGAACCCAGGGGCCGACGCCAGAACAGCGCGTGGTGAAGGCCTCCGGACAGCCGCCACGCGGCATGCCGGCAGCACCCGGCACAGCGACCAGGCCGCGCGGTCGCGCGAATCCCAGCGAGGTGCGCACAGCCGGTACACGTGACACCTGACGCGCCCAGCGGCAGCCGTGGGCGTAGCTTGAGGGACTTGCCTTCGGCGGCCGCAGCGGCGCGGACCTCCTCCAGGCCCTCGTCGGTGAAGGGGACGTCCAAGGGCGGCATACCCCCGGTGCTTCTGGGCCTTGCTCACGAGGCCGGCGGGTTGTTGCCACCGCTGCCGGACGCAGACGGAACACACCGAGTGCACCCCGGGGAGTCCCTTCCGCGGGAGGCTGCGGAAGGGACTTGGCCACGTCGGCAGTCGTCGTGTCCTGGCCGGGAACCCTCGGACGGCCTCCCCGACGCGACGCCGGCGATGCCAAGGACAAGAAAGGACAAGAGACGGCCGAGCCCACTGGCATGGGAGTCGCCCGCATGTCGGCTATGCCTGGGTGTGGTCCGCGAGTGCCGCTGCGGTGGCGCGTACGAAAGCCTGCGGGTTGTCCAGCATGACGTTGTGGCCGCAGTCGGGGATCGGGACGACGGACACCCCGGCGTGGATGAGTGCGTCGGCGCCCGGGAGCGGACCGTCGGCCTCGGGCAGCAGGTAGGCGCGGGGAATCCTCAGGCCCAGCAGCAGTTCGCGCATGGTGGGAACGGTCCCGTGGACGAGATGGGTCGCGCTGCGGTGGAGGGCTTCCCGGCCGACGAGGCGCATGGTGGACCACCAGTGGGGGCCGACCCGGTCGCGCACCTCTTTCCAGCCGCCTGCCAGGAACTCCCGCTCGGAGTACGCGGCGATGCCGCTGCTGCCGCTGGAACCGGGCGCGCGCGGGATCGGGTCGAGGTTGGCGTCGACCAGTACCAGGCGGGAGACGAGGTGAGGGTGGCGGGCGGCCAGGACAATGGCCACGGAGCCACCCATGCTGTGCGCTATCAGCTCGGCGCCGGTGACGTCAGCGGAATCAAGGGCCGTCGCGAGAGCGTCGGCATGCGATTCCAGGGTGTAGCCGAAGTCCGTCGGCCTGTCGCTGATGCCGTGCCCGAGCAAGTCGATCAGCAGCGAACGGTGGCCGGCCAGCAGAGGGTGGACCGCGACCTCGGCGAAGTAGGCCGCCGACGTCGCGCCCAGGCCGTGTATGTAGACGCGGGTAGGCTCCTGGCCCGGCAGCTCCACCCAGCGGATCTGGTCTCCGTCGGCCGTCACGGTGGCGGTACGCACAGTCTGCTCCCCTGCAGTCAAGATCGGTGTCGGACGAGAGTAACCATCGAGGCCGGCAGGTCGCGGCCGGCCGTAACCGCAGCCCCTCCCTTGAACCCGAGAACAAGGCACCCCCGCCGAAGCCGCCTGCCGCGTCGTCATGGTTGAGGTCGTGTCCTCACGTTTGAGGTCGTGTCCCTGTCCTCATGCTTGAGATCGTGTCCTCATGCTTGCGGTCGTGTCCTCGAAGGCCCTTCTGCCGGCGGCTTCTTCGCAGTGCGCCACGTCCCGGTACGCCGTTCCAGTAGTACGCGTTTCCCCTGCTCACGGCTGCTTCCGCATTCCAGCATCCCGAACTACGTCACGGCGCCGCTGTGTCCGGTGACGTCCCTGCCCCCCCACGGGATCAGCGGGGTCGCGGGACCTGCGAAGGCCGATGCAGGGGTGTCGCGCGGTCCCGACGCGCTTCGCCTGTGGCGGCACGGCCGCGCAGGGAACCCTCCGGTGGGCCCCGTCGTTCGACCTCAAGCCCACTGCTCCGGACTCCGAACCGAGAAGGTCCCTTGCCCGACACCTCGTCTTCCGTCACCGCGCCCCCGCTCCCGCCGCTCGCCACCCAGGCAGACCGTCTGATCGAGCTCGGGGTGCACGAACTCGCGCGGATGTCCGCCGACGATCTGCGCACCTTCGCCGAGAACGCCGGCCACGAAGACGGCGGCGCACTGCTCGCCGTCCACCCGGACCACGCCCCCGCCTCCGCCCTCGCATCGCTGCTCCGCCGTGACGGCAAACCCGGCTTCGTCGTCACCGACATGCCCGACGTCGACCGCTTCGCCCCCTGCACCGTCCAGTTGCCCGACGCTCCTCTGTACGTCCTCACCGGCCTCGACCGCGGCGACCACATGGCGAACTGGAGCCCCGACGAGGCACTGCCCGCACTCACCGGCGAGGACCGCACTCCGCTGCTGCTCACCGAAGGCATTCACTGGGTGCTCCAGCAGCCGGCGGTCCTCGAGCGCAACCACTGCTTCATGACCATCGGCTCCCGGCTGCGCAAGGCCAACGGTGCCCTCGACGCCCGCACCCCGGCGATCTGGATCAGCAACGGCACAGGGCGAGACGGCCGTGAGCGACGCGACGCCCCGAAGATCGGCTGGTGCTGGTGGGGCAACCGTCACACCTGGCTGGGCTTCGCCTCCGCCACGGGCCGCAGAGGCTAGTCATGCCGACCCGAAGCGTGGTTGAGCCGGTTGCCGGCCGCCCGGGACGGGGAGGGGTGCGCCGCGACAGCGTGCCGGGGCGCCGGTTCACCGCCGGGCATCGGGGGCGGATCAGAAGCGGCTGGTCTGCCCGTGGGCCGGACCGGGTCCGGTGCGGGCGATGAGCAGGGCGACGTCATCGTGGTTTCCGGGGTGGCGCAGGGCGTTCAGCAGCAGGTCGCAGGTCTCCTCCAGCGAGCGGCCAGGGTTGTCGAGCGCCTCGAGGAGGCAGTTGAGGCGGGTGTCGATCGGCTGGTCACGCACCTCGACGAGGCCGTCGGTGTAGAGGATGAGCTGGTCACCGGGACCGATGTCCAGGCAGGTGGTCCGGAAGGCGACGCCGCAGCCGCCCAGCGGGGCGCCGGTGGGCAGGTCGAGCAGTTCCCGTGTGCCGTCCGGGTGGAAGAGCACGGGTGGCAGGTGTCCGGCAAGGGAGAGGTGGCACTGGGCGGCGGCAGGGTCGTAGACCGCGTAGACGCAGGTCGCCAGCGTGTCGAGACCGTCGGTGATGTGGTCGAGGTGGTGCAGCACCTGGGCAGGGCTCAGATCGAGATCGGCCAGGGTCCTTGTGGCGGTGCGAAGCTGTCCCATGGTGGCGGCGGCTGTGACGCCGCTGCCCATGACGTCGCCGACGACGAGGGCGGTCTTGTCGCCGGTCAGGGGGATGACGTCGAACCAGTCGCCGCCGATTTCGACAGCGGCTTGTGCGGGGCGGTAGCGAAAGGCGATGTCCAGGCCCGGCCGCCGTGGTGGCGGGTGGGGCAGCAGGCTGCGCTGAAGGGTGAGGGCGGTACGGCGTTGCTCTTCGACGGCGCGGTGCCGGTCGGTGACGTCCACGCTGGAGGTGGCGACCCCCAGGATCTTCCCGTTGGGGGATTCGAGCCGGTAGAACGAGATCGACCAGGCGTGATCGTGGTCCGGGTCGGCCGGGGTCCTGCCGACGGTGTACTGGTCCACGACCGGGACGCCGGTGGTGAGGACCTCGCGCATCGCCGTCGCGAAGGACGCGTCCAGGAACGGCAGCACTTCATGGACGTGGCGGCCGACGTGCTCGGCGGCGGGCACGCCGTTCATCCGTTCCTCCGCGGGATTGACGGAGATGTAGCGCAGATCGGTGTCCAGCAGGCCCAGCCCGATCGGCGACTGGGTCACGAGCTGGGCCGCGAGGGCCAGGTCCCGCTCCATCCGTCGCAGTGTCGCCTGGTCCGTCGCCAGGCCCAGTGCGTAGTAGTCGTGCTCGTCGTCCTGCAACCGCATGTTCCGGAACTCCACCAGCCGCGTGCTGCCGTCCTTGTGCCGGACGGGCACGACCCCGGCCCAGTCCGCGCCCTCGTCCATGACCTGGGCGAACAGCTCCAGCACCGTCTCCAGGTGCTCCTCGTCGATCAACAGGTGACCCGCATACCGCCCCAGCGCCTCCTCGGCGGAGTAGCCGAAGAGAGTCTCCGCCTGCGGGCTCCACAGATCGATCTTGCCCTTGGCGTCGAGGAGGATGGCGGCGACGTTCAGGACGTCGAGCAGGCCGCCGAGTTTCGATGGCACCGGGCCCGACGCGGGAGGACCGTCCTGCGCGGAATCGCCTGTACCCATCTGCGGTTCTCCTTCCGGCCGCTGATCACGCGGCCAACGCGAGCCGAAGACGGCACCGTGAGCCGGCCGGTCGTGCCCCGGCTCTTCCATCGTCCACCCGCGCCGCCTGCACGCATACGAAACGGACTGTGACGACAGTGCACAAGACGTCACCGAGCCGGAGCCGACAGCCGATACGGATCAGGAACGAACTCGACACGCCCCGGCTTGGGCCATGGCACAGCTGCCGACCGGGCCACTGCGACGGTGGCAGGGCGCTCTCCACACGGCGAAGACGCTCCGCCCCTCGTCCCAGGCTGTTCGCCGCCCGTCGGCTCGCCGAGGCAGCTTCCGAGTCCGGCCCGGAGGGACGGGCGACGGCACTGGCATTGCTGCAGCCGTTCGCGGCGACCGGCTGGTGGCCTGCCGTCGACACCGTCGCCGGGCTGCTCGCCGACTGGGAGCGGGAGGAGGAGGCCATCGGGTTGCTGCGCCCGCTCGCCGGCACGGGGCACCGGTACGCCCTGCGTGCTCTGGCCCGGCTGCTCGCTCGGCAGGGACACCTCGACCAGGTCGTCACCCTCCTCGGCCCGCGGGCCGGGGACCTCCTGCTCGCCGGGGAGCTGGTGGAGCTCGCCGCGGGCAAGGGCCGCGACGCCGGGATCGCCGCGCTGCTCTCCGCTGCTGGGAACGGCCCGACGCACCCGTTCGGTCGCTGGAGCCCGGAGGCCATGGACACCGTCCCCCTGCACGCCAGGTTTCTGGAGCTCCAAGGCCGGATCGACGAGGCGATCCATCTGCTGAACAGCCACGTCTGTGTCGAGGGTGTCGTGTACGCAGACCACGCCGAGCAGCTTGCCCGTCTCCTGGGCCGCCATGGACGAGAGGCCGAACTGCGCGCATTCCCGGCCGACGGAGGCGAGGAGTACGCCCTGGCCGCCCTGGCCGAGCTGCTGGAGGAACAGGGCCGGATCCCGGAAGCGGTCGTCCTGCTCGGGCAGTCCGCCGGGACCGGGAATCCCCATGCTGCCTCCGGCCTCGCCGAGCTTCTCGCCCGCCACGGCCGCCAGGACGAGGCGGTGGCGGTGCTGCGCACGGCCGCGGAGAAGGCCGGCGGCGACTGCGACTGGCTTGTCCACCTGCTCTGCCGCATCCTGGTCGATGCCGGGCGGGCCGACGACGCCCTCACCTGGATCGACGACCACTACACCCGCCACTGCCGCGACCACCAGGAGCAGGCGTCCATGAGGGCCGAGGTCATGAAGGCGAGCGGCCGTGCCGTGGACGCCGAAGCGGAGCCGGCCGGGTTCTCCGGCTCCGACGAGGAGCTCCTGCGTTCCGCGACGGTGGACGCTGCCGTCGCACTCGCTGAACGCCTGGTGCGGCGAGGCCGGCCGCAGGAGGCCGTCGCTCATCTCCGTGATCGCCTGGACGGTCCGAAGGCGGTGCGCGGGCATCCCCCGCGATGACCGGCTTCTTGGCCTGGGCCGTGGACGAGCCTGGATCTCCCGTGGTGACCGGCAGCTGCACTCCCCCGGCGTGCCCACATCCCGGTACGGGTCCAGCCGCTCGCTCTTCCCGTCCAGGCGCCTAACGGGTCGGCCGGGTCCGGACCCTCCGGCGTGCTGCTCGACCGCAACCGCGAGAGCATCCCTTTTGCGCGTTCACCACGTCGGCCTGCGGCCGACCAGGAAGCGTCGGGGTATGCCTGACAAATCATCACCACGGTGGCTGGGCGGCGGGGACGGTGCTGTCGTGGGTGCGGGAGACGGTGCCGTCGTGGGCGCGGCAGGCGGGGTTGGTGACGGATGCCTTCGGGGTGCGGCGCCTTGCAGCGGCTCGGCCGGGTGTGCTGGCCGCTGGCGCCCTTTCTCGCGTTCGCCGTCGCCCGTCCGGGCGAAGGCTTTTGGCCCCGCCCCCCGGTCTCCCTCACAATCCGGGCCGCCAGGCTCTCTCCGGCGAATGGTCCTTGGGCAGCGGCCGCCCGGCCGTCCGTCGGGTAAAGTGACTCCGCTTCGCCTCCCCGTGGCAGAGAGCCCGAGGACGAGGTGCCAGCGGGTGCAGAGGTGGAGGGCTGTTGTGTCGGGGTGCCGGACCGAGTTGGTGGACCTGCCGGTTTCCTTCGAGCGGCCCCTGCGCCTCTTCACCTACGTCATCGCGCACAGTCAGGTGCTGTTCCGCGGTGAAGGGGACACCGATGCCGGGCTGACCACCGTGGAGATTCTGTTCACGGATGTCGGCGCACTGTCGATCCGCGATCACTACCAGTCGCTGACCATACGGCTGGCCACCGGGCCGGAGGAGGAGCAGCTGCGGGCTGCCGACCGTCGTCCTTGGCACGACTGGCGCGCGTTCATTCTGGAGGCCGGGCCCGGCAGCAACGGCCACGTGATCGCCGGCGGGATGTTCTGGGCAGAGAGCTCCGCCCCTCCCGGTTACCGCAGTTTCCTGATACCCAGCTACGACCTTCCTCAGTTCTGCCCTGATCGGCCGCCGCTGCCTTCCGATCCGGCCACCATCTACACCCCCTATCCTCGGCGTTAGTCCCTCACTGCACGTCACCCCCCTCAGTGAGCATGGGCGCCGGCCGGTTGCCTCTGCCTCTGCCCCTGCCCCTGCCCCTGCCCCTGCCCCTGCCCCTGCCCCTGCCCCTGCGAAACGGAACAACCGCTGCCGTACGGGCAGCCGACAGCGCAACTGGCCGGCACCGACCTGGACGTGGTCGAGGAGCAGCCGCCCCCGACCGGGCAGATCGAGGCGGCTGTCGCGCTGACGGTGCCTTGAGCATCAGGAGCACACCGGCGTTTGGCCAAGCCCGCTTTCCCCGGCTGGACGCGGGCGAGGGGCAGGCGAGGAGCGCCACACATCGATGCGAGGTGGTGCATCGTCAAGTGAAGCAGGCGAGACGTCCTGAGCGGCTGGGCCCGCAGGACGGCATTGCCACGACGGCCCGACCGCTCAGGCGGATGCCACGACGCCCGTGGTACAGAACGCCTGCTGCCTCAGCCCTGGTCCGAAGCCTTGCGGTGGTCGATCACAGAGTCCGGTCCAGGAGCCATGATCGTTTCGTGGCCGTTCTCTGCGCGTACACGGTAGGGCGGGGTTCCGTCGGGCCCCAGCACCTCGACAATCTCCACGACATGGTCCTGCTTGCCGACGACCCGGCCGTGCACCACAAGGCGGTCACCCTTGCTCGCGTGCATAGTCAACTCCTCTTCGACTGGATTCCCCTCCACGCAGCCGCAGGCGCGCCACACCGGCGTGAGGGGCCAGCAGTCCACTACCCGTCCGGGAACGGGAAGTACCGTTCGCTCTGGCTGCCCGCACCCGGATGGCCGAGCGTCGACGAAGGCCTCGCCGGTCCGCTCCTGGGCGAGAGGGGCGGAGCGGTGGCGGTCCACCCATGTGCTCGCCGAACAGTGGCAACAGTCCGCGGGGTGGAGCGCGGCTCTGGGTTCGGCAGATGCGGCCGCCGGACGGTCAGCGCGATTCAGTACGGTTCCTCCATGGCAGATCAGCGTCATCAGGAGGCGTCCGGTGCCCAGCCGGGCAGCGAGCAGGACGCCGTACACGTCGCGGCCATGGTCGAGGAGGCGTTGCCCCGGACGGCCGTGTTCGCGTGCGCTGCCTGCGGCGCTGTGCTGACGGGGCCGCTGAAGCGTCTGCCCGCAGTGCCCGAGGTTCCCTTCTACGCGTGGTGGGAGGCGGAGGAAATGGGACCGTCGCCGGCCACTGTGCCGCTGGGCTGCTACGCGATCGAGACGGAACCGTACGACCCGCCCCTCGTCGTTGCCGGAATACCCGGCCCTGCGACGCCGCGCCGTGGGACGCTCCACGACATCGACGGGCAGCCGCTGGCCTCCCGAGGGCCGCGAGGCAATGTCGTCATGAACCCGGAGGACTCCCGTGGGCTGACGACGCGTCACGCCTCCTCCGCATGCTGCGGGGCGACTCCCGATGGCGGGCTGAACCAGGTCTGCGCCTGCGGAACACTGGTCGCGACCCTCTGTTCCGACTGCTGTCTGCCATATGAGCTGCGCCTCTCACCTGACCACGTCCGTGCTCTGCCAGTCCGCTGATCCAGCTCCGAGCGCCTCGCCGGTTGTCCGAGCGGAATTCCGGCTCGGAGGACGGGCGGCTGGCAGCGAGGCCGTGCGCCGTGCTCGACTTCCTCGTCGACCAGGTTGCACGACGGCAGCGCCGGAGCGGGAGGACCGGACGACTGTCAGCTCACCGATCGCCTGAGTACCGGTGGCCAAGGGCTGCCCCGTGCCGGGCGCGAGCCGGGTCGCTCGCACTGACAGCCGCGTGCACACGATCCCGAGGCGATCGCCGGACCGCACACGGTCTCGCGCTGACGCGGTCGTCGGCTGCGGTCAGGTGGAGAGCGCGGCTTCGAGCATGCGCCGGACCACCGTGGTCAGCTCGGTCACCTCGGGCAGCGGGCGGGTCGCGGCGAGCGCGCCGGCGAGCCGGTCGTACAGCAGGCCGTCGGTCCAGGCGACGAGCAGATCCGCTGCCGGCACCGGACGCGGGGCTCCGAGCGCTGCCAGCAGGGCGACGGCCCTTGACCGTGCGGCGTCGCCGGCGGTCTGCAGGTCGGCACGCAGCTCCGGCCGACGGGTTGCCTCCAGGCTGAGCTCGAAGCGGGCGAGCTGGCGCTCGCGTGCCGCTGTCAGCCAGTGGTGCAGCAGAGCGGCCAGCGCGCCTGCTGCGGAGTCCAGGTCCGGACCCCCTTGGTCCGCCGCCCAGCGATCCACGTCGGCTACCGAGAGCTCGGCCAGGCGCAGGTAGCAGGCGTTGATCAGAGCGCTGCGGGTGCGGAAGTAGTACGACGTGCTGCCGGCCGGCAGGCCCGCGGCGGCGTCGACCGCCCGATGGGTCAGGCCGCGCAGCCCGGCAGTGGCCACGGTGCTGATCGCGGCGTCGGCGATCAGGTCTCGGCGGTCAGGGACGGACATGCCCGCACTCTACAGATGTAGAGTGCGGGCATGCTGTCTCTACAGGTGTAGAGGCTGCGGAGACGGGGGGCGGTCGACATGAGGGTTCGGCATGGCGTTGTGGCCGGAGGCGGCATCGGAGGCCCGACTGCGGCCATGGGCCCGAACCGCCCCGGACGGCGCGTCACCGTGTGCGAACACGCCTCCTTACGATCGGCCGGGCTCGGCGACGCCGCCCACGCGATGATCCCCGACTTGAGCCCATGCAGCTCCGAGGGCAGCAAGGACGCCGTGGTCGCGGCGCAGCTCCTCGCGCCCGCCGATGACGGCCCGGCCACGCTCGCCGCCTGTACGAGATCCGGATACCGGCGGATCTCCCGGATCAGCCGCCGCTCCCGGCGCATCGGCGAACTCGCCCGGCTCTCCCGCCCACTCGCCGCGCCCATCAGGAACCTGGCCGTACGAGCCACGCCGCAGGCGCTGGCGCCGAGCCCCCTGGACGCGGCCTTCAGCCGGCCACCACCCTCGGCCCCGCCCTCACACCCAGCCACGTCAAGGAGTAACGGTGAACCCCACAGTCACACCCCGCCCCCCTCGCCTGGCGGATTCCGTCCGGCCCTTCGTGGTCGGCGCCTACGGCTTCGTCTTCCTGGGCGTCGGCCACCTCGGCCTCTCCGCCGCGTTGGCACTGGCCGGCCAGACCCCGCAACAACGTGAGACCGACAGTGTCATGCGGGAGGCCACCCTCACCCTGCTGGGTCTGGAACGCACGGTCCTTGATGTTTTCAACGGCATCAGCATCACCATGGCCCTCTTCATCATCGCCTGCGGCCTCCTGGTCCTCGTCGCCGTCCGTCACGCCCCCGCCCTTGTCCAGCGCCGCACCGCCTTCGGATGGACAACCCTCACGGTCTCCCTGGCCGTTCTGGCGATATCCGTCCTCTTGCTGCCGCCTCCGCCGATCATCATCCTCACCATCACCAGCTGCGCTTTCGCCCTGTCCCTGCGCAGGGCGGTCCCTGCCGCTCGCGCGGCCTCGTGAGGTGTCGCAGGTCATGAGGGGTGTACGGGCGATCCACACCCCCTCCCTGCCGGAGACGTCGTCAAGGGAGAGGCGGAAACGCCGCCGCGGTCCGGGTCGAGCGGCCGTGGCGCGCAGTCCGCTCCGGCGCGCTTTCAGCGACCTCAGGGACCTTGGCGACCTTGGCGGCCTTGGCGGCCTCAGCGGCGGAGTGGATCCGCATGCTGCAGCCTGCCTGTCCCTTCCGCCCATGGGATCGCCGTGCGCATGACCGAGTCTTGAGTGATCGACGACGGCAGGGTGTGCCGGTGTCGTCCGACCCGGTCGATGCATCGTCGACAGCGTTGCGCTGCTCGTCCGCCTCGGCATCGGACGTGGGCGGGGCCCACCTCCGGCGAGGCCTCGCCGCGGGCGGTGCCCGGTCCGGCCCCCCATCCGTTACGGGGGGCCCACCGAAGGAGATGGCGCGCAAGCGGTGGGGGCGGCACGGGGGCGGAGAAGCCGCGACGGTGCGCGGATGCTAGCTTCCTCTCCCGTGACGGAGCACCAGGACGAGACCAGGGCGGCCTACGACGGGATCGTCGAGCTGTACGCGTCGATGTTCGCGAATCGGCTGGAGACCCAGCCGTTCTCGCGGAACATGATCGGCACCTTCGCCGAGCTGGTGCGCGGGACGGGGAACCCCCGGGCAGCCGACATCGGGTGCGGACCGGGACATCTGACGGCCATGCTGCACGACCTGGGGCTGGACGCCTTCGGGATCGACCTCTCCCCAGCAATGGTCGACCACGCCCGGCGGGCCCATCCGGCGCTGCGGTTCGACGAGGCACGCATGGAGGCGTTGCCGGTCGGGAGCGCCACGCTCGGCGGAGTGCTGGCCCACTACTCGATGATCCATACCCCGCCTGAGGAATTGCCCGCGCTGCTCGCGGAACAGGTACGTGTCCTGGCCCCAGGGGGTCTGTTCCTGGTCTCGTTCTTCGCGACCGACGGGCCGGAGCCGGTCCGCTTCGACCACAAGGTGACGCCCGCCTACAGCTGGCCGGTGGACCGGTTCGCCGGATTGCTTGCCGGGGCCGGGCTCGTCACGTTCGCCCGGCTGCTCCACGACCCGGCCTCCGAACGGGGCTTCCTCGACGCCCACTTGCTGGCCCGCCTCCCCTGAAGGCTGTCTCGTGACGCGGTGAGCCGGTCGGCGTCGGGTTGGTCGTGCAGGTACTCTCCGCTCGACGGGCCGTGGTGATCCAGGCGTTCACCGGGCTGTGTCCGGCTCAGTTCCAGCGTTGGCGCAGGCGGTACGGATCAAGGGCGGACGTGCTCCTACGCCGTCACGGCCCGGCCGGCCGTGGGCACTGGGCCTGGAGGACCGGGTCTGCCGGTGGCGATGTACCACCGCACTGGCCTCACGACGCGGCAGCCAGCGCCGCTCTTCGGGATCTCCCCGGCAGCGGTCGGCCGGATCATCGACCGGCACAGCCCACTGCTCGCCCTCGCCCGGGCCCGCCGCAAGCCGAAGGCAGATGAGGCCGTCATCGGCGATGGCACCCTGGTACCCACCCGTGACCGCAGCGTCTCGACCTCCTCGAAGACCTACCGCTACCCGGCGAACCCACAGGTGCTGGTGCATGCCGACACTCGTCTCGTGCTGGCCGTCGGCCGCCCGTTACCGGGTAGCCGCGACGACTGCACTGCCTTCACCGAGTCCGGCATCGACAGCGCCCGCGGCAGGGCCACCGTCCTCGCCGACGGTGGACACCAGGGCACCGGCGCTCTCATCCCGCACCGTCGCAAGGCTGGCCAGGACCGGCTCGAAGGCTGGAAGGACGACCACAACGCCTCACACCGCCGGGTGCACGCCCGCGTCAAGCACGCCTTCGCCCGGATGAAGACTGGAAGATCCTTCGGGACTGCCGTCGCCGCGGTGACGGCTCCACTGGGCCGCCAGCGGCATCGCACGTCTGCACAACCTGGCCCTCGACCAGTGAAAGGCGCGCCCCTGCGCCCCTGCGAGAGCTGAGCACAGGTTGGGGGTCAATTTCCGTAAGCGCGCAGGAAGACGTTCATCGCAGTATCAGCGACGGTGTCCGGGACGGCGTCGGGGCGGTACTCCAACGGGCCGGTGAGCAGGGAGAGGAAGTGCTCGGCGGCGAGCTCCGGGTCGCACGGGCGCAGGCGGCCGGCGAGAGCCAGGCGGGCCAGGCGGTCAGCGAGGGCGGAACGTACCCGTAGGGCTGTGCGCTCACGTACGCTCGCCGCCAGGTCGGGGAATTGGGCCGCCTGGGCGCAGGCCAGTTGCCGCACGGCGCGAGCGTCTTCGTTGCGGAACGCCTGGAGCAGGCCGTGGGCCACGGCCGTGAGTGACACGCGCGGGTCGCTGTCCGCGGCTGCCTCGCGCAGTTGCTCGACGATGGCGAGGCTCTGTGCGCCGACCCGGTCGGCGGCGGCCTCCACGGCCTCGCGGTAGAGGCTCTCCTTGTCGTTCAGGTGACTGTAGACGGTCGGCTTGGCGACACCCGCCTCCTGCGCGATCTCCTTCACGCACGCCTGGGCGTAGCCACGTCGCGTGAATACCGCGAACGCGCCGTCCAGGATCGCCTGTCGCCGCTCGATCCGTCCACGGGCGGGACCCCCGCCCCCGGTTGACACTTCTGAACCCATGGGTTCAGTGTAGTGGCTGAACCGGTTGGAACGAATTTCTGAACCAGTGGGTTCAGTCTACATGGGAGGGGTGGGACAGACATGATCGTCCACATGCTGCGCTTCACGTTCAAGGAGACCGCGACCGAGGAGGAGCGCGAGCACGTACTCGCGGTGATGCGGCGTACGGCCTCTGTCGAGTCGGTGTCGTTCTCGACGGTGGGCCAATGCCTCGGCGATCCCGACGGTTTCACCCACGCCTACTGCGTGGGCATCACCGACCTGCCGGCCCTGCGGCGCTACATGCACGACCCGGTTCACCTGGCCGGCGACCCGCAGATCATGCCTTACCTGGCCAGGATCGCCATCGGCCCTGACCTGTCCGACGACATGGCGCCCGCCCTGGCCCGGGACATCCTCGCCCTGCATGAGGAGAAGGTCGCGCTCTATCCGGAGTGGGCCGCCGAACTCGGCCCGCTGCTGGCGGCCTGAAGGAGCCCGACGCCAGCAGTCGGCACCGCACCTTCCCAGTGCCCCACCGCAGTAACGGGACAGCCTTTAGCTTGATCGTTGGCCTTCGTACTGGACGTGTGTGTTCCTTGGTCGGAGCAGGTGTTCAGACGAAGGCCGCTTCTGCGTACGGCGGTTACCGAACCGAGTGATCAAGTGCGACGCACCGCTCGACGCCGCACGTTGAGATCACGTTGGAACGCCCCCACTGACAGCAGGCCCACGACAAGAGCCACAAACGGGCTCGCGCCCGCGTCGAGCATTCCTTCGCCCATATACAGATATGGAAGACCCTGCGCGACCGCCCCTTGAGAGGCGACGGTGTGCGCCACGCGCGATGTACGGCGTTGCCGGCCTGCGCAACCTCGCCCTCACGAGATGACTTCCGCCGTGTGCGGGACCTGAGAGGTCCACGGGAGACCGGCCTTGGGGAACGTCGGGGCAGCCGATATCAGCTGCCCCGATGTTCCCCAAGGCCGGAGACGACTCCCCACCTCGCAGTCCTGGAGGAGATTCAGGCGAGGATTCAGCTGAGGCAGAACTCGTTGCCCTCGATGTCCTGCATCGTGATGCACGACTCGTTGACGCCATCGGCGCGCTGCGTCAGCACGTGTTTCCCGCCGAGCGCCATCAGCCGTGCGCATTCGGCCTCGAGAGTGGCCAGGCGCTCGTCACCCACGAGCCCTGTGCCGACCCGCACGTCGAGATGCACCCGGTTCTTGACGACCTTGCCTTCGGGAACTCGCTGGAAGAGCAAGCGCGGGCCCACACCCGAGGGATCGGTGCACGCGAAGTAGATCTCATCCTCGGGCGGCAGCGAGCGGTGGTACTCCTCCCACGTGGCGAAGCCCTCCGCGACCGGCGGTACGACGTACCCCAGCACCTCGCACCAGAAGGCGGCGAGGCCCGCAGGCTCCGCACAGTCGAAGGTCACTTGGAACTGCTTGATCGTTGACATCGGCGCACGATAACAAGGCCCTGCTCATCTCCCCAGGTCGAGAGGTCCGCACGCTGTCGCGAGAGCCTGCCGCAGCCGGTCCGCGTCGACCCGGCCCTGGGCGAGTGCGGCGTAGACCCCCCCCATGACCACGGCGGTGTTCGCCCACCAGCGACAGCTCGACCAGCGATCTCACCGGCCCGTCCCCGCACAGAACCGCCTCCGCCAGCTCGAACAACGCACCCGAAGGGGCGGCGGAAGGCGCCGGCTACGGGCCTTGACGCTTGCGTTCGACGCCCGCCCCGGCAAGAGTTCCGTCCCGCGGGCGCCGTTCGGGGCGATGTCGTGGGACAAGTCGTCGGAGCAGGGGCAGGACAGAGCGATGTGTGTGATGGACGCGGCGGTCAAAGAGGCTGCCGTCTCCCGGTTCCTCCGCGCGAGCGCGAGTGTGACCCCCGGCGAAAAGACACCACCGTCGTCCTGACCCCCGGAAGCACGGGATGACGGACGGCGGCCGGTGCCATCGGCGAGCCGTACGTGGGTGGCGGGGTGCCGGCCGCGAGGCGGGTCGGCCGGTCCCACCACGGCGTGACACGGCGTGAGCGTGACACGGCATATGGGTACCGGTCGCGGGGCAGCGGTCGGCAGACCGGGATCGTCGGCCCCAGCGCGGTTGTCCCGGTCAACCAGAAGCGGCAACCGCCCAGGTCACGCACCTGATCGGCCGGTGGAAACCGGCGCGCGACACCCGCCTCTCCCCAGGTCCAGCGTCATCCGTTCGGAGTAATCATGTGTGCTTGCGAGCGCACCGTGTGGCCATCCTGGGAACACCCGAACGGGCTAACCCCGAGAGGAGCAAGCCATGCGTGTTCGACGACTGTTCGGCCTGGCCCTCGCAACCCTGGCCTTCGCAGCAACGAGCGCCACCGGGTCCTTCGCGGCCGGGACGGCCACACCCCAGGTGTCCTGGGGGGACTGCAAGTACGGCGGCGGCTATCCGACGAAACACAGCAGCGGCTACTGGTACTGCCACGGCGGCACCTACGACGGGCAGCGGCTCTCCGGCAGCGGCGGCTACTGACCGCGCACGACCCAGGGTCGTCGGCTCACCCCCGACGACCCGAGGCGCGTCCGGTCAGCCGCGTGGTCCCAAGATCCGAGCCGGTTCCGCCGACGAAGGCGTGACCGAGGACCACACGCCGAACCACTGCTCGGCGCCGTATTCCTGGAACCGCTCCACCTCGGTGAACCCCAGCTTCGCCGCGAGGCGCATCGCGCGGCCGTTGGCAGTCCGGGTGCAGAGGACCACCGGCTCGCCGGGAAGTGTGTCGGCGAACCGGCCGAGTACCGCCGCGCACGCCTCGGCGGCGTACCCGCGTCCCCATGCTTCCGGCAGGAGCATGTAACCGAGCTCGGCCTCCCCGGCCTCCGGACGCACATGACCCGGACGCTCCGCTTCGCGCCGGTCGAGCGTGATCATGCCGATCATCGCCCCGTCGAGGTCGATCACGAAAAGGCCGGGGCGCCGCCCGGGCACCGCGGGCACCGCCCGTTCGAGCTCATCCCGCGGTCGCGGGCCACCCACGTAGGCGCCCACCTCCGGCGATGCGAACAGCTCGATGAACGCCGCACGATCTCGGGCCTCGGACTCGCGGAGCAGGAGCCGTTCGGTCCTTATCGGGGCAGGCGGG
The DNA here is from genome assembly GCF_036322365.1 of Streptomyces sp. SP18CS02. Classification (NCBI taxonomy): domain Bacteria; kingdom Bacillati; phylum Actinomycetota; class Actinomycetes; order Kitasatosporales; family Streptomycetaceae; genus Streptomyces; species Streptomyces sp. SP18CS02. The sequence goes on from NZ_JAQYXC010000275.1 coordinate 103,071, forward strand.
CAGGTGACAGGTCCGAGTCCAGTCATGGCGGCCAACCTATCGCACGCCCGTGGGAGGGATCCGGAAGAGACGGCCTGGCCCTCGGGACCACCGCCGGCCATGAGGTTCGGACTCGCAAGCTGTCCACGGCCCGGTCGTCCAGGTCCAGAAGGCCGGCACGGCGCAGCTCGGCCGGCAGGGCCGCGTGCGGACGCGTCGGGACGTGGAGTCTCGGGCCAGTCCCGCAGCCGGCGCCACGTCGTCACCCCCGAGCGGCCCCCGGCCCCCGCGGGGACCTCGCGCCGCAGGGGACCGCTCCGCGGCACGTGGAGGATGCCGACGAGGGCTGCCCGGCCGGCAGCGCGCGGTCGGCTCGGCATCGGCGCGCAGGCGGGCCGCCTGCTCGGTGATGGCGGTACTCCGCGTCCGTGCGGCGCAGGCCCGTCGCGGCGGCCAGTCCGTCGGTGCACCGATCACGGTCGTCCCCGCTCCCCCCGCATCGACCGCTTCGCAGCTCCTTCCCCGCCGCACCAGGCGTGTGACGAGTCCGGTGGGCAGCGTCGTTCAGGTGCGGAGGGAGGCCGGCGTGCCATCCGGTACAGAATCACCAGCGGAGCTGTCGAACGAGCTGCCCGAAGTGAGGCCCTCCACGAAAGAACGGAAGTCACCTGCCAGGACGAGCTCGGCGCCGAGGTCGTTCTCGAACCATGTGACCGGGGGCTCGCCCTTCGGCCCACAGCCGCGATAGTCGAGGCCGATCCAGCAGTGCCCGTCGCCGGAGAGCAGCACAAGTGGCCCTCGCATACCCCACTCCTCTACCAGGTACGGGGTGTCGAGCAGGGAGGTCGTCCCGTCGCGTCGCCCGATGCCCATCAGGAAGTCGAAGGGCACGTGGTCCTGGCTCCACGAGGTCGGCCGGCTCGTGGGGAAGGCATCGTGTGCAGCAGCCACGATGCCGCCGTTCTGCATCCGCAGAAGGTCGAGGAGAGCCGCAGGCAGCGTCACACCGAGCGCACGCTCGGCCTCTTGCACCATCTCGTCCGTCAGACGCTTCTGGACGCCGTGATCACCGTCGTCCCAGAACGTCGCGATGACCTCTTCGAATAGCGGCATGACACGCAGCCTACGACTCAGCCGCACCCCCCTGAGCAGCAGGATCATCTCCTGCTGCGGAAAGGGGCCGTCGCGGGGCCGCTGCCGTGGCCGGGACGGACACCACTGTGCCGCGTGCCGACGGCTACGGCGTCGAGGCCCGACGCGCACGTCGATGGGCCCATTCCCAAGCGACCGGGCAGTAGCTTCTTATCGCCCCCCAACTCGCCTCGCTCCGCCTCCTCGCCCGGGTGGGGCCCTTCTCCTACGCCGGGTCGTTCCCGGCCGCATCCGATGGGCTCCCGACCCCCCGGGGCGACGCCGGTCCCCGGCCCGGCCGGGCTGGCCGGTGTGGCCGGCCGTGTCCATGTCGTCGCCTTGGCAGGCCGGCACCTTGCCGCATGTCTCGCGATCGGTCTGGGGAAAGGCCGGCGGCGCGCATCGATCAGGCAGCCCGGCGTTCGGCGGAAGCTGCGCGGCCGCCTGGTCGTGGATCGCTCAGCCGCCGGTCTCCCAGCGCCAGGCCCCGCCTCGGCAGACGAGCGCCGAGCCGCCGTCGCGCACATGGAGCGTGTCTTCCGTCTCGTCCCACGTCATCCGAAGGACCTCGTCGAACGGCTCACCGCGCAGGAACCGCTTCCACAGCGGTCCGGCCGGAGTCCCCGGCGTGAGGAGCCGCAGCGAGCGCGCCTCCTCCAGCACCAGCGTCATCGGGCCCAGTGGACGGTACGGCTCGGTCGGTGACTCGGCGTACGCCCCGGCGAACGCGAGCTCCGCTCGGAGGGTTTCGCCCGAGGGCTCTACGGTGAGCCGGAATCCCTCCGATTCGATATCCATCTCCCCTATGCCGGGAATGCGCCAGCCGGTGATCTCCCGCCCGGCTGGGCCGGGCTCCTCGTCGAGCAGCGGTGTGCACTCATGCCACACGGAACAGGCCTTTCTCTCGGAAGGGGTACGTCATGGATCAGGACGCAATCAGATACCACTCCGCAACCGCGCACAGGTGCTGGGTGCCGGCGGGCCGAGGCGCCTGATCCATCCGCGCCCAGCAGGCGAGCGACTCCGCCCAGTTGACATCCCTAGGACCCCTAGTTTAAAACTAGCACTCCTAGGAACTAGGGAGGGTGCATGGCGCGGGCAGGACTGACGGCGGAGCGGGTGACGATCGCGGGGGCCGAGCTGGCGGACGAGGTCGGGCTCGACCAGGTGACCATGGCGCGGCTGGCGCGGCGCCTGGGCGTGAAGGACGCGAGCCTCTACACGCATGTCCGCGGCCTTGAGGATCTGCGCGGCCGCATCGCGCTGCTGGCGGCGGACGAGAAGACCATCCGCATCGCGGAGGCGACCTCCGGGCGGGCAGGCAGGGACGCACTGGTCGCGTTCGCCTGCGCCTGGCGGGAGTACGCCCACGCGCATCCGGGCCGCTATGCGGCGACACAGACCCCGATCCGGATCGACCCCGAACTGGCCGCGAAGGCCCCTGGACCACGACGCGCGGTCGAGCTGACGTACGGCATGCTGCGCGGCTACGGACTGGCCGAACCCGACCTGACCGACGCGGTCCGGTTGCTGCGCAGCACCTTCCACGGCTTCGTCGCCCTGGAGGCCGCGGGCGGGTTCGGACACGAGCGTTCACCACAGCAGTCCTGGATCCGCGCACTCGACGCCCTCCACACGCTCCTGGAGCACTGGCCCCCGTCCCGAGAAGGTGACTCCGCATGACCGGTCCGACCATGGGCAGCCTGCGCGTGAACGGCGCGACCCTGCACTACGAAGTGCGCGGCCGGGGCCCGCTCCTGCTGCTGATCCCAGGAGGGACGGGCGGTACCGCCTCCTTCGACGACATCGCCGACGACCTGGCCGCCGCGTACACCGTCGCGACCTATGACCCGCGCGGTATGTCCCGGAGCACGCTGGACGACCCCGAGGCCGAGCAGCACGTGGCGGAACACGCCGACGACGCCTTCCGGCTACTGGAACTGCTGTCGCCCGGTGAGCCCGCGCGTGTCTTCGCCTCCAGCTCGGGCGCGATCGCCGCCCTGCACCTGCTCACCACTCATCCCGAGCGCGTCGAACGCCTCATAGCGCACGAGCCGCCGGTGGTGGAGGTCCTGCCGGACGCCATCGAACATCGGGTCCTCATCGCGCGCGTGCAGGCAACGTTCCGCGCCGAGGGGCTCATGCCGGCGATGGCGGTGTTCGCCGCGGGCCTGAAGAAGGACGGCGACACCACCGGGCCCAGGGCCGAGATCGAGCTCCCGCCGCAGGCGGCGGCGCGGGTCGAGCGGACCATGGCCAACCTGCCCTACTTCGTCGGACGCATCGTGCCGAGTTTCATGTCCTACTCCCCTGACATCCACCGGCTGGAGGCCCTGTCGGACCGGCTCGTGCTCGCCTGCGGCCAGGACTCACGCGGCGAGCTGCCCTACCGTCCGGCCGCATTTCTGGCCGAGCGCCTCGGCACGGAACTCCTGCTCTTTCCCGGCGGGCACACCGGCCTCACCACGCACCCCACCGAGTTCGGCGAGCTCCTCCGAAAGGTCTCCCGCGTCCAGACCTGAATATGGCGCGCCCGGATCGCCGCCCATCCCGGAATGGTCACTGAACCTCACACCTGCGGCTGTCCGCTCGTGGGAATGCCTATGGGCGCTGTGCCGCTGTTCCGCTGCTTCCCGGGCAGCGGATGAGTCATCGGACCTGACGGGATCGGCGCCGCCGCGGAATCCCGGGATGCCCGGGTTCATTGGACCCATCAGCCGTCTCGCCGGCTCCGCCGCGTCCGGGTCACGCGCGGAAACGTCAAGCCAAAAAGGCGGGAACGCGCCATAAATCTCGATAGGTAGCGTTTCGTAATGAATAATAAGATTCGTGCCGCACCTGGAGTCTCCGAACACGGCGGGTTCCCGTAAGCAGCTCTCCCCGGAACGTTCGCTGCTGGCGTCGGTCGTTTCCGATCCCGGGCACCTCCCCGAAGTGCTCGCCGACTTCGCCGTCCGCCGGATCGGCCCGGCAGTGCCCGGGACGATCGCCGGGCTTCGGCGGGACCACCCCGACGCCACCGACGAGGAGCTCTGGGCCCGGGTGGTCGCCATCGGCCGACGGGCCGTCGTATCGGAGGGATCCCTCGTGGGCGGCCCGTTCCTCGTACTCATCCCCCTCGCGTTCTGCGCGGCACTGCTCAGACAGGCACGTACGGTCCTGGAGCTGGCCGCCCTCGATGGCCGCGATCCCATGGCGAACGCCCGCGCCGCTGAACTCCTCGTCCTCCAGGGGGTGTACGCGGACACCCGGCGGGCGCAGGACGCGCTCGCCCGGACGACCGGACCTGCCGCCGGGCCACCTGCCCGCTGGAGGCGATGGGTGGCCTTGTGGGACGTCACCCTGCGCATGGCCCACCTCCTCGGAGTGCTCGCGCCGGGCGACGAGGACCGGGGCGCGGGCGGGCGCGTACGCCGGGTCGCCGTCCAGGTGTGGCGATGGTTGCTCCTCGGCGTGGTGTTCCTGGTCGGAATGGTCGCCCCCCTCGTCTGGCTGCCGTATATGGCGGTGGCCTACCAGCGCGCCGACGCACGCCTGGCGGGACGCGTCCTCGCCTTCTACTTCGCCGATACCGCGCCCGCCCTGCGGTACCGGATCTCCCGCCCCGAACCGGACGTGGCGGCGGCAGCACTCCGCGCGCTCCTCTCCCTCCTCGTGCCGCTCGTCCTGACCGCCGTCACCTTGCTGACCGGCCTGAGCATCGCCGGCAGCCGCTGGCCGGTCCTCGGCATCACCCTGGCCGCGGCGTCCGCCGCGGTCGGCGCGCTCTGGTACCGGCACCGCCACAGGCGCCGTCGACACTGAGACGAACAGACGGATCCCGCGGCCCGCCTCTTCCATGGGCTTCTGCCCGTGCCGCGCGCGGTGTCGCCCAGCACGGCGCGGCGCGTTTGCCCCGTACTGCCGTCGGGCCTCCCGTAAGCTTCTCTTGATCGTTTTCGACGTCGGGGGGACATGGGGCATGGACAGGCGCGGCGCGAGGAATTCGGTGGCGGCACTGGCGGTGCTCGGCGCCCTCGGGACGGGATGCGGGCCGGGGGCCGGCGAAACGGCGTCACCCGCCTCCGTCTCCGCTGCCTCCGGCACACCGGGCGCATCCGCCTCCGCGAGTACGGCTCCCGGGCCGGTCACGGGCAGGCTCGCGCCCGATCCGGGCACCCGCCCCACCGCCGTCGGGCTGCCCGTGATGGAACAGCTGGAGTGCGAAGAGGGGAGCTCCACGTTCCGCTTCGGTGGCGGCTGGGACCTTTCCCTCTCCGGCACGGACGAGCTGTCCCCGCGGTCGAGCGACGCCGACGAGACCGTGACCACCTGTCAGGGCTTTCCGCCCATCGAACTGACCAAGTCCGGCAGAACCGTGGCCGCGCCGGACCTCATCGCCCGTACGGAACTCTTTCGCACCGTGCCGGACCCGGTGGCCGCCGTACAGAAGGCGGTCGCGGCCTCCCTGCCGCCCGGTGGACAGCGCAGAGCAGTTGGCGAGCCGACCGTCGTGGCCGCCGGAACCCTGGCGCTCGCCTGTCGGCACAACCTCGCCGACGGCTTCCCGATGACGAGTTGCTTCTGGGCTGACTACGGCGCGGTCGGCACGATCGACTACTTCCCGCCCGGCGGCACACGGCACTTTGCCATGAGGCAGGCGGTCGAGCGGACGAAGGAGTTCGCCGGCACCGCCCTGCGGAGCACCGGCGTCCGCTGACACCCGGCTGTGCGTACCCCGCCCGCTCAGGTGGATGCCGAGCCTCCACCCGGACCGACCGCATGCACGCACGCACTGCCCCTGCCTGAGCCCTCGCCCCCGGCCAGAGCGAGCCTGCCCAGCAGCATGCGCAGTCCGACGCCCGCGATGTCGACCGGCGCCCCGTCGTCGGCGAAGGCCCGCACCGGCCCGAGTACCGCGCTCCGTGTCCCCGACGGTCCCCCGCACCCGTTGTCCCGTCAGCTCGCAAACCTTCCACCTCAACCCGGCAACGCTGCCTGTACACGTGCTTGCTGGTCGGTGCGGGGCAAGTGCCGCGAGCACCGTTGCCGGCTCACGCGGGCCGCGGAACGGGATGCCGAGCGTGAGAATCGCCCCAGGGGAGATCGTTCGCTCCAGGAGACACGGTCGCCTTCGCTCAGGTCCATACCGCCGTGCCCCAGGCGGCCGGGATGCTCTCGGTGAGGCGTGGCAGAACCCCTTCGGAGTGACGCGACGCGGTCGTGGACATTCCGGCGTTCCAGCCCCTGGAACGCGGATCTCCGGCTCCAAGCCCCTGGCGGACGTCCGCCGGGGTCCGGGTCAGCTGCGGCCCGGCGGCACCGGGTCCCGGAAGTCCCGGCGGCGGGCGGCACCGGGCCGGCAGCGCAGCAGGCGCGCCAGGACCAGCCGGCCGCCGCGGAGAGCCCCGTGGCGGTGGAGCGCCTGCACCGCGTAGGTGGAACAGCTCGGGGTGTAGGGGCAGCACGGCGGGCGGGTCGGACTGATCGCGACGCGGTAGTGGCGGATGGACCGGTACATCGCGGCGGCCACCCTTCCGCCCGGAGGAGGCGCGACGGGGTCGGCGCCGTGGCCGACGGTCGTGAGCGAAGGGCGCAGAACGGCGAGCAGCAGGGCCGCCTGTATCCCCACGCCGCCGCAGCAGCACGGGTGCGTCAGCGTGTCGAGCGTCGTCGCGCAGCACCCCTCGCGCTCCTCGCCCGCCGCGTTCCCCCTCCGAGCGTGTTCACCGCTTCGTGCCACTGCTCGCCCTCCCCCATCGCAACACAGAGAACGATCATACGAGGAATGGGACGCGTCAGGTTCCCCGGACCGCGCAGGCGTCGAGAGCAACGACATGCCCGTGATGAGCTCCGGCGCTGTTCGCACCCGGCGCTCCGGATCGCGCAGCGCCCTTCCGCCCAGGCCGCGCCCGAGGGCGGTGTCCGGGCCCCGCCAGGCACACGCCTGGACGACGCAGGCGGGCGCAGGCTGGTCCGGTACCGGCTCGGTCGCGCGTTCACAGGAGGTCGCGTCGAGACATCCTTGGCGATCCCGGTCGCTGCCTTACGAGTGCGATGCCCGGCCAGGGCGGCCGCACCGGCGGGGACGTTCGGTCACGGAGCGGAGGACAGGATCTCCAGTGCTCCGCTCTCGGTGTCGTAACTGCGCAGGGTGACGAGCTGCGCCGTCAGCGGCGGTTGCGGCAACAGCTCGGGTACCCGCCGATCGGCGAACGCGCCTGCTCGCCGTGTGCGGCCGAGCGTGACGTGCGGACGCCAGCGGCCCGGCTCGTGGAAGGGATTGAGGGAGTCGGGCGGACTGTCCGAGGCAACCACCTCCCACACCCGGCGGTGAAGGGCGGTCAGCGCCGCGTCGGGGTCCAGCGCCCACGCCAGCACCGAGGTGGGGCGCTCGAAGCGGACCACGCCGGTGAACCGCACGGGCAGCGGCAGAGCGGCAGCCACCTCGGCGAGCTCCCAGCGGATCGGGGCGGTCAGCTCCGGGCAGGCGGCCAGGGTGAGGTGCGGGCTGTTGGTCGGGCTGCGGTGACGCGCCTGGCTGGGCAGCCCCGCGTCCGCGAGCCGCCGCCACGCCTCCCGGATCGCGAGGTCCGCCGCCTCGTTCAGCAGGAGCTCGACCGTACGCACCGGCGCAGCGTACCGGGGGCCGGTCCGGCGGTCCACGCACCAGGACGGGTCGGACCCCGGTGCGTGGCCACGTCGTCCCCCTCGGCCGGTCCGCCCCCGCGCCGGGAGTCCTTCTCCACGTCCGGACGGGCCTGTGGACGCCTCGCCGTATCTGCTTGTTGGTGGGCTCGGCGCAGCAAGCCCGCACATGTGCACCAAGCTCCTGACGCAGGAGTCTGGCTGGGAAGTGCGCGGAAAGTGTCGGCGTCCGCCCGGAGGGCGGGGGCTGTGGCTCTGTTCGCGAGAACGGAAGTCGTTTGTCGATGAGCTCAGAGGGCGCCTGTTGGCGGCCAGGCCGATGTTCACGAGTGCGGGAGGCCCCCGCTGAGAACAATCTTGCTAGGGTCCACCCAAGACCTGGGGCGTTCGACGCATGGGAGGTGATCAGGCGATGACCCCTGAGGAGCGGCATCTGGTCATGGGCCTGGCGGTCGCACCGTGTTCGCCCCCGACGCGCACGATCGACGAGGTGCTCGCCCACTTCGGCGAGTCCGACGGTGGGGTCCTGGCGCTCCGGCTGCTGAGGGACGCCATGGAGCGCCGGGACGCCGACGACGTCGAGATGGCGTTGCTCGTCCATGCCGCCGCCGGCGCCTCGGTCGAGGAGTTCCTGGAGCCGTTGACCGAGCTGTTCCCCGCCGACTGGCACAGGGAGTACGAGGACATCGTGCGCATGCTGGGCAGGCTCCGCTCGCCCAGGACGGTACCGACGCTGGTCCTGGCGACTCGCTGGGTACCCGAGTACCTGGACTGGGACGAGAACCGGGCGCTCGCGGTGAAGGCGATCTGGGCACTCGGCGCCATTCCAGGCCCGCAGGCCCGAGAAGCCCTCAAGAGCTTGCGCGACGCCGAGAACGAGATCATCCGTGAGAACGCGGTGAAGCAGCTCGCACGCCGCGGCGAGCTCTGACCGCGGAGTCGCAGCCCCTCGTCCGGAACGCCCGGCCGACTCCCGAAGCCGTCGTCGAACGACTTCCGTTGTCGTGTACGGAGCCGGGGGCTGCGGCACCAGCACGTCCGCGGGATCGCGCGAGGTCGTAGCCGACCGTGATGTACGGGCCGTCCTCGCCATGTATGAAGCCCCGGTAAGTGCCGGTGCCATCCATGTACACGTACGCGCCGGGCGTGCGGCCGACACGGCGGTCACAGTGATGCCGTGCCGGCGCAGCCACCGCTCGCGCGGCCACCGCCGCACCGTGTACACGCCGATCCCGGGGCTCACCCAGGTGACCCCGCCGATCGGGACCATGGCGATGACCGACACCGCGGTGTCCGCCGTCGGCGAAGACGGCGGCGGCCGCCTCACTCACGTCCTCCACCTGGTGGACGGCCGGGGCGGCGCTTCGCCGGGCCCGCAGTTCGATCGTGACCGTCCGGCCCCCGGCGCGCACCCGCGCGAAGGATCCCGGCACGAAGGTGACCCGCTCCCTCGGGCGGTCCAGGACGAGCCCGTCTCGGTCGGCGGTGAGGACGGCGCCCCCACGGCCGTGGAGGATGGGCAGGGAGGCGGATCACTCGACATGGCCATGCTCGTAAGGCGGATGACCAGGCCCACCGACCCCGGCGCGGTGCGGCGTCGGACCGGGTCCGCGGCACGGCACCCGCCGAACGCCCTTCGCGTCGGGCCGCGACGGCCTCCTGACCTCCACCACGGCCGACGGCGGCCCCCACCCGCCGCGCCACCCGGCTGCCGGAGGTGAGGTCGACGACGCGGGGCTACGAAAGAGCCTGGACGGCCCGGGGGCCGCCGCCCGCTCGGAGCACGACGATGCTGCCACTGTCACCCCCGCACGCGAGGAGCTCCCCGGAGTCCGAGAACACCACTCGATGGGTGCGCCCTGTTCCCGTGCGGAACGGCTGGACGGGGGCCTTGGCGCCGGTGGCGGCATCGCGCAGGCAGACCGTGCCGCGGTCGCCGGCCGCGAGCTGGAAGCCGTCGGGGGAGAAACTCCATCCGTAGCACGTCCCCCACCGGTCCGTTCGAGAGGGGTCCGGTACGGCCCATGCGAGCCTCCCGGTGTCCAGTGCCATCAAGCAGGGTCCTTCGGCGTAGCCCCCGTTCGCGATCAGGTATCGCTCTGTCGGGTCGAAGCCGAGCGAGCCCACACCGCAGCCGGCCGGACTCCGGTCGAAGGGGAACGGGAAGGGGTGGCGGTGCACCCGTCGACCGGAGTCGACGTCCCAGACCTCGATGTCGTGCATGTCGAAGGCGAGGGCCAGCAGGCGCCCGGACGGGGACAGAGCGCCCGCGCGGCACGAGGGGCGCAGGGTGACGTCGAGGTCCAGCAGGGGTTCTCCCGAGTCGTCAAGTACGCGGACCCGGTCTCCGGTGTCGAAGACGAGCAGCCGGCTCCGGGCCCGGTCCCACGAGGGCTGCACGCGGAACGGATTGAAGTTCGCGGTCCGGCCCTCCTCGTAGGAGGCGAGGGCGCGCGACGTGCCGGTGTCGAGGTCCAGATAGCGGGTGTGCCCGTTGAGCGCATAGACCACGCCCCGTCCGTCGGCGTCGAAGCGGACGGTGTGGAGAAACGTCTGCCGCGTCCCGGGCGGTTCCGTGTGCACCAGCTGCCGTATGCCCGTTCTGACGTCGATCAGGTGGATCTCGGCACCGTCGGCCCGCTGGAACGTCGTGCCGACCACGACGGTGTGGCCCTCGGGGTGCAGGTCGAGGGCCGCGGACGAGCAGCGGTTCGGCGCGGCGCAGATCAGGACCGGTTCACCGAAGGCCACCTCGGCCGGGTCGCGCAGCAGCACGAACCCGTCGTGCATCCGCTTGCTCCCCTCCTTCGCCAAGGCGCACCGGGCCGCATCCGGTGAGCCATGGTCCTTGCCGCTCTGCCGTGGCGTGCCCGCCGCCCCGGTCCTGCTCTCCCGCCGCAGCCACCCGCCGTCCACCCACAGCCGCACGTTCTTCGGCTTCGGGAAGCCCGGGTGCACCAGGGTGATCTCGTCCGTGTCCATGGCGGGGGACAATAGTGCACCGCACCGACAGTCCCCGCCGCGCGGCGGGCGCACGGCCCTGCGGACAGAGCGGTTCGATCTGCGGGATCCCTTGGGGCCGCTCGTACTCCCCCGCCGGATTGCGCGGCCGCAGGGGCGCTTCCGTCCAGGTGCCAACAGGGTTGCCGTGCTGCGGGCGAGGCACAGGAGCAGGGTCGGCCGGCTGGTTGGGCTGGAGCGGCGTTCCACCGCTGAGGCGTCCACGGACGGGTTTGCGGCCTGCGCGTGCGCGGGGGGGCACCATGGGTGCATGAGAATGCGTCCGGTGGTTGTCTATGACGGGGACTGCGGTTTCTGTACGGCCTCGGTGGAAGCGGCTCGGCGCCGGCTTCACCCCTCCTGTGAGTTCACCGCGTGGCAGTCCGCAGACCTGGACCTGCTGGGGGTGTCCCAGGAACGGGCCGAGTACGAGGCGCTATGGGTGGCCCCCAGCGGCGAGGTCCACGGCGGCGCGCAAGCGGTGGCGAAGCTGCTGATGAACTCGGGGAGGGCATGGGGGGTGCTGGGGGCGGTCCTCACTCTGGCACCGGTGCGCTGGATCGCTCATGGCGCCTACCGGATCATCGCGATCAACCGGCGACGGCTCCCAGGCGGCACGGCGGCCTGCGCCGCGCTTCCGCAACGGCCATCCCCCACCAGGCCGTCCTGAGCCGGCGCCAGGGCGTCAGGGTTCGGCTCCGCACCGGTCACACACCCACTTGCCCGCCGTCCGCCAGCAGCCGGTACGAGCCGGGCTTGACGGCCGTCGGCGCGCGCCCAGAGCCCAGAGCCCAGACCACTCGGTGCAGCGGCGCGCCTCGGCGACCGGGTCGTCGACGGGCTCGGTCATCCGGGCGGCCTCCAAGAGCATCGCGAGTACCGCGGTGTCCCGGGCGCGCATCGTCCGGTCGCCGTACCGCGTGCCGCGCGAGCGCGCCACCACCATGGAGATCTGGCTGGGGCGCTGACGTGAGCCGCCGTACCGAGGCCGGGGCTCTCCAGCTGTCGTACCCCTCCGCGAGCGACCGTTGCGGCCCGGCCGATGTGCCGAACCGTCGCAGAGCGGGCACGGCCCGTCGGGGCCGGGTCAGGGAACCAGCACCAGCCGGCCGCGAATCCCACCCGCCGCAAGGCGTTGGTGCGCCTCGGCAGCACGTTCGAGTGGGAGGACCTCGGCAACCCGCAGCGTCAGATCCATGGCGGCCAGCTCGGCCAGGGCATCCCCGTCAGCACTGATCCATTGCTGGTGGACCCTGATGCCGCGCAACGGAACCGGAGCCGAACCGCCGACCACCGTGGCGAAGGCGCCTTTGGTGCGGACAGCGGCCAGGGCGTGGATGCCCAGTCCTGCCGTGTCGAGCGCGCCGTCGATGCCGCCCGGTACCAGGTGGCGGACATCGGCCGCGAGATCGGTTGCGTCACGGCCTACGACCGATTCGGCGCCCAGGCCTCGAACGAACGCGTCGCCGGTGACGTCGGCCTGGGCGACCACACGCAGGCCGCGCCGTACCGCCAGCTCGACGGCGAAGGCGCCGACCGCCCCGGTGGCTCCGGTCACCAGCAGGGTGTCGCCCGCACCGAGGTCGAGCAGGTCGAGTGCCTGGAGGGCGGTAAGGCCGTTCAACGGCAGCGTCGCCGCGGCCGCGGCGGAGGCACCGGGCGGTGCGGGCGCGACCGCGGCGGCGTCCAGGACGAGATGTTCGGCGTAGGCGCCCAGCGAAACATCGAGCAGGTCACGCAGCCCGACCACCCGCTGCCCCGGGGCGAACGCCGTCACGCCCGCCCCGAGCCGGTCGACGACACCCGCGGCGTCCCATCCGATCCCCGTGTGCTCGCGGCCGGCCATCAGTCCGGCTTCGACGAGCGTGCCGGAACGGGTGGCCAGGTCCACGGGATTGACGGTCGCGGCCTCGACACGTATCCGCACCTGCCCGGGTCCGGGCTCCGGCAGCGGAACCGTCACCAGCCCAAGCACTTCGGGTCCGCCATAGCCACGGGCGACCACCGCCCGCATCTTCTCTTCAGCGATCATGTCGCACACCGTAGGGAGCGCTACTCTCCAACGGGAAGTACGCACTTCGTGGTGCGTACGGTACCCAGAGGAGAGCCATGGCCACCCGCACGGCAGCCCAGCGCCGGGCCGAGGCGAGCGTCGCCTACGACGCCTACCTCGCCGCATGCCCTGCCCGGCACCTGCTCGACTGCATCTCCGACAAGTGGGTCAGCCTCGCCGTCAACGCGCTGGCCGACGGGCCACAGCGGTACACCGAACTGCAGCGTCGGCTGGCGAGCGTGAGCCAGAAGATGCTCACGCAGACTCTGCGGCACCTGGAACGCGACGGGCTGGTCTCGCGTACCGTGACCCCCGCCGTCCCGGTCCGCGTCGAGTACGCGCTGACCCCGCTCGGCCGCTCGCTGCTGCCGGTCATGCGCGCGATCAAGGTCTGGGCGGAGGAGCACATGGACGAGGTGCACGCCGCCCGCGTCGCCTACGACGCCCCGGGCTGACGCTTCGGTGATGCGGAATTCGGCGATGCGGAAAGCGCCACGATCACCTGACCGAAGGGCCCGCCCCACCGCTGTCGGCATCGACACGCACGGCGCCCCTGGCCCACGGACGCCGTCGAACTCTCACGTTCGGTCATGGAACCGCGCCTGGCGGCGGTGACCGGGGCTCGCCCCCACGCGTACGCGCGCGTGCACCCACGCGGAGTCCGCGATCCGCTCGGCGTCGGCCGTTCCGGCCGCCTCCGGACCCTTCTCCGTGAGACGTCATCTCATTTGGTGAGCATGCGCGACGATCCGTCGGCCAGCAGGAAGCCATGAACGGGGGCGAAGGCCGATGCAGTACGTCGATCTCGATGCGCAGGTCGGCGACCTGTCAGAGGTCATGGGTCCGGCTCGCTCCCTGAGCCACCTCCTCTCGGTCTCCGGTGACCTGCCGCCGGGTGTCCGGGCCTTCGCCACCGACTCGGACCACTACGACTTTCGCAGCAGGCGATGTGTGACTTGCGGGCCCTGAGAAGGGAGACCCGACAGATCCGAATCCTGTCGACCGGCGGCGCAAGCCGGGAAAGCTCCACGCGGACAAGGGCTACGACTACCCCCACCTGCGTCGACGGCTGCGTGGACGCGGCATCGCCCACCGCATCGCACGCAAAGGCATCGAGACTTCACAGCGGCTGGGTCGGCACCGCTGGACCATCGAGCGGACCATGTCCTGGCTCGCCGGCTGCCGCCGCCTTCACCGACGCTACGAACGCAAAGCCGACCACTTCCCCGCCTTCACCAGCGCCCGCACCCTCAACTGCTACCGCAGCCTCTCTTGCTGATGCGCCGGCGCGCCGTCGGACGAGCGAACTCGCGTCACGAGTCCTCGACAGGTAGTCCCGCGACGAACTTTGCGAGATCGGACGTTCGAGGCGGCGTCCGCCCACGCAGGAACCGCTGGTAGTGGTCGGCGACGAGACGACGCAGCTCTGCCTCGGCCGGTTCATCACCACTGAGCTCAAGCATGACCTGATGCGGCCCACCCGTCATGCGCAACGGTCTGGCAAGGGCATCGAACCCGCAGGCGTACTCGTCGGGCATCTCCCACCATGCCTCGGCGGACGCCCGGTCCCGGAGGACGTACATGTAGTAGTCGTCATCGAAGAGGACTACGGGGCCTATCGGTGAAGTCACTCGTGGAGTATGGCGCAACCTGCGGTCAGAAGCGCACCAACGAGCAGCAGGCGCATGTCACCCCTGGGCGTCCGGCTCTCGCGCACCGCCGGGACTTCCGCAGTCGAACTGATCCTCCGCCAACGTGAAACCGCAGGTGAAGGAGGTGGTGTGACAGGCTTTCGGGGTGCTCGCGCTGGTCGCCGGTGGCTGTCCGCGGAGTAGACCGTCTGCCCGCCAGCACCCCTCCGGTACAGCCAGGTTGGAAGGGGGGATCATGTCGGGTACGGATCACCAGGGGCGTTTTCGCCGTGCGGCGCTTGAGCTGGGCGTCCCGGACAACGAGATCAGCAGGTTCGGCCAGCACCTCCGTTTGTCGATCGGGTCGAGCGGGGGTTCCAGTGGCGTTCCGGTCGGGCAGCTCGGTGGGTTGCCCCGGCTGCCGGTGGGCATGAACTGGCCGTCCGCCGGCAACGGACCACTGCCGTTCATCTTTTCCGTCGATTGCGGGGCGCTGCCGAGCGTCGACGGCTTCGGCCTGCCGGCGGACGGGACGCTGCTCTTCTTCCTGGCCCACGAGGAGGATCACCCCGACGATACCGGGAGGTACGCGCGAGTCGTGTACGTAATGGAAGGCACCGCTACCGCGGTCGCGGGCTCCCCCCACTGCGAGTTCGCCGGCAAGCAGTACGACGTCGGCGCCACACTCCTCGCCGAGCTGCCCCCGTGGTTCGGTACGACGGACGAAGACGATGACGCGTACGAGGACTGGGACGACCTGTCGCCCTTCCCACGACAGTTGGCCCGTGACCTGGAGCGTGACATCCCGCACCTGGACGAACTCTGTGCTCTCGCCTACGACCTCTGGCCCGACGAAGGGCTCGCCAGCGGCTGCATCGGCGGGTACGCCGACGACGAGGTGGTCACGAGCATTGCGGAGCAGACCCTCGCGCGGCTGGAGAAGGCCGGCGAGATCGTCATCCCGGTGGCGAAGTGGTCTTCCCATGTGGGGCAGGAAAAGCACCGGCTGACAAGCGAATGGATGTCGCTCGCCCGCTTTCCCGTGGCCGACGAGTACTACTACGGGAGTTTTACGATCCGCCACGACGACCTGGCCGCTGCTCGGGTGGACAAGGCGCTTCCCGTGACCAAGTTCAGCGAGTAGAACACCGACCTCCTTCCGAAGCGGCGGTGCGACCGCGAGTCGGACAGTGCCGCCCGACGACAAAGCTCCTGCTGGACGGGGTGTCGACAGATCACCCGTGTCCGTCAGGAGCTTCGCGTGTCTGTCCACCCGTCCTCGATTTTGGCCGTCCCCGAATCTGCTGGCCTGTGTCATGGTCCGGTGAACTCCGTGTCGGCCCCGGCGGTCCTCTCTTCATGCCGGCTGGCTGTGGTCCCGGCATCGCCCGCAGTACGCCCCCAGCACGCGGCGCCCGGAGCGACGGCCGGTTCACCACCCGCCTGTGACCTGCCCGCAGCCCGCAACCGCGCGGCGCGGGCGTCACCACGCCGGTGCCCTCGCGCCCCGCCGGCCTCGGGGCACTGGCGGACCTCGGCTTCCGCGGCCTGGGCGACGACATCCTCGGCCTCGTGATCGTCACCGGCTACGCCACCGCCCTCGTCCACAGGCTCCCTCCAGGCGAGAAGGAAGCCAACCGGGTCCGCGCCGTCGGACGCGCACCGGTCGAGCACGGCTTCGCCCACTCCAGGAAGCCGGGATTCCCTCCGCGCCCGGGCCCGCGGTCCCCGGCGCCGGTTCGTGAATGTCAGGCCGACAGGGCGATCGCCGCGGCGCCGAACAGGTCGACGACGCCGCACCACTCCGACCAGGCTCGCGGGACGACTCTGCCGGCACGGTGGTGGGCGAGGTCCCAGACCGCGTGGGCGAACCAGCCGGCCGCGACCACGTAGTGGCCCGCCGTCCGGTCCACCAGGAGCGCCACCGGCGCGAGCGTGGCGAAGGCCAGCAGTCCGGCTGTCTGCAGCGCGAGCACGCCCGGCCGGCGGAGCTCCGCGCGCAGCGCGCCGAAGCCCAGGTAGCACAGGGGCATGACGATGAGGAGCGCCGCGAGGAACGTCAGCGGCGGGGAGCCGTCGATGAAGGTGACGGCCACCAGCGCGAGCGCGAGCCAGGTCGGCCAGCGGTGACCGAGCAGGCGCAGAACGCGCCCGGCGGCTGATGGCGTGCCGGCGGGGGACTTCGGGGTGTGACTGGCTGTCATTCGGGCTCCAGAACCGGTCGTGGAAACGTCGTGTGTGACGTCCACCCTCGGCCGGGCGGGCTGTGCCCGCGCGTCGTGGCCGCGGTCATGTCCGGAATCTTGGGGCAGTGGTCTTTCCGGCGTATGGTCTGCTGTATGACGGGACGTCGGATGGTGGTGGTCGGTTACGACACGGCCGAGTTGCTGGACATCGCCTGTGTGACCACCACCCTGTCCATGGCCAACCACCTGGGCTCCCTCGCCCGCCCCTACGACGTGGTGCTGGCGGCACCGGGGGGCGGTCCGATCGTCTGCGGCTCCCGGCTCACCCTGAACAGTGAGCAGTCCATCGAGCGCCTCGTCGGGCCGCTCGACACGCTGATCGTGTCCGGGGGCGTGGGCTTCGAAGCGGCGGCCGCCGATCCCCGGCTCGTGGGGCACGTCCGGCGGCTGGCCGGGGAGAGCCGACGAGTGGCGTCCGTGTGCACGGGGGCGACGATCCTGGCCGCCGCCGGGCTGCTGGACGGGCGCCGCGCCACAACCCACTGGCGGTTCGCGTCCCGGCTGGCCGCCCGCCACCCCGAGGTCACCGTGGACGCGAGCCCCATCTACATCCGCGACGGCGACGTGTACACGGCGGCAGGCATCACCAGCGCGCTCGACCTCACCCTCGCCTTCATCGAGGAGGACCACGGCGCCGAGCTGGCCCGCCAGGTCGCCCGCGACCTGGTGACCTATCTGCAACGGCCGGGCAACCAGGCACAGGTGAGCCTCTTCACCGCCGTCCCCCCGCCCCACGACGAATCGGTCCGGCGGCTCGTCGACCACATCGCCGGCCACCCGGACGGCGATCTGAGCACCACGGCGCTTGCGGCGCTCGCCGGTGTGACCCCGCGCCACCTCACCCGCCTCTTCATGGAGCATCTCGGGCAGACCCCGGGCCGATTCGTGCGCCGGACACGCACGGAGGCCGCCGCACACCTCCTCGCGTCGACCACGCTCCCCCTGGGAAGCGTGGCCACCAGATGCGGCTTCGGCTCTGCCGAGACCCTGCGTCAAGCGTTCACCAGCCACTACGGAATCCCGCCGTCGCGATACCGGCACGCGCACACGGCGCGCCCTTCCCACTGACGTTCCGACCGGGTTTCCGGCGTCCGACGGGCTGCGCCCACCGCTCGGCGAGGCGGTGACGCATGGAGCCGAGATGCCCCTGGCGGCCAAGACTCTCGCCAGGCTCGCACTCGGCGGCGGCGCCTGTGTCGCCTGCACGGCGGGAACGCCGGCCACCCGGCGCCCCCTCCTGCTCCTCACCCTCGACGGCCGGATCCGGTAGCTCGACGAAGCCCACGGCACACGTCCTTGCACGCCCGCGCAGGCAGCCGGCCGAGCCGCCACGCGGACCTTAGGTCGTGGCTTCACAATCCCGTCTGGCCAGCGACGCCGTGGTGAAGACACTTCCCCAGCGGCCGGCGGGAACCGAGCGACGCTCAGGGCTGCCCATGGACATGGTCACCTGCCGTGTCAAGTTCCTTGTGGCACTGCCAGGTTGGGCGCGTCTTCGCCTTCTTTTCGGGGGAAAGGCCGGGCCGCCGCATCTCCGCGGCGGCCCGGCCACCAACAAAAGAAGGAGGAGAGGACATGGGCGACAAGTCGCCGAACAAGTGGTCGAAGACCGTTCGGGAGTTCGCTGCACGTGTGGCAGTCGCACTGAGCGTTCGCGCTCTTTGGGCCGTCATCATGGAGTCGGCTCGCGACGATCTCTGAGGAACGCCGCACGGCGTTGCTGAGGGCAGCGCATCACACGGCGGACGGGGCACCCCCCTTTCCGGCCGCCGTGGCGCTGCCCTTACCCACGGGGCGCGGGCTTCGCGCAGGACTCCCACGAAGGCTGACGGGACCGGGTCCGCGCCACGCACGCACACCTGCGCCGAGGGCCGCGGACCCCCCGTACGCCGAGCCGGACGAGCACACGACGTACGGCGCGCACCGGACCTCGTCCGGCCGGTGAGTTGCTCTGGGGCGGGTGCCGGCAACGGCTGTCCGGCCTCGACGTACTCGCCCACAGAGCGGGGACGAGTCCGGAGGTCGCCGAGCTCAACGCGATGATGGACCGCTGGGACCGCAGCGTGCCGTCTTCGGGACAGGGACGAGGTGGTTACGGCGAACCAGCCGATCCGGAGACCTCGGCTCCGCCCTTCTCGTGGGCGCTGCGGATGCCGGGCCGGCCGCGGAAGACCTCGAAGCGGTGCAACGTCCGCCGTGCGCGGGAGGTATCGGGTCCGGGAGCCGAGATCAATTGTCAGTGGCGGGTGAGACGGTAGGAGCCTCGAATCGGGAAGAGGGGGAGCCGTCATGTCCGGAAGCCAGAACTTCATCAATCACGTCGCTCTTGTATTGGACGCCAGTTCGTCCATGTCGCACCTGAGCCGCAAGGTCGTCGAGGTCGCCGACCAGCAGATCGAGTACCTTGCCCGGCGATCGAGGGAGCTGGAGCAGGAAACCCGTGTCACGGTGTACGTCTTCGCGGACAAGGTGGAGTGCGTCATCTACGACAAGGACGTACTCCGGATGCCGTCGCTGCAGCAGTTGTACCGGGTCGGTGGAATGACGGCTCTGCTGGCGGCCGCGCTGAAGTCACAGCGGGAGCTGGCACAGACGGCCCAGCTGTACGGCGACCACAGTTTCCTGACGTTCGTACTGACCGACGGGCAGGAGAACGCGAGTCATCGGTCCCCGGATGCCCCTGCCCGGGATCCGCGCGCACTGGTCGACGCCGTGGCCGAGATGATCGAGACACAGGAGGACAACTGGACCCTGGCCGTCCTTGTGCCGGACCAGATGGGCAAGCGCGAGGCCATGCAGTGCGGCTTCCCGAAGGACAACATCGCCATCTGGGACGCCACGAGCACCCATGGTCTGGAGGAGGCCGGGCAGGTCATCCAGGAGGCCACCGAGAAGTTCATGGTGGGCCGCGCCAAGGGCATCCGGGGATCGCGGGCGGTGTTCTCCACGGGCGCGGAGGCGGTCAACAAGGACACCATCAAGGCGGCGGGTCTCAGGCCGGCGAAGTCGTCGGATTACCAGCTGATTCCGGTGGCCCGTGAGGCGGCGATCCGGGACTGGGTCATCGAAAGCGGATACACCTACCGTACGGGCTGTGCGTTCTACCAGCTGAGCAAGCCGGAGAAGATCCAGGCGCGCAAGCAGATCGCGGTTCTGGAGAAGAAGACGGACCGGGTGTTCACGGGGCCCGAGGCCCGGGCCCTGCTCGGGCTGCCGGACGTGGAGGTGCGCATCAAGCCGGACCACAACGACGACTTCACGATCTTCGTGCAGAGCACCAGCGTGAACCGGAAGCTCGTAGCGCAGACGCGGCTCCTGCTGATGGCCTGACGCCCTGGATGCCCCGCCGACCTTTGGAGGGCCGTCCGCTGCTGGCCGGGGCGGTGCGGGCCGGGGGGTGCGGGGCCGTCCGCGCCGTAGCGGCAGGGTTGCATGCATCAGGGCGGCACCGACGGGCCGGGAGGTGCGTTGTCGTCGGTCCGCTGGTCACCGTCAGCGCTCGCCGAGGTCGACGGCGGCGGTCTCTCGTACGGCTTCGGCGATGGCTGGGTGGTCCTTCTTGAGGATCGCCGTGGTGGCCGGCTCTGTTCGCGCCGATCCCGATGTGGGGGTTGCGGTCGCGTCCTCGATGACCTCGATGAGGCGTACGGGTTGGCAAAGCCGGGTGTTCTCCTCGAAAATCACCTCGGCCCGGTGGCAGGAGAGCCGAGCACGGCTTGTCTCCGGGCACAACGTCTAGCGCCGGGGTTATGGCCGGGGCCTTGCGGTCGGTGAGGAACAGCGGGCCGCGGGCGCGCCGGGCGATCAGTCGGGGCAGGAGCTGGGCGGTGCCGGACTGCCAGTGAATCCACTCCGTCGCCCCGCCCTTGGCGGTGATCGTGCCCCGCTTGTCCTGCGGATACAGGTCCTCCACGTTCAGGCACAGCACCTCGTCGGCCCGCGCGGCGGACTCATAGAGCATCTCCCAGAGGGTCTTCTCCCGCAGGGTGACGTCGAGGCGCCACGGGGCGGCGATCTGGTTCTCGGCGAGGGCCTTGGTGCGATCCGGTGGTGCCGGCCGCCGCTCGATCCCGATCGTCAGGTCGCCGTCGATCCAGCCCTGGCGCTGCCACCAGCCGATCGCCTTGCGCGCGATGGACAGTTCGCGGTTGACGGTGTCGGCGTCCATCTCGTCCGCCCGCGCCGCCGCCAGCTCTGCCGGCATTTCCGGCAGTGCCGGGTCGTCGATCGCGGCGAGGGGGAAGACAGGCGGCTTCGCGCCCCGGCGCGCGGGTCCGGGCGGCGCCGGTTCGCCGGTGAGCGTCCACCCCCACGTCGTCAGCGGGGTCCGGTAGATCCGCGCGGAGGGCTTCGCGATGCCCGCGCCGGTGAGGTATCGCTCGACCGCCGCGGTACAGGACGACGGTGGGGCGGACAGGGACACCACCCGGGCGCGCGGCAGCCGGAGCGCGCCCCCTCCCGGACTCGGGTACCGGTTCGATCATCACGTCCGTCCGTCCTCCCGGTCCTGCCGCAGTAAATGCGTACACCTCACCCCGGCAGCCGGAATGCCCCGCCGCAGGTCGGGATGATCACGGTAGAGTCTCTGCCGCATTGCATCCGACATTTACCGCGGCATCACCTCGACGATCCATCAGGCGCCGGACGTCCGATAAGCAGACCTCGCGGAGATCGGCCAGTCGGATCGAAGGCAAAGCGCTGGTCGCCCGATTCTGGGCGCGGCGGGCCGCGTGGCGTGACTCGCCACTGGCGGACCGCACGCGTGACCGGGCCGCTTCCCGCGCTGACCCTGATCCAGAGGCTGGTGCTGACAGGTGATCTACTCGGTGTGCAGCACCGAGGCGATGGTCATCCTGGCCGCCGACCGGGCCGGGACCAGGGCACCGAGGACGGCGATCAGCACGCCCGCCAGGAGCATCGCGGCCAGCTGCGGAGCGTGCCACACGTCTTTCATGTACGCCGGGAAGTCGACCACGCCGACATGGTCCACGACGAGGCGGTGCGCCACGACGCCGAGCGGGATGCCGAGCAGTGCGCCGACCGCGCCGAGCCCGGCCACCGAGGTCACCGTCATCACTACCACCTGCCGGGGCGTCATGCCGATCGACTTGAGCATGCCCAGGTCCCGGCGCCGCTCACGGGTGTTCAGGAGCACGGTGTTGTAGACGCCGAGCGAGGCGACGAGGGCCAGCAGCACCGTGAACACCGTGGCGAAGGTGACGACGGTGGCGGTGCCGGCGTTGCCGGAGTCTAGGACCGACGCGTGCAAGGCCGGGTCGAGCGCTGTGACCGCCTCGGCGTAGGTGCGCGCGTCGGCGCCGGGGGCCAGCCGTACCGTATACTCGGTGGCGTGGGCCTTGGGTGTGAGCCGGGTGAAACTCTCCCAAGTTGACTCCAGCGCACGGGCGTTGCCCTCGACGAGCTGACCCACGACGGTCACGGTGAGCTTCCTGCCGTTCAGCTCCAGCGTGACCCGGTCACCGAGCTTCAGGCCGCGTTGGGTCAGGAAGGCCGGCCCGGCCACGATCTCGCCCGCCGCCTTCGGCGCCCGGCCCCTGACGATGCTGTGGTCGTACACGGAGTCGTCCCCGCGGTAGAAGTCGGCGAAGACGGGCTGGTTCTGTCCGGTCATGTTCGCCTGGGAGAGCGCGCGGGCCCGTACTCCTTCCGCACCCGGCAGGGAGCGCAGCCGTTCCTCGATCTGCGCGTCGCCGAGGCGGGGCGGCGTCCGGTCGTTGCCCGACCCCTCGGTCGTCACGTGGATCCTGGCGCCGCCGTCCTCCCGCCCGATCTCGCCGTACGCGAGCAGGGTGCTGGTCAGTCCGGTCGACAAGGTCACTGTGGTGACCCCGAGGACGATGGCCGCCATGGTGAGCAGGGTGCGGGCGGGGCGGGCGAACGGCTGGCCGAGGCCCAGGCTGACCGGGCGGGGCAGCCGGGTGGCGCCGAGCATCCGCTGGACGCGCAGCCCGCGCCCGGTCCGCGGCGCGCCGCCCGCACTGATGGCCAGTGCGGCGGGCAGCCGGTGGGCCCGCAGGGCGGGGACCAGCGCGGCGAGCAGGACGAGGGCGGGCATGCCCAGCAGGCAGGCCACAGACACCCAGGGGCTGAAGTCGCCGACCGAGGCCCGGCCCACGTCGATGCCGGTGAACGCTACCTTCAGGATCGGTCCGGCCAGCGCGTTGCCGACCAGTGTGCCAAGGACGCAGCCCACCACGGCCGGTACGGAGAGCATCGTCAGGTAGACGGCGACGACCTGGTTCGGCGTGAAGCCCAGGGCCTTGAGCACCCCGATGTGCCGGTAGCCGGAGACGACCGCCCCGCTGACCACGTTGCCGACGATCAGGACGGAGACCAGCAGACCGAGGACGCCAAAGAGTGTCATGAACGGGAGGTAGGAGTCGGCCAGCGCGGAGAAGGCCTGCTTGAGGGTGAGGTACGTCTGGGTGCCGGTCAGCGCGTCCGCGGGCAGCCCCGTGGTGGCCCGGGCCAGCGAGGCGCTCAACCCGGCCTGGTTCGAGGAGTCGGTGAAGCGGTAGAGCATCTGGGCGGAGGTCGGGTGCAGTGCGGCCATCTGCTCGGGCGAGACCCAGGCGCTCGCCGACTTGCTCATGCTGGTGGCGAAGCCGACGACGGCCAGCTTCGCCCCGCCGGGGACCTCCAGCTCGGTGCCGAGCAACTCCTTGCCGGGGGAGCCCTGGACGGACCAGTTGACGACCATCTCACCCGGCGCGGTGGCCCAGCGTCCCTCAAGGAGCTCGATCCGGTCCACGGGGCCGGCCGGATCGGCCCGGCCCACCACGGTGAGGGTGCCGCCCGCCATCCAGAGCCAGTCCTTGGGGATGTCGACGACGGCCTGCCCGAACGGACCGGCGGCAGCCTCCACACCGGCCTGCCGGGCGGTCCGCGCCAGTTGCTCCCGCGAGACCTTGGTGGTGTCGAAGGATGCCGTCGTATGGGCGCCGCGCTGTGCGGCGTAGGCCTTGTCGAAGGGGTCCGAGGCCGCGGTCAGCAGGGCCAGCGCGAGCAGAACGGTCGTGGTGGAGCAGAGCACGACGAGCCCGATGACGAAGGTCTGGAGCCGACGGCGCTTCACAGCCGCGCGCGAGGCTCTCCACACGGCGCTCACGCGGCCGCCTCCAGGGTGCTCTCACGGGCGATCCGGCCGTCGGCGACTTCGACCAGGCGGCTGGCGCAGCGGGTGGCCAGCTGCGGGTCGTGGGTGACGATCAGCAGGGTCTGGCCGATCTGGTTGAGGTCGATCAGCAGGTCCATGACCTGCTCGCCCGAGCGGCTGTCGAGGGCGCCGGTCGGCTCGTCGGCGAGGAGCAGGGCCGGGCGGTTCATCAACGCCCTCGCCACGGCCACGCGTTGGCGCTCGCCACCGCTCAGCGTTGCCGGATAGTTGTTGCGGCGCAGGGCGACACCGAGTTCGTCCAGGAGCTCCAGGGCGCGGCGGCGCGCCTGGCGAGCCGGGGTGCCGGTCAGCTGGGCGGCCAGGGCCACGTTGTCCAGGACGGGCAGGTCGTCGATGAGGTTGAAAAACTGGAAGATCATGCCGACGTTCCGCCGCCGGAACAGCGCCAGGGCCGTCTCGTTCAGCTTCCCAAGGTCGTGGCCCTGCACCTCGACCGTGCCCGAGGTCGGCCGGTCCAGGCCCGCCACCATGTTGAGCAAGGTGGACTTGCCGCAGCCAGAGGGGCCCATCACGGCGACCGCGTCGCCCGTGCGGATCTCCAGCGAAAGGCCGTCCAGGGCCTTCGCGTCGCCGTACTCCTTGTGCACGCCGTCCAGCCGCACCACTACTTGCCGGGCATTGTCATGATCGGTTGTCATGGCTCGAACCTAGGGCGGACCCGATGACGGGGCGTCACTCCCCGGATGTATCCGTCGGGTGAGGTCATCCTGGGGATGTACGGAGCTGCTTCCGGAGGCCGATGCGGGGTGCGGCGGGCATCTGCGAAGATGATCGGGTGGGGGAATCCTGGACGATCTGGCTGGTCATCGCCCTGGCAGCGGCAATTGGCGCCGCCGGGTGGCTGTACGTGGCGGCGGTCCGGGCACGGCGGGCGCACCGGAAGGCCATCGAGGAGCGCGGCTGGCTCCTTGAGCGCGAGCGCGAGAGCGCGACGCGGACGGCGGTCGACGCCGAGCGGGCCCGGATCGCCGCCGAGCTCCACGACATCGTCAGCCACAACGTGAGCGTGATGGTGGTCCAGGCCGGGGCCGCCCGGGAGGTGCTTGCCACCATGCCCGAGGAGGCCGCGGCGGCGATGAGCGCCGTCGAGGCCGCCGGGCGCAACACGATGACCGAGTTGCGGCACCTGCTCGGCCTGCTCGCACCCGCGCAGAACGGCGAGGACGAGCCCGACGGCGTGGACCTGTCGCCGCAGCCGAGCCTGAGCCGGCTCGGCCCGCTGGTCGACCGGATCGCCTTCGCCGGCCTGCCCGTCGAGATGCGGGTCTCGGGCGAGCCGCGCCCGCTGCCGACCGGGATCGACGTCACCGCCTACCGGATCATCCAGGAAGGCCTGACCAATGCGCTCAAACACGGAGACGGGGCGAAGGCCGAGGTGACGGTGCGGTACGCGGACCACTGCCTGCGCGTCGAGGTGCTGAACAGCGGACCGAGCGTCCTGTCCGGCGGCGCGCCCGCGCGGAAGGAGGCAGGGCAGGGCCGGGCGGACGGAACAGGACGCGGGCTGCTCGGCCTGCGGGAACGGGTCTCGGTCTACGGCGGCGACCTGGACGCCCGCCGACGCCTCGGCGGCGGCTACCGCGTGCGCGCCCGGATCCCGCTGGACCGCCCGTGACGACGCCCGCCGGGCCCGCCCCGCGCGTCGTGATCGCCGACGACCAGGAGCTGGTCCGCACCGGCTTCCGCTTGATCCTCACCGCGCGCGGTATCGACGTGGTGGGCGAGGCCGGCGACGGGGCCGAGGCGGTGGCCGCCGTGCGCGAGCTGCGGCCCGACGTCGTCTTGATGGACATCCGGATGCCCGTGATGGACGGCCTGGAGGCCGCCCGCCGCATACTCGCGCAGCACCCGGACTGCCGGGTGATCATGCTGACCACTTTCGACCTCGACCAATACGTCTACGCCGCCCTCGCTGCAGGAGCCAGCGGCTTCCTGCTCAAGGACGTCACCCCCGCGCATCTGGCCGCCGCCGTACGCCTGGTCGACACCGGTGACGCCCTACTCGCACCCTCGATCACCCGCCGCCTGGTGGAGCGCTTCACCCCTGGCGCCCCCAGAACCGGTTCGGGCCTTGCGACCCCGGCTGTCCACCGAGACCTGGCCGCGCTGACGCCGCGCGAGCGCGAGGTGCTGACGCTCATGGGCCGGGGTCTTTCCAATACCGAACTGGCGCAGGAACTGACGCTCAGTGAGGCGACGGTGAAGACCCACGTGGCCCGGATCTTCGCCAAACTGACCCTGCGCGACCGGGCCCAGGCCGTCGTCCTCGCCTACGAGACAGGACTCGTCTCACCGGGCGAGTCCGCTGACACCACCAAGCCGTGAACGCGAACCCGACAACCAAGGCGGCGTGCGTGTCGACGTGGTTGGACTCGATCTCGGCATCCGTGGAGTGCCGCAGCAGACCCTCGATCATCGCCGCAACCTCGGATGACGAACAGCTCTTGAGCCGGGAATAGATGCAGAGGTTCTTCCGCTCGACATTCCAGTCGATCATCACGCCGTTGCCGCCGTAGCGGGCGTGGTGCTCGGTCATGAAGTTCGAGGACCAGGACCCGAACTTCTTCGATTCCGACGCGCAGGCATTGCCGCGGCCCCACCATTCGGTGTCACGGGCCGCGAAGGTAGCGTTCACCAGTTTCGTCACGGCGGCCCGGAGGTTGTCGAGCGTGATGCAGTGCCGGCGGACGTGCCGCAGCGCGGCCTCACCCTCGCCATACTCGCCGGTCGCCACGATCGCCCGGGTGCCCATGTTCGTGCCCCGGCCGAAGAGCGCAAGCAGCAAGCGGCGCTGCAAGACATCACGGTCGATGCGCTCGTACGCAGCGACCGAGGTGAACTCGTCGGTGTAGGCGGTCAGAAAGCTGGCGCTCTTCAGCACGTCCAGGAGATCGAGCACGCCCCAGCGGCGTACCGCCTCTTCCTCCAGGGCGGCCGGCCCCGTGGGCTCGTCCAGCGGCTCCGGCTTCGGCACCCTGAGCCATGGCTCGCAGCAGCGCCCGGGTCACGCGGTCACGCCCCTGGCCGCGAGAACGGCGTCGACGTTCCGGACGGCTGTCTCGAAGGAATAGTCCGCCGAACGCTTCGATACACCGCGGGCTCGCATGGGTCGCCCGGGCCGAGCCGGACGCGCTGTTCATCGTCGTGTGTTCCCGCCGTCGCGTGAGGCGGCTTGCGCGGGGTGTCCACGTCCTGGACGTGGATCGCTGGCCCATGAGGCGGGCGGCCGGGCCGTAGGCGGCGATCGGCGGGATCTCGATCGCGGTGGGCCCGGCCGAACACTCCTGGTTCCGCCGCTTCAGAGGCTGCGGGCGGTGATGTCGCCGTGGGAGGTGGTGGCGCGGATGTCGAGGTCGGTGGCGCCGTCGTTCCTGAGGGCGTTGCTGACGCGGCCGTAGCCGGTTCCGGCGTCCAGGGCGGCCGAGACGCCGGCAGCGGCGGCGACCGTGATGTCGCCGGACTGGGTGCGCAGCACGACCGTACCGTGCACGGCCTCGGCGATCCGGATGTCACCCCTTGCCGTGCTGATCTCCGCGGGGCCTCCCAGCCGGCCGACCTCGACGTCGCCGTCGACCGCGGTGAGGCGGATGCCGGCGGCCTCGTCGATCTTGATCTGGCGGTATGCACCTTCGAAGGTGATGTCACCGAGGCGGCCGACGCCGCGGAGCTCGGAACCGGCGGCCTTGGCCTCGACGCGGGAGCCGGCGGGGAGCTGGACGGTGACCTCCAGGGATCCGGAGGCGCCGAAAAGCGGATTCTTGGGTTCGGGGGTGCGGATTCGCAGGACGCCGTCGGCGTAGGCGACGGTGGTCTGCTCGGCGCTCTGCACGTCGCGGCTCTTGGAGGGGTTGGCGGGCCGGATCTCGACAGTGGTGTCGGCGCGGTCGGCGGCGATGAACTGGACGCGTCCTGCGGGGATGTCCAGGACGGCGGAGATCGGGGCGGGGGTGTCGAACTTCTGCATCATGCTCTCCGGTACTCACTGGTTGTTTCTGACACCGGAAACGCTACGTTGCTTTCCATGAAGTGGCAACATAGTCGTTGCGAAAAAGTGGCATGTAAGCAGCTCAGTGCCATAAAACCGTTGCAACAAGCTAGCGAATAACGCAACGATGGCGAGTGCGATCATTGCAATGGAAGAGAAGTGAACGCTATAGTGCGGGGATCAGGCACCAGCACCAGGGACCACCGAGGAGAACACGATGCCGGGAGGCAGGCTCACCCAGCAGGAACGCCAGCAGATTGCGCTGGGGCTGGCCGACAGCCTTCCCTACGCCGAGATCGCCCGGCGCCTGGAGCGTCCGACCTCGACGATCACGCGCGAGGTGATGCGTAACGGCGGCCCCGCCGCCTACCGCGCCGATCTGGCCCACCGTGCCACCGAACGCCGCGCCCACCGGCGCAGGCCCACATCCTCCCGAGGACCCGTAGCGGCACCCCAGCCGTACGGAGGCGACGCCGAGGCCGTGGCCGAGTACGAGGAGACGCTCACCACCGTCCTCATGGGATCGGGCCTGCCCAAGATGGCAGCCCGGGTGCTCACCTGCCTGTTCACCACCGACGCCGGCAGCCACACCGCCTCCCAGCTCGCGCAGCGCCTCCAGGTCAGTCCGGCCTCCATCTCCAAAGCGATCGCCTTCCTGGAAAGTCAGAGCCTGGTTCGCCGGGAACGCGACGAGCGCCGCCGCGACCGCTACGTCGTCGACGACGAGCTCTTCTACCAGGCGACGATCGCCAGCGCCCGGGCCAACGACCAGCTCGTCGAGACCGCACGCCAAGGCGTCGCCGTCCTCGGCTCCCACACCCCGGCCGCCCACCGCCTGGAAAACATCGCCCGCTTCCTGGACTTCATCAGCGAAAGCATCACCCGCGCCGCCGAGCAGGCCCGCGAAGTCCTCCACACCAGACCCCCGGCAACCCCCGACGACACCGGCCGGCCGGACCCGCACCGCCCATAGACGCACCCTCCGGTCGCCACAGCCGCAGAACCCAGACCGACCCGCGCCTCCGGAACGGAAAGCCCCCATCACCGCCCCTGACAGCCAGGGTGCGTGGGCTCGACGCCTCGCTTCTCACCGCCCCTCGACGCCGGGGCGGTGAGGTGCCGGACGGCCGCGTGCGCGCCCCCACCGCCTGCCTCCGCCGGCCGACCGGCGCACGTGCCTGGCAGGCGCCGGGCGGCCGGCAGGCGCCCCTCCCCTGCCTCTTCGGTGTTCCCGCACGGGCGACACCGGTCGGCACGCGGCCATCCGCGGCCGCCGGCGGAGCCCGTGACCGTACGACAGAACGTGCCGGGTCCGGCGAGGGAAGACCGAAGGCGCCTCAGCGGCGCGGGAGCGGCGACTGCGCAAGGCGTACGAGTTCCAGCGCCTGCTCGGGGAACCACGCGCCGGCCGCAGGATCGACCATGCCGCGTTCGGGGTCCTGGGGGCCGGCGGTGCCCCGCAGGCACAGGCCGTCCGACTCACCGGGAATCTTGATCCAGAGCCGGGCATCGTACAGCGGGTCACCAGTCGCGGTGGTCGGGCGGTCCCCAAGGCCCCGGCCAGGCGGATTGCACCACTCCTGCGCGTCGGTGTATTTACCGGCCGGCGCAGACCACGGGCCCAGGCCATTGCGGCTGGTGTCCGTGACGAAGTGCTTCATCCGGGACACCGGCGTCGTCACATTGTCCGCGATCCACGCCTCGGCGTCAGCACGCGGCCAGAACTGGTCGGGGCAGTCGGCGACGGCACCGCCGTCCTCGACGTGGCCGATGCAGGAGGAGATCAATGTGCCGTACCAGTGGCTGTCCTCCTCCGTGCGGTAGTTGGAGGCATTGGTGAAGAATCCGGTGGCCTCACCGACGCCGCCCCGGATCAGGCGCGGCACGATGGAGTTGACGCTGTGCCAGCCCGGATGGCCGGTGTCCAGGTAGACCTTGGTGCGGGCGAGCCGCTCCAGCGCGACGACGGCATGGTTGACCTCGGTGTAGCGGGCACTGGTCTTGGTCCCCTGCTCGTCGTCCTGGCCGCAGTCCGCGGGCAGCAGGGCGAGCGAGTCGGGTTCAAGGACGACCATGGCGTCGTGACGGCCGATGCCCCGGGCGACGGCGTCCACCCACGCGCGGTACTCGGCCGTGGTCGACGCCCCTCCGCCGGAGTAGTTCGAGCAGTCACGGCCGGGCACGTTGTAGAGGGCGATGACCGGCACGGCCCGCTCGCGGGCGGCGTCCCGGACGACCGCCCGGGCCCGACGCTCGACCTCGGCCGGCGTCTGATCGCCGAACCAGACAGCCTGCGGCGTGCGGACCATGGCGAGAACGCCGGAGGCATCCGCATACCGGCCGTCCCGCAGCAGCCCGACGACCTGCCGGTACGCCCCAGGGTTCGCCTCCGGCGTGTAAAGACGACTCCCCGGCGAGCCGGAGGTATCCGACGGCGCACCGGCAGCGGCGGGCGCCGGCCCCGCCGCCAAGGCGACCGCGAGAGCCATGGAGAACGCGAGCAACTGAGCAGCGATTCTGCGGCGCATGAGAGGAAGACCTCCGTCACGACAGCACACCCGGAAGCACCCCCACGGCGGTTGGGAGCGCTCCCATGAGGCTCCCGGAGCCCTCGTCGCCCGGTCAAGTACCTTGCACGCCGAACCAGTTGCGGGCACCGGACCAGTCGCCGTGCTTTCCCGGCGGGTGAACACCCTGCCATGCCGATCGCGTCGATCACCTTCCGGTGATCGACGTCGGCGACCATCCCGCTCCGGCATGCGTTCGGGGAGCGACGGTTTCATCGGCGCCCGAGGCGCATCCGTTGACAGCACACCCGAACCAACGACCGCCTGATCCGAACGGAACCGCCCGCCACCGGACCGCGCGCTCCGCGCCCGCGCGATCCGCACGCCCGGCCGCAGGCGCGGAACGCTCGCTGACCCGGCCCGCACGCCCCCGGGGCGGGCTGGGCCACCGGCTGAGCGCATCCGGCCTCTCCCTGCCCGACGCCAGGGCCGCATCCTCTCCGGCTGAGCAGACGTGAGTCGCCGGCCACGCCGGCCCGGCGAGGAGACCGGTGCACGACGACTGCGATCACTCCGGGGCGCGTGACCGTCCCCGCGGCGCCCGGCGGTGCCGGTCAGGGCCGGAACTGGCGCCGGTAGGTCGAGGGACTGACGCCCATGGGCACCCGGAAATGGTGGTGGAAACCGGCCACGGACAGGCCCACCCGGGCCGCCACTGCGTCGATCGCATGATCCGCGGACTCCAGCAGTGCGGCGCCGGCCCGGATCCGCTGGTGCGTGATCCAGCGGCCTGGCGGTCCACCGGCCGCTTCCACGAAGCGGCGCTCGAATTGCCGTACGGACAGGAGGGCGACGCCGGCCAGCTCGTCGACGGTGAGGCGCCGGTGCAGGTTGTCCAGGGCGTACCGCATGGCGTTGCTGATCGGGTCGTCGGGAGGCACCTGGCCCACCGGATGTTCGGCGAACTGGGCCTGGCCGCCTTCGCGGTGTGCGGCCACGACCATGCGGCGGGCGACGCGGGCTGCGACGTCGGCGCCGTGGTCGCCGCGGATGTGGTGCAGGCAGACGTCGATGCCGGCGGCGGTGCCCGCGGCGGTGATGACGGAGCCATGGTCCACATAGAGCACCGATGCGTTGACCGTCACCTCGGGATGGCGCTCCTGGAGCAGGCCCCGGGGAAGCCCGAGCCTTGTGCCCGTCATGCACCACGGCGGCGCGGGCACCACGACGACAGCTGCCGTGGCCGGGGTGCCCCAGGTGGTGATCCCCCAGTTCGTGGACCAGCCGTACTGGGCCGGTCAGGTGGCCGGCCTGGGCATCGGCGCGGCGCACGACGGCCCGAACCCGTCCTTCGAGTCCCTGTCGGCCGCACTCAGGACGGCCCTCCTGCCCGAAACCCGCGCACCGGCCACCGCCGTGGCCGGCTCGATCCGCACCGACGGCGCGATGGTGGCCGCGAAGCTGCTGCTCGACAGGGTCGGCTGAGGATGGAAGAACTCAATGCTCGCAGAGTGAGAATTCTCGTTCGTAGAGCTGCTCGTTGTGTTCGTCGATGAAGAACTTGCGTTCCTGCATGAGCTGTTCGCGGTATTTCCTGGCCTGTTCAAGCGTCATGGTCGAGGTATCGGACCATGGTTGTTGCGGTGGCACATCGGATGTCGAGACGATCCTTTCCGATGGGTCGACGAGGAAGAACGCGAGAATTTTGCGATGTCCCGGGCGGGTGGGATCCATGAGCCGGAATGATCCGACGCGGTGTTGCAGGACGTTCGGGAACGCCAGGCAGCGGCCCGCCGGGGTCGATGTCGATCCCAGCACCTGGTTCAGTGCGTCTTCGTCCTCCAGGCCGTAGACCTCACGCAGGCCGTTGTCGTCGTTCTGCGCGTAGTACGGGTCGTCGAGTGCCGCCCGGAAGCTCAGCTGGCTTTCGGTGATGTTCTCGCTGTCCCAGTAGTAGATGCAGGTCGAGACGATCCTTTCGTTCATCATCCCCTCGACATGCCAGGAGCCGCCGGCGTACTCGGGCTTGTCCGGGGTGAGATGAATGGTGGCGAGCTTGACGATGACCTGGAGACGGCGTCCGCGCAGGTCGACTCGGGCGGATTCATCGGGCAGCTCGGGCGGGACGAAGGCCGGGGCGTCCGGGATGACCGGGCGGCGGTTCTCCCACCAGTCGTCCTGGGCCTCTCCCCATACACGGAGGGCTTCCGCGTAGGCCCCGTCATCGCCATAGGAGGATTTGTCCGGATACTCCGGCTCCGAGTCGTACCATCCGAAAGGATCGGCCTCGATGCGCAGGGGCCGCGGATGACGCAGATCGGTGAGCACGTTCTCCAGCAGCGGGCGCAGGCGCGCGAACAAGTCCGGCAGGACGGAGACAAGTTCGCGGTGGGTCTCCGGGTGGACGTTGTTGACGTACGAACGGAAGGTGACATCGCCATCGTCGCTGATGTCGACGTCCGTGGGCAGCCACTGGAACTTCTCCGAGAACTCGTACCTCGAATAGCGGTCCGTCGGGTTCTTCCAAGCCCTCTCGGGCGCACCGCTCACCTCTCTCACCAAGCAGAACAGTGAGGGGTGAACCAGATCCAGTACCTGGCCGTCGGATCCTGGATGCCAGTCCCGTTCTGCCTCGGGGACCTGTTCCAGAACCCGAACCGCCTCGCGCAGACGGGATCTGAGGTTGTCGTCGACCAGGGTGTCCGACTGCCACACCCCGTCGACGGCGGACACCTCGACGCCCGTTCGTCCGTCCCGCAGCATGGCGTAATGCAGGAGTTCGGCGAGCACGTAACGGACCTGCGCTTCGGTGAGGCCCTGGGCGAGTGCCTCTCGTGTCCATCTGGCGACGATGTCGGCATCGTTCACCTTGTCGAACCACCCCGGCTTTGCCCGAATGTGGGAGCTGCACTGCATCATCTGGAGTTCCCGCAGCGTTCGGGGTGTCGCGAATGATATGGAACGGGAAGTGTGAAAGGGCAGCGGGAAAGCAGACATGCCAGTCAATTCTCTTGGTCCTCCCAGTCGGTGTGCGGTGGCGGGAAGGATACTTCAGGGGACTGACATCGCAGCCCCGGTCCCTTTCCTCGCCGGTCCGGGAGCCAGGGCTTCGACCGCGTGATGCCCGGTTCGCGCTCGTCCGAGGCCGAGGAGCGGGACGGGGAGTCGCAGGTGTTGCGGCGCGGGACGCCGTGACGTTCTTCGCTCCGGCCGCGCGGAGGACCCCGAACGCTCCGTGGCGGAGGCGCCAGGCCCTGGTCACCGTGCCGGCTGCGCGGCCACCCTCCGCAGGCCTGCCGTTCGGCCTTGTCAACGGCCAGGCACCCGCGGATCCCGGCCGCCGTCCGGGCGGCGCCGTAACCACGTTCACGGGCGTGTCTTTCCCGTCCGCCCGCCGCACGGCCATCGTGCGGCAGCGTGTGGCGCCTGTTCCCCGCCTGGCCGTACTCACCTGCCCGCCCCGTCCTCGACCGCACCGGAGCGGCTCCCGGACGAGCGGCGATCAACGCCTGCCACTGAGCTGGGACATGGTGATCCGTGCGGGCGTCCTCAGTCGTCCATGCGGGCTTCGGCGGACGTGGCGCGATGAGAGGGTGAGCGTCCGCCGAACGGATCCCGGGCCGTTGCGCACACGCCCCATCAAGTGAACTCCCTGGAGCAGTGCCGGGGACACCGGTCACCAGGCGTATCCGCAGCAACAAGTGCCGGCCGGCGGGGCCAGGCGCGCAGGGGAGCTGCCCACGCGCGTGTGCGTCCGCGCACCTCTTTCTGCGCCGGGCGCGCCCCCTGACAGGAGAACAGCCCCGCACGCTTACCGGATGGGATGAATCCGGTCAGGTGTGTGTAGGGATGTCCATGCCCTAGGGCACATCCCTCCCAGCGGTTCTCGCCGTTGGGAGGGACACGCATGACGAGTCACACTACCGAAGCCGAACTGGAGAGCCTCCTCCACCAAGCGCTGCACGCCACGGATACGGTCACGCGCTGGACCGCCGATGCGGACGAGATGTGGTACCGCGTCGCGCCCCGGTCCGGGTCGCGACGCGAACAGGGCTGGAAGCTGCACCTGTCGGCGACGGCCGCCTCCGCGCCGGCGGTCCTCGCCAAGGCTCTGGACGTACTGCTGCGCGAGGAATCAGCGTTCAAGTTCGCCCGGTCGCTCGACCAGGTGAGCGCGCTCAACTCCCGTGCCACGCCTCGGGGAAGCTCGGGCAAGTTCATCACCGTCTACCCGCGCTCCGACGCCGACGCGGCCCGGCTCGCCCAGGAGCTGCACCGGGCCACGGCGGGCCTGGCCGGCCCCCGGATCCTGTCCGACCAGCCCTACGCCGCACACAGCCTGGTGCACTACCGGTACGGATCCTTCGTCGGCCGGCGCCGCTTGTCGGACGACGGCCTGCTGGTGTGGTTCATCGAGGACCCCGACGGCAATCCCGTGGAGGACAGGCGGACCGGCCAGTATATTCCGCCCCCTTGGGCGGTCTGCCCGTTCCCCGCGACGGTGCCCGTCCCGCCCCGCACGGCGGACGCGTCGAGCAGCCCGGTGGTGCTGGGCGGCCGCTTCGCGGTACGGGAGGCGATCCGGCACACGAACAAGGGCGGCGTCTACCGGGGGACCGACGTCCGCACGGGCGCCCCAGTGGTGATCAAGGAGGCCCGGCCTCATGTGGAGGCCGACGCCTCCGGCCGCGACGTCCGCGACTGGCTGCGCGCCGAGGCCCGGACCCTGGAGAAGCTCCGGGGCCTGGGGCTGGCTCCGGAGCCGCTGGAGCTGTTCGAACACGGCGGGCACCTGTTCCTCGCCCAGGACGAGGTGCCGGGGGTCGCCCTGCGCACCTGGGTCGCCGAACACTTCCGCGACGCCGGAAGCGAGCGCTACCGCGCCGACGCGTTGGCCCTGGTCGCACGCCTGGTGGACCTGGTCGCCGCGGCTCACGCCCACGGTTGCGTGCTGCGGGACCTCAGCCCCGGGAACGTCATGGTCCGCCCGGACGGGGAACTGCGTCTGATCGACCTGGAACTGGCCGTACTGAAGGACGACCCACCCCTGCCGACCCGTGTCGGGACGCCGGGCTTCAGCGCCCCGGAACGCCTGGTCGACGCACCCGTCTCCCCGACGGCCGACTACTACAGTCTGGGCGCCACCGCGTGCTTCGTCCTGGCCGGGAAGGTGCCGAACCTGCTGCCCGAGGAGCCTGCCACCAGGGCCCCGGAACAGCGGCTCGCCACCTGGCTGGCCGCCTGCGCCGGGCCGCTGCGCCTGCCGGACGGTTTGGCCGACATGGTCCTCGGGCTGATGAAGGACGACCCTGCCGCCCGCTGGAACCCCCCCAGGGCCCGCGAGGCTCTCGGGAGGGCGACAGCCACGCGACCGGTGCTGCCTGCCGTCGCCCCCGGCCCGGCACGGGAGGACGGCCCGCACGATCCGGTGGCCGGGCTCGTCCAGCACCTCGTCGACTCGATGACCCCGGAGGACGACCGACGGCTGTGGCCCGTGTCCACCACGGCCGGGGAGAGCGACCCCTGCACGGTGCAGCAGGGAGCTGCCGGGGTACTGGCAGTACTGACCCGGTACTGCGAACTCACCGGCGACCCCCGCCTGCCCGGACTGATCTCCACCGCGGGCCACTGGATCGCACGCCGCACCGACACCGGCTCCGCACGCCCCGGTCTGCACTTCGGCGGTCGTGGCACCGCCTGGGCCCTCTACGACGCCGGACGTGCCGTCGACGACCGACGACTCATGGACCACGCACTGGCCGTGGCCCTGGCACCACAACAGTCCACGCCCAGCCACGACATCACCCACGGCACTGCGGGCAGCGGGCTCGCCGCCCTTCACCTGTGGCACCGCACCGGGGATCCGCGCTTCGCCGAACTGGCCGTCGACGCCGCCGACCGGTTGGCCGCCGCCGTCCAGCGCGAGCCGTCCGGAGCGGGCTGGGCGGTGCCCGCGGAAGCCGTTGCCCAGGAAGTCGGCAAACGCTACCTCGGCTTCGCTCATGGAACGGCCGGCATCGGCTTCTTCCTCCTGGCCGCCTCGGCCGTCTCCCAACGGGACGAACACAGGGAACTGGCCGTGCAAGCCGGCGAGCTCCTGCTGGCCAACGCCGTACTCACCGGCTCGGCGGCCCACTGGCCCGCCCAGGCCACGGGCGTTCCCACGGCCCCGTACTGGTGCCACGGCGCCGCGGGCATCGGCACCTTCCTCGTCCGGCTGTGGCAGGTCACCGGTGACGACAGGTTCGGCGATCTCGCCCGTCGTGGTACGCACGCCGTCATGGAACGTGCCTCGCGCGCCGCCCTCACCCAGTGCCACGGGCTGGCGGGCAACGGTGACTTCCTCCTCGACATGGCCGACGCCACAGGTGACCCCGCTTACCACACCATGGCCGAGGAGCTGGCCCGCCTCATCCTCTCCGAACGCGCCCACCGCAACGGCCACGTGGTCTTCCCCAACGAGTACGGGGACGTCTCGACCAGCTGGAGCGACGGGTCCGCCGGAATCCTGGCCTTCCTCACGCGGATCCGCCACGCCGACCCCCGGCACTGGATGGTCCAGTTGCCGGCCGTGGCGGCAGAGAGCTCTGCCGCCACCTCACAGAAGAAGGAGTAACCCATGGAGAACAAGGACCTCGACCTGCTGGCCCGGCTTCACGCCCTGCCGGAGACCGACCCCGTCAGCGTCGACGGAACGCCGTTCGCCGCGACGTGCGACTGCATCGGCCTGCTGACCCTTCTCAACACCATCTGTGTCGGCGTCAGCTGCGCCTAGACCCGACCACACCATCCGGCCGGCGGCTGTCCGGACAGCCGCCGGCCGGAGCGACTGCCGGATCGCCGGCCCCGGCGCCGGCCGGTCCCAGGCCGGATCTCAGGCGCGGCCTCGCAGCTTCGCAGCACACTCCGGCCGCGTGGTCGTGCCACCTCTCAGCAGCACCGCCGGTCACCGACTCCGGAGCAGCCCCGTGCCCCTCCGTGCGACCGCGCGAGAACTGCCGGAGATCTCACGCAGCAGCCGGCGGACTTCCGTGCCGGCTCTGCCGCACACTCCCCCGGAACCAGCCCCCGACCTGCCGGGTCGGCGACATGACCTCGCCGATGCCACGACCTGTAAGGCCACGAGACGACATGAGCCCCCTGGCCCCGCGCCCGTACATCCACATCACCGCGACCGCCGACGGAATGGCCCCGACCGGCCGGCGCACCGTCGCCGCCCGGCGGATGAACCCCCACGCGAGCCCGGCCCTGACCGCGCTCCTCGACGGCGCGGGCATCACCGGTACCGCCGGCCGCCCGACCGCCGCATCCCCGCCGGCCGCCGTGTGTGCACGGCGCCATGGTGGCGCCGGCGCGACGGCGCCACGAGGCGCACCTGCCGACCACCGCCCCATCGTCTTCGCCGCCCCTCGTCCGGATCCTGCCGGGCTGATCCCAACGGAAGACCCTGGTTGCACGTCGGTGACGATCATCGCGTCCAGGAAGTCCTCATGACAGCACCCATCACCGGCCCGAACGCCACACAGAACTCTCCCGAGCCCGTGCACGCCATCAGCGCGCGGGGACTGGGCAAGAGCTACCCGGGCCCGGACGGCAGCACCACCCATGCCGTGCGTGGCCTCGACCTGGACGTGCCACAAGGCGAGACCTTCGCCTTCCTCGGCCCCAACGGCGCCGGGAAGTCCACCACCATCGCGTTGCTGTGCGCCCTGGCCCGCCCCACCGCCGGTCACGCCACGGTGGCCGGGGCCGACGTGGTCACCCGGCCCCACCAGGTACGGCGACAGGTCGGCATGCTCTTCCAGCACAGCGCCCTGGACCCGGACCTGACGGCCGACCAGAACCTCTACGTGCACGCGCGTCTGTACGGGCTGCGCCGTCGCCATGCCCGCCGACGCGCCACCGAGGTACTCGAGATGGTCGGTCTGACCGACCGGCGGCGCTCCCCGGTAGGCACCCTGTCGGGTGGCATGCGGCGCCGCTTGGAGATCGCCCGCGGAGTGCTCCACGCCCCCCGCGTGCTGTTCCTGGACGAGCCGACCACCGGACTCGACCCCCACGCCCGCGCCCAGGTCTGGGAGCACCTGCGAGCACAGCGAGACCGGCACGGCAGCACGCTCTTCGTCACCACCCACTACCTGGAGGAGGCGGAGCACTGCGATCGCCTCGCCATCATCGACCGCGGCCGACTGGTGGCACAAGGTACGCCCCTTGCGCTCAAGACAGCGATCGGGGATGACCGGGTGGTGCTGCACACCAGCGACGACGCGACGGCACAACACATCGTGCAACAGGTCATGCGACAGGTCCTGCCGTCGCATCCCGCCGCCGCGGTGGACACCGACGGGGTCGGGATGCGGGTGCCCGACGGCAGCGCCTGGATTCCCCGCCTGTGCGCGGCGCTGGCAAGCCATGGCATCGCGGTGCACTCCGCTTCCGCGACGCCGCCCACGCTGGACGACGTCTTCTTCCACCACACCGGCCGCAGCCTCCACGCCACACACCCTGGCCAGGCCTCGGCCCCCACCACCCCTGCCACTCCGATCAATCCCGACCAATCCCGATCTGTGCGAGACCACGGCGGAAGGTGACGGCGGCCGATGAACTCTCCCACGCTCCTCCATGCCTCCCACCCCCCAGGAAGCCCAGGCACCTCCGGCACCTCCGGCACCTCAGGACGCGTACGTATGGCCCGTCTGCGGCACGAACTGCGCGCGGTCCACGCCCTGGTCTACCGGGATCTGCTGCGTCTGGCCGGTCAGCGCACCCACACCGCGCTGATGCTGCTCCACCCCGTGCTCTACCTGCTCATCCTGGGGGGCGGGCTCGCCGCTCTCATCCCCAACACCTCACTGGGCGTCGGCTATCAGACCTACCTCTTCCCCGGGATGCTGATGATGACGGTGCAGGTGCCGGCCATCATGGTCGGCGTCCGCCTGATCACCGACCGGCAAAGCGGTTACCTACGAGAACTCCTGATGGCCCCGGTCAGCCGCTCCACCCTGCTCCTGGGAAGCTGTGTCGGCGGCACTCTGGTCGCCACGGCCCAGGGCGCCGTCCTACTCGGCCTCGCCGGGGCCGTCGGCCTGCCCTACGACCCGCCCCTCCTGATGCTGCTCCTGGCCGGCATGGTCCTGGCGTCCTTCACCATCACCGCCCTGGCCCTGGCCGTGGCCGTCAGCCTCCGTAGAGCCGACACGTTCCACATGCTGCTCGGCCTGGTGATGATGCCGCTGCTGTTCCTCTCCGGCGCTTTCTTCCCGTTGCAGACCATGCCCGGCTGGGCCCACACACTGGCAAACGCCAATCCGCTCGCCTACGGGGTGGACCTGCTCCGCCGCTGCATCGCGCTGCGCGTACCCGACCAAGCAGCCGTCGGCGGCATCGAATGGGCCGGCTGGCAACCGCCCTTGCCCCTCGAAGCCGCCCTTCTCCTGACCAGCGGCGCAATCGCCCTTCTGTGGGCTGCCCACCGCTTCAACCGCCCGGAGTGACAGGGCCGCCCCAGTGGGGATGCCCCCTGGGATCCGGGCCCGGCCGGCCCCCCGGGGCCGCCCGCGTCGTACGCGACCTGGTCGACCCTGTCGTCGGAAGCTCCGCCGCTACTCTGCCCGCCGTGGGTGCGGGCCGGCCGCCGGCCGCTCCCCGCGGTACGCGCGCAGCACCTGGACGAGGGCCTGCGGAAGGCTGGTCCTGTCGTCGATGCGCGTACCTTGAGGCTGACCGGCCGTCAGTCCCCGAACGGGGGCCGACTCGCCGTTCCGGCGATGGACCGCGAGGTCGGCCCTCCAGCCGTGCCCCCGAGAGGTCCGCTCCCCCAGGTGCGCTCGGCCGAGATCTCCGTCGAGATCTCCGTCGATGAGTGAGAAGCCTGCCAGGTGGGCACCGCGGAGCCACGCACCCCCGAGTCATGTCCTTCAGCCTGGCCCACCTCGGGTCCGCTCCCCTCAGGTCCGTCCCGGCCGGGCGTCGACAGCAGCAGCCGGACCCGGCGGGCGCATATGCTTCCGGCCCCCTCAACGGTGTGTCGAGGGGGCCGGGACTGGTAGCGGGGACAGGATTTGAACCTGCGACCTCTGGGTTATGAGCCCAGCGAGCTACCGAGCTGCTCCACCCCGCGTCGGTGACACCCACTGTACGGCACGGACAGCACTGCCGTGGCCGGCCACCGTCCGCGTACCGCTCAGGACCACGGCGCCGTCGTCGGAGCCCGACGGGGGGCCCGCCGGCCCTCGGGGGGAGCGGCTGACGGCGATGGCGTCGGCCCCGACGACCCCCATGGCTGCCCAGCCGGCCGTATCGAGGTGCTGGTGGAACACGTGGATGCAGCAGCCCAGCACGCCGCCGCCGCTGCCGTAGACGGTGACCGTGGGGGTGGTCTTCTCTTCGCTCAGTCCGTCCGACTCCGTCGTGGCGCGGGCGCACACCGCGACCGCCGGGAACACCGTCGTGCCAGGTGGTGGCGACCAGCCACACGGCCCGGTGGTCGCCTTGAGGGTCGTGCGCACCTCGCCAGCCTGCACGCCCCGGAACTCCAGGGTGGCCGACTCGGGTTCGTCGGTGACGTGGAGAGTGCCGACCGGGCCGACAACCGGCTCCCACGCGTACCCGTGGCCGAGGGCGTGCTCGCCCGGGGCGTCCTCGACGAACAGGAGGGCCTCGCCGAGGGCGATGGCGTCGGCGGGCGGCAGGCTCCACGCGGGCCTGGCGGCGAGGCCCGGTACAGCGGCGCCGCTGTAGCCAAGTCCCTCCGGCACGGCACCGCCCGGGGCGCTCGATCCGCCGCCCTTCGGCTGGGGCGGAGGAGTGGTCGCCGTCGGAGGAGTGAGCCGCAGCCCGTGACGAGTCCGAGCGACAGGACGACACCGACCCTCAGCCCGGGCCGAACCGAGATCATCCGCAAGCCTGATGCCGCCCTCCGGAGGCGGGGGCCATCATGCAGAAGACCACCGGACCAGGGGCCCCAGACCCGCCGAACCCCCAGATCCCCGCAGAAGGAGCGCAGCATGTCGTACCCGGAACACCTTGAGTACCCGGAGCCCCGCTACCACGGGGACAGGGGTGAAGTGAACGCGGCCTTCCGCCCGGCGAACACTCCGCCGGACATCTCCTCGCCCGGCGGCTCCACCCACTACCTCGCCACCAACACGTCGACCGGCGGCGAATTCGGCCTGTACAAGGTGGAGCTGGGCCCGCGGTCCGCCGGGGCCAAGGCCCATTTCCACAAGGCCATGTCGGAGTCCTTCTACATCCTCTCCGGCGAACTGGAGCTTTACAACGGCGAGAAGTGGGTCACTGGCCGCGAGGGCGACTTCCTGTACGTACCGGTGGGCGGCCTGCACGGCTTCAGGAACGTGACCGACGAGCCCATGTCCATGCTGATGCTCTTCTCCCCGGGCGCCCTGCGCGAGGAGTACTTCGAGGGGGTCGCGGAGATGGCGCAGCGTGGTGGCGAGGAGCTCAAGCAGTTCCGCATCCGGCACGACAGCTACTTCGTGGAGGACTTCGGGCCCGGTACGGAGTAGCTCGGGTCCGTTGCGGGGCTACCGGTCCCCCGCCGCGACGGCCGCCACCGGTACGGGCGAACGTGCCGCGGGTCAGCGGGGGGGGCGACTGCCGCGGGCTGCGAGGCGAGCGCCACGACGAGGAGGAACAGTTCGCAGGCCGCCACGAGCAGCCATCCCGGATTCATGAAGCGTCCTCGTCCCGCTGCGCAGGTACCGGGGCCGGATCCGGGTCTTCAAGCAGGCCCTCGCGTCCCGTGAACCGAGACCCCGGACGATTCGGCCGCTCCTCCGGATGCGGCCGACACGGGAAGGCTGCTGCCGCCGGACGTCTCCCGGGCAGGGGTTCGCTCAGGGTGCGCACGAACGAGTGGTTCCGTTGGTCCGGACCACAGCGCCGGAATGCCGTCGTCTTCATGCCACGGTACCGATACGAGGAGAGCGGCGCGAAGCCCATGACCTGGCCAGCCTTCGACGGTGCGCCCAAGGAGGCTGGGATCCCCGGGAGAGGCGCTTCACCGGCGCGTGTCAGCCCCGATGTGCAACCAGCCCACGCGGGTGGCTGCCACGGCCAGGAGTCGAACGGGAGGTTCCGCTCTTCGCGCCGCTTCGGCGATGACCACGAAAGGCGATGGAGGTTCACATGGCACAACACGTCGATACCGAGACCGCTACCAGCCCTGCCCGGGCGGGAAGCTCCGATCCATGGCGGGACCTGTACAGCAGGGCGACGAAGAAGACGCGCGCGGTCTACCCCGGCATGCGGCTGGTGACGGCCTTCGGCTACGCGCCGGACGGTCCGACGGAGGACATGTCGAGGTTCACCCACTGGATCTTCATCTACGGCACGCCCCCATCGCCGGTGGAGACCGCGCCGGACCTCGGGGCCTACATCGAGGCCGAACTCGGAGGCGCCGTCGGTGAACCGCGGAAGGGACACGGCGCGTGGCTGGGCAACATGCCCGTCGAAGGCCCCAGACTCACCCCCGCCGACGCCTTCGAGGCCATCAAACGAGCGGGCAAGGCCCATCCCTTCCAGTACATCTCCCTGGACAACCCTCTGGATCCCGCGCTGGAGCAGCGGTACATCCTCGCCAACCGGTCGGCCGGGCCCGACCAGTGGGTCGTGCATGACGCGGACGGCAAGGTCTACGACCTCACCAAGGGCGACCCCGACCACCACACAGCCTGAACCCACGGGGCTGCCGTTCCGGCGGAACGGGAGCGCTTTCGGGCGCTCCCGTGCGGACGCTTCCCCAGCGGTCCTGCCGTCGCCGGAACCACCCGCCCGTTCCGTCCCCACGTGCATGGTCCTCCGATCGTCCCGGACAGCGCCCGGGGAACCCACCACGCACGGCGTCCTGGTGCTTGCGCTGTGAAGGCGGAGCGTGCGGGCGGGCGCGGCGTACGTACCGCGTCGGTGGAAGTCGTACCGGTCGTCCATCGGCACACCGAGCGGTTCGCTGATCACGGTGACCGGGAGGGGCAGTGCGAAGTCCGCGACGAGTTCGGCCCGGCCTGCCGGGACGAGTCCGGGGCCGGGGCGGCGAGTCCGTCCTCGTAACGTGTGACCGGCCAGGCGTGCGGACCGCCCGCGATGACGGCGCGCCGGACCGGGCTCTTCGCGCGCAGCTGCCGGCGGAGCGGGAAGGAATCTGCCGCGAAAGCCGGTCCGTGCAGGGCAGAGGGACCGGCTGTTGACTCATCGTGCCTCACGTGACGTGTGGCGATCACGCGCGAGAGTTTGCCACTGTTGGATGGTATGCGCCCGAGTGTGACTGTTGCGTACGGCCGAGGGACGGAGGAGCGTGATGATCCTGGAGAACCCCGTGGAGGCGAGGGAGCGCACCACGTGCTGTGTCGTGGGCGGCGGCCCCGCGGGAATGATCCTCGCCCTGCTCCTGGCCCGGGCCGGAGTGGAGGTGACAGTCCTGGAGAAGCACGGCGACTTCCTGCGCGACTTCCGGGGCGACACCGTGCATCCGACCACCCTCGCACTGCTGGAGGAGCTCGGCCTCGGTGAGCGGTTCGCCCGGCTGCCGCAGCGTCGGGTCACGACGATCCAGCTGCCCCTCGGCCCCGACCGCTCGCTGCTGACCGTGGGAAACATCGGCGCGCTGCGGGGCCGGTACAACTACATCGCACTGGTGCCGCAGTGGGACCTCCTTGACCTCCTCGCCGACGAGGCAGGACGTGAAGCGGCCTTCTCCCTGCGCATGAACACCGAGGCGACCTCCTTCCTCGTGGAACGAGGACGTGTCAGCGGGGTGGCCTACCGTACGTCCGACGGACGCACCGGCGAGCTGCGGGCCACTCTCACGGTGGCCTGTGACGGCCGGGGCTCACTGGCCCGCTCGCTGCCCGGCCTGGAGCTGCGGAGGTTCCGCTGCCCGATGGACGCCTGGTGGTTCCGGCTGCCGCGGCGTGAGGGAGACCCGCACGGGCTCGTGGGAGGCGTCGGCGACCGGTTCCTCAGCGCCATGATCGACCGTGGGGACTACTGGCAATGCGCAGCGCTGATCCCCAAGGGCAGCGACGCACGGCTCCGCGCGGCCGGTCTCGACCGGTTCAGGGAAGCGTACGGAGCCGCCGTCCCGTGGGTCGCGGACCGGATGCCCACCCTCGTGTCGTGGGACGAGGTGAAACTGCTCGACGTACGGCTCGACCGGCTCCGGCGCTGGCACCGGCCGGGGTTGTTGTGCATCGGCGACGCGGCACACGCCATGTCGCCGGTCTTCGGCATCGGCATCAACCTCGCCGTCCAGGACGCCGTGGCAGCCGCCCGCCACCTCGTCGGGCCGCTGACGGACGACGCGACCGGTCTGGCGGCTGCCGTACGACGCGTGCAGCGACGCCGCCGGCCGACCACGGCGGCCACCCAGGGCCTCCAGCGCTTCGCGCACGCCCGCGTCATCGCGCCGGTACTGCTCGGCCGGC
The DNA here is from genome assembly GCF_036322365.1 of Streptomyces sp. SP18CS02. Taxonomy (NCBI): domain Bacteria; kingdom Bacillati; phylum Actinomycetota; class Actinomycetes; order Kitasatosporales; family Streptomycetaceae; genus Streptomyces; species Streptomyces sp. SP18CS02. Next base: position 147,869 of record NZ_JAQYXC010000275.1, read on the forward strand.
CTCCCCTCGGCGACCCCGAGCGCGCCAGGCGGCTGGCCGAGCGGATCGGCACCTCACGCTGGCTGAACAGGGTGCCGGCGTACTTCCTGGCCTACGGCGCCCTGCGCGAACGCCCTCCGGCGGTGTCCGTGCGCCGAACGACGGCGAGCTGAGCCGGGCGGCGACGAGCGTGTTCCCGTGTGGGGCGTCGGCGGAGACCACACGTGGGCTCCAGCGGGTTCCGGAAGGCTGCCGGCCGTGCGGCCGGCCATCCGGCGGAGAGAGGACCGGCTCGCCGGCGCCCGAGGAGGGCGGTCCGCGCGCGTGGTTCTCAGATCATCCCGCCTTGATCATGTCGGCGCACTTCTCTCCGATCATCATCGTGGTGATGCAGGGGTTCACGGCCGGGAGGAACGGCATCACCGACGCGTCGGCCACCCGGAGACCGGGGACGCCCTTGACCCGCAGCCGGGCGTCGAGCGGGGAGTCGGCGTCGTGGCCGGGGCCCATCCGCACGGTGCCGGCCGGATGGTAGACGGTGTTGTGCGTCTCGCGGATGTAGGCGAAGAGTTCCTCGTCGCTCTCGGTTCCGGCGCCGGGGGCCAGTTCCGTGCCGGCCCATTGGGCCATCGGCGACTGGGAGACGATCTCGCGGGCCAGGCGCAGGCCGTGCGTCATCACCCGGATGTCGTGATCGTGGGTGAAGTAGCGCGGATCGACCTTCGGTTTGTCCCGGAAGTCGCGGGTGCGCAGCCGGACGGTGCCGGTGGAGCGGGCCCTGGTGACGTTGGGGGTGAGGCAGAAGGCGTTGTCGGACGTGGGATAGCCGCGCCGGTAGGTGTTCAGATCGAAGGGCACCGAGCCGTAGTGGTACATCAGGTCGGGCCGGTCGAGGCCCTGCTCGGTATCGACGAAGATGCCGATCTCCCACCACTGGGTGGAGGTGGTGACCATGGGTTGCCGAGCCTCCCACATGATCACCCCCTCCGGGTGGTCCTGGAGGTGGGATCCGACACCGGGGGAATCGACCCGGATGTCGACGCCCACCTCGCGCAGGTGTTCCGCGGGGCCGATCCCGGACAGCATCAGCAGCTTCGGCGAGTCGATGGCCCCGCAGCAGACGATCACCTCGCGCCGGGCGGCGACCGCTCCGGTGTGCACGGTGTCGGGCAGCAGGAACTCGACGCCGGAGCAGCGACCGTCCTCGCCGAACAGCAGCCGCCTGGCCTGCAGTCCGGTCCTCACCTCCAGGTTGGACCGCTTTCCCAGGATCGGATGGAGGTACGACACGGAGGCCGACGACCGCGTGCCGTCCTCACGGGCGTTGATCTGGAACCAGTGCGCGCCCCGGACGACGGTGGTGCCGGTGTTGAAAGGCGTGGTCGGGATCCCGGCCGCCGCGCACGCCTCCAGCAGGGCTCTGCCGCACGGGTCGTCGGGCGGCACGGTACGCAGCCGTACCGGACCGGAACGTCCGTGGTGGTCACCGGCGGCGTCGTTGTTCTCCAGCCGGCGGTAGAGGGGGAAGCACTCGGCCGCGCTCCATCCGGTGCAGCCCAGTGCGGCCCACTCGTCGAGGTCCTCGGCAGGCGCCCAGAAGGCGATGCAGGAGTTGTGGGAGGAACAGCCGCCCAGGACCTTCGCCCGGGCATGGCGCATGAAGCTGTTGCCGTTCTCCTGGGGTTCGACGAGGTAGTCCCAGTCGTAGCCGGACTCGAGCAGTGCCATCCAGCGGTCGAGCCGGAGGATGTTGTCGTCGCCGACGTCCGAGGGTCCCGCCTCGATCACGCAGACGCTGACGCCTGGATCCTCGGTCAGACGTGCGGCGATGACGGCTCCGGCCGTTCCGCCGCCGACGACGACGTAGTCGAACTCCGGCGGCGAGATGTGTGCGGGCATGTTCTCTCCCAGGGCGAGGGCCGGTGGCGCCGGGGTCAAGGGGCGTCGGCCCGGTGCTCCGCCAGTACGCCCGTGCGGTGGCGCTGCACGAACCAGTAGTAGGCGAAGCCGCCGACGGCCACGATGCCGATGAACAGGAACGCCCCCCAGCGCAGGTACCAGTGCTGCGGGCCCGTCGCGTTGTAGACCTCGGCCCGCGGCCATGCCAGGTTGAGCGACATCGCCACCCCCCACAGCACCGCGAGGATGTTGACGGGCAGCCCGAACCGGCCGAGCGAGAACCGGCCCTCCTGGGGCTGCCAGGTGCCGCGCAGCCGTTGGAGGAGCATCGGCACCGTGACCATCAGATACGCCACGTAGATCATGATGATCGCGATACTGGTGATCACGGAGAAGATCTGCGGCTGGTTGATGTTGATGAGCAGGATGACCACGCCGACCACGCCGATCAGCACCGCGGGGATCACCGGCGTCCTGAAGCGGGGGCTGACCTTCGCCAGCACCGAACCGGCGGGCAGATTGTTGTCCCGGGCCATCGCGAACATGAGCCGGATGCCGGCGGCGTGCACGGCCAGCACGCACACCGTGATGGCGACGACGACGCACCACAGGAAGATGTCCCCGATCGTCGAGCCGAGGGTCACCAGCACCACGTACTGCAGTCCGCCGGTGGACAGTTCCTCCGCCTGGAGATCGGGCACGGCCATCAGGGCGAACAGCAGGATCAGCCCGCCGATCACGAAGGACGCGATCAGTGCCCGCAGGATCGCCCGGGGGGCGTTGCGGCTCGGGTCGTGGGACTCCTCGCCCAGGGAGGAGGCGGTGTCGAAGCCGTACATCACATAGGCCGAGGCGAGTGAGGCGGTGAGGAACGCGCCGAAGTAGCCGAGGCTGTGGCCGGCCCCCAGGCCGTACGTGTCGGTCAGCACGGTGCTCGGCCCGCGGGTGATGTGCGCAGCGAGGAAGATGATCAGGGCGACCGCCGCGATCAGCTCGATGAACACCCCGGCCGAGTTGATCCGGGCCATCAGCTGGACGCCGAACGCGTTGACCAGGGTGGAGAAGACGATCAGCACGGTGCCGAGCAGGACGGCGTTGGCGGCCACGTCGGTCGGCGTGCTGCCGTCGCCGACGAACTGGAACCACGCGTCGATCTGCGGAAGCGTGATCTGATAGGCGAGCGCGACGGCCGACAGGGTCACCATGGTGGCCGTCGTCATCATCCAGCCGCCCAGCCAGCCCACGTGCGGGCCGCCCATCTTCTTCGCCCAGTTGTAGACCGACCCGGCGACCGGATAGCGGGCGGCGAGCTCGCAGAAGCAGAGCGCCACCATCAGCTGGCCGGCGAAGACCATGGGCCACGACCACCAGTAGGCCGGTCCGCCGAAGGTGACACCGAAGTAGAACAGCTGGAAGGTGCCGGTGAGGATCGAGATGTAGCTGATGCCGGCGGCGAACGTGTGGAAGTTGCCGAGAGTACGTTTCAGTTCGGGCCGGTAGCCCATCTCGGCGATCGAGTCGTCGCCCTGCACCTCGTCGTGTCCCTGGGGGCCTGTCGCACCCGTGCTCATGCGAACCACCGCTGGGGGGCGGGTGAGAGCCGGCGCCAGATGTGCTTGGCCTCCTGGTACTCCGCCAGCCCGGCGGGTCCCAGTTCACGGCCGAACCCCGACTGCTTCATGCCGCCCCACTCGGCCTGGGGAACGTACGGATGGAAGTCGTTGATCCACATGGTGCCGGCGCGCACGCGCGACGCGACCCGGTGACCGCGGGCCGTGTCCTGGGTCCACACCGCGCCCGCCAGCCCGTATACGGTGCTGTTGGCCAGCGTCACCGCCTCGTCCTCGTCGTGGAACCGCTCCACGGTGAGCACCGGGCCGAAGGACTCGTCGCGGATGACGGACATCCCCGCGTCGCAGTCGTCCAGGACGGTCGGCAGGTAGTAGAAGCCGCCCCGCAGTTCCGGCTCCTCCGGGCGCCGGCCGCCGCAGCGCAGTACCGCCCCCTCGGCCAGCCCGGCGGCCACATACGCCTCGATCTTGTCGCGGTGGGCGGCGGAGATCAACGGGCCGGTGCGGGCGTGTTCGTCGAAGGGGCCGCCGAGGGGGATGCGCTGCGCCTGTTCGACGACGGCGTCGACGAACGCGTCGTGCAGGGTGTCCTGGACCAGCAGCCGGGCACCGGCCGAGCAGACCTGTCCGGAGTGCAGGAAGACCGCCATGAGCGCGTGATCGACCGCCGCCTCGAAGTCCGCGTCGGCGAAGACGATGTTGGGGTTCTTGCCGCCGAGTTCCAGGGCGACCTTCTTCACGGTCGGGGCAGCGGCCGCCATGATGCGCCGGCCGGTGACCAGTCCGCCGGTGAAGGAGACGAGATCCACCCGCGGGTCCTCGGTGAGCGGAGCACCGGCGGCGGGGCCGGCCCCGAGCAGCAGGTTGGCCGCGCCCGCGGGCAGACCGGCCTCGGTGAGCAGCCGCATCAGCATGACGGCCGTGTGCGGGGTCAGCTCGCTGGGCTTGAGTACGAACGTGTTCCCGGCGCCGAGCGCGGGCGCCACCTTCCAGGCGGTCTGCAGCAGCGGGTAGTTCCACGGCGTGATCAGCGCGCACACGCCTACCGGCTCGTGGGCCACCCTGCTGTCGACGCCCGGGTCCCCGGTGTCCACGACGCGGTCGCCACCGCCCGCCGCGACCAGGTTGCCGAAGTAGCGAAAGCAGTTGGCGATGTCGTCCATGTCGTAGCGGCTCTCCACGAGCCGTTTTCCCGTGTCGAGGGATTCGGCGCGGGCGAAGTCCTCCTTGTCGCGCTCCAGCAGATCGGCCGTGCGCAGGAGCAGGGCGCCACGCTCGGTGGCCGGGGTGCGGGGCCAGGGGCCGCGATCGAAGGCTTCGCGGGCCGAGGCGATCGCTGCGGCGGCGTCCTTGGCCCCCGCTTCGTCGACCGTCGCCACGAGCGATCCGTCGGCGGGGCAGCGGATCTCCCGCGTCCCTCCCTCGGCCGCGGCGGTCCAGTCCCCACCGATGAAGAGCTCGGGCATGACGACCTCCAGGTCGGACGGCGCCCCTGCGGACGTCCGGTGCCTCGCAGCCGACAGTAGCCGGGACGGCCGGATGACGCAGCGCGGCGGACGGAAGCCGTCAAACCTCACCAGCGGTTCCCGGGGCCACGGGCGCCGGTCTCGGTCCTTGCCGCTCCGGCCCCGCTGCCCGCACATGCCACGGTCTCCCGTCGGCCCTGCCGCCGGGAGCGGGTCAGGAGGACGTCACCTGCGCGCCGCACCGCCGCCGGCTCACCGGTGCACAGGCCCCCGGCACGAGAAGGACGCGCCATGCGTACCTGGTCGGTGGCGCGGCGACGGGCGGGGTGATCATCGAGGTCGGACGGTCGACGTGCCCGGTGAGCTCCGCACTGGCGAGCCCCTCGGCCGGGTCTCAGCCCGACGCGCCGGCTCCTCCGCCGGGTGAGCGTGCCTCCCGGCACCGGGGCTCCCCTCCGAGGCCCGAGGCGCCTCCGCCGTAGCGTTCACGCACCCAACATTGCAACACACGCGACGGATTCGTTGCATTAAAATCTGATCCATTGCAATGAAATTCATGCTCTGACCTGCATTAATCCAAGCCATACGCAACACATATGTTGCCGATTTAGTGAATGCAACGTAGCGTTTCCAGTGTCGGAAACAACGAGTCGCAGGAGAGAAACCATGCAGAAGTTCGACACCCCCGCCTCGGTCTCGGCCGTCCTCGACATCCCCGCCGGACGCATCCGCTGCGTCGGCGCCGACCGCGCCGGCACCACGGTCGAGGTACGGCCCTCCGACGCCTCCAAGAGCCGGGACGTCGAGGCGGCCGAGCAGACCACGGTCACATACGACGGTGGCGTCCAGCGGGTCGAAGCCCCGCCGGCGCAGAACCGGATCCTCGGCGCCTGCGGATCCGTCGAGGTGACCATCCAGTTGCCCGCCGGCTCCCACGTCGAGGCGAAGACGGCCAGCGCCGGGTTCCGGGGCGTCGGGCGGCTCGGCGACGTGGCTTTCGAGGGCGCGCAGGCCACGGTCAGGCTCGACGAGACCGCGGGCGCCCGCCTTACCCTCCTCGCCGGTGACATCACGGTCGGCCGCCTGGGCGGCACCGCCGAGATCAGCACCCTGAAGGGCGACCTCCACATCGCCGAGGCCGTGCGCGGCACCCTCACCCTGCGCACCGAGCACGGCGACATCCGGGTCGGCGCCACCCGCGGAGCCTCAGCCTGCCTGGACGCCGGCACCTCCTACGGCCGCGTCCACAACGCGCTCAGGAACACCGACGGCGCCGCCGACCTGGACATCCGCGCGACCACCGCCCACGGCGACATCACCGCCCACAGCCTCTGACGGAGCATCGTCAAGTAAACCCGCCGTGACGCAACACCCGTTGCCCTGATGCCGCCACCGCGGCATCACACCACCATGCCGAAGACCCGCACCGAAGACCCCCACCGAGGACGGACGAAGAGTATGAGCACCACCCAGGACTACCAAGCCGCGGAGCAGCTCCTGCGCCGACCCGCCCGCCCCGGCGAACTCGTGATCGGTGACAGAGTCAGACCGCAGTGGACCGACGGGGGCGCCCGATTCTGGTACGCGGTGAGCAACGGAGCCGGCAGGCGGTTCGTGCTGGTCGACCCGGCGGCGGGCACCCGCGAGCCGGCCTTCGACCACAACCGGCTCGCCGAGGCTCTGGCCATCGCGTCCGGGCAGCAGGTGGATCCCGAGGCCTTGCCGTTCATGGCCGTCGAACTGGCGGAGAACGCCGTGGAGTTCGACGCGTTCGGCGAGCACTGGCGCTGCCGCCTGGACGGCTACACCTGTGAGCGGGCCGAGTTCACACCACCGGGCAACCCGCTGGAGGTGCTGTCGCCCGACGGGAGGACCGCGGTGTACCGGCGGGGGCACGACCTGTGGGCTCGTTCGCTGTCCGACGGGCACGAGTGGGCCCTGACCACCGACGGCGAACCCGACCACCAGTACGGCACCGGCCCGCACAGCACGGGCAACCCCACCCTGCTGCGCAAGATCGGCCTGCCGCACCTGCCGCCCGCGGTGGCCTGGTCGCCCGATTCGACGAAGGTGCTGACGCACCGGACCGATGAGCGGGGCGTCCGCCGGACCCACCTCGTGGAGGCCAGGCCCGCCGACGGCGGCGCACCCGTCACGCACTCCCAGCGGTACGCCCATCCCGGGGACGAGAACATACCGCAGGCCGGACTCGTCGTCCTGGATGTCGTCGAGGGCACGGCTGTCCGCGCACAGGACGAGCCGCTGCTCATGTCGCAGCTGTCGCCGATCACGGCCAAGTGGGCGTGGTGGGCGCAGGACGGCTCGGCGGTGTACTACCTCAGCCGGCCCCGCGACCAGCGCACCCTCACCCTCAACCGGATGGAGGCGGCCACCGGCGAGGTGACTGCCGTGCTCACCGAGACCGGGGCCACCCGGGTGGAGCCCAACCAGTGGCTGTTCGAGCCGCCGATCGTGCGGGTGCTGGCCGACGAGGTTCTGTGGTACTCGCAGCGGGACGACTGGGGTCACTTGTACCGGTACGACCTGCGCACCGGCGCGCTTCTCGGGCAGGTCACCTCCGGGCAGTGGGCGGTGCGGCAGATCCTGCGCGTCGACGAGACCGAGCGGGTGGTGTACTTCACCGCCTCCGGGCTGGTCGACGAGGATCCGTACCGGCGCACGGTGTGCAGGGTCGGTCTGGACGGCTCAGGCTTCGAGAAGGTCACCGACGACGAGCTTGACCACATCATCAGCATGCCGGAGGACGAGGCGTACTTCCTCGACTCCGCGTCCACCGTCGACACCGCGCCGGTGACCCGCGTCCGTGACTGGGCAGGGCGCGTGCTGGTCGAGCTGGAGCGCGCCGACATCAGCAGGCTCACCGCCACCGGCTGGACTCCGCCGGAACGGTTCCGCGTCAAGGCGGCGGACGGGGTGACGGACATCTACGGGGTGCTGTACCGGCCGCGGGGATTCGATCCCGCCCGGCGCTATCCGGTGGTCGACACCCTCTACCCCGGCCCGCAGGTCACCCGGGTCGCCCCGTGCTTCGACCCCGGCGGCACAGGTCTCGACGCGGAGCCCCTCGCAGCGCTTGGCTTCGTGGTGGTGGCAGTGGACGGGCGAGGCACCCCGGGGCGGAGCAAGTCCTTCCATGACGCCTCCTACGGCCGCTTGGCCGACGCGGGCTGTCTGGCCGACCACGCCTCGGCACTGCGGCAGCTGGCCCGGACCCGGCGGTGGATGGACCTGGACCGGGTGGGCGCGTTCGGCCACTCCGGAGGCGGGTTCGCCGCAGCGCGGGCGATGCTGGACTTCCCCGAGGTGTACACGGCCGGAGTCGCCCTCTCCGGCTCGCACGAGGCCCGCTGCTTCAACCCGGGCTTCGTGGAGACCTACGACGGCGCGGACGATCCCACGGCGTGGGCCCGTTCCTCCAACGTGGACCTCGCGGACCGGTTGACGGGCAAGCTGCTGCTCGTCCACGGCGAGATGGACGACCAGGTCCACCCGGACCACACGCTGCGGCTGGCCGACCGGCTCATCGCCGCCGACAAGGACTTCGAGCTGCTCATCGTGCCCGGGGCCGAGCACACGTTCATCGACTGCCTGGCCTATGTCCGCAAGCGCTGCTGGGACTTCCTGGTGCGCGAACTGATGGGCACGCAACCACCCGCCTACCGCCCCGCCTCCATCGCCGTCGGTCCCGAACTGCTCGCCGAGCTGTTCGCCTGAGCGCGGCACCACGGAGGAGGAACCAGGAGGCCCGCCCCGGCAGCGATGCCGGCCGCCGGGGCGCGTGGGGGCCGCCCCGTGCCCCGGTCTCACGGCGCTCGACGGCCTGGCCCGGCTCCATCCTTCAACCGCGCCCCGGCCCCCCATGAACCGTTCGGCGACCACACCCGGCGGCAGCGAAGGGGCGGAACACCGGCGTTGTCAGTGGGCCGCTGTAGCTTCAGGAACGTTCGAGAGAGTGTGCGCGAGAGGGGTGGTTTCGTGGGTGTCGAGCGTGCGTTGAGAGTCGTTCTGGTCGATGTCAACGCCGAGGTGGTGGCGGCCTGGCGGTCCGCGTTCGCGGATACGCCCGAGGTCGAGATCCAGCGGGGCTCCATCCTCGATGTGGACGTCGACGCCTGGGTGTCCCCCACCAACGCGCGGGGCCGGATGGACGGCGGGGTCGACGCCGTCGTCAAGCGGCATCTCGGTGCCGGAATCCAGGTGCGGGTCCAGCGGGCGATACGCGATCGGTTCGGCGGTGGCCTGCCGGTGGGCAGCGCGGTGTGTGTCCCGTCGGGGGCGGTCGTGCCGCGGTACCTGATCTCGACCCCGACCATGCGGCAGTCCTCGCAGAACATCAGCGAGACCATGAACGTGGCGCTGGCGTGCGCGGCCGCGTTTCAGGCGGTGCATCTGCAGAACCGGGAGCAGCCCGGCAGTATCCGGTCGGTTGCGCTCGTCGGGCTGGGTGCGCAGACAGGGCGGGTGCCCGCGGGGGTGTGCGCCAACCTGATGTGGACCGGCTACACCCTGTTCCAGGACCACGGGTTCGCGGACTACGACGAACTGCGGGCCGCGGTGTTGGGGCAGCTCGACGACATCGAGGGCGCGGGGGCCGTGCGGCGAGTGCGGATCAGCGTGCCGGAACAACTGCCTCCGTCCGTCACTGGAACGGACGTTCCGCAGGCCGGCACCGGGCAGGCCGGGGATGCCGGCGCTTCCCCCGTCGACCCCCTTCAGGCTGCCAGTGACCCCGCGGGGGCTTCCGCTTCGGGCGCTGCGGGTTCGGCCCTCGCGAACGATGTCGACGTTCCGGCCGCGGGCGGGACGGGTACCCCGGCCGGGGACCCGCTGGGGCTGGCCGAACTGTTCACCGGTGGTGGCGAGCCGTGGTTGCCGCTGCTGGGGCCCGTCATCGAGGCACAGCCCTCGGCCGCCGACTTCATCGGTCCGAAGCGCAGTGCCGAGGTGGTCCCGGTGCGCGAGTTGACGTTCCAGGCGTTGAAGCCGCATCCGCCGCAGAAGTGGAAGGTGGTCGCCTTCGGCCAGAACCCGTATCCGCGGCCGGAGAGCGCGACCGGCATCGCGATGTTCGACAACACCTTCGGCGACTGGAAGGACAGCCAGTTCGGTCGGGTGGTCAGCATGCGCTGCATCATCAAGGCGGCCGCGATGTGGAAGTACGGGATTCCGAAGAAGACGCCGATCGCCGAGGTCCGGGCCTTGTTGAAGAAGGAGGACACGGTACAGCCGCCGGAGTGGTTCCAGGCGATGCTCACTCAAGGTGTGCTGCTGCTGAACGCCTCCCTCACGGCGAGTGCGGACGGGGCGATGCCGACCGATCGGCACACGTCGTTCTGGCGGCCCGTGGCCGAGCAGGTCGTCGAGGAGATCCTTCGCGCGAAGCAGGATGCCGAGGGGGAGGACCGGGGTGTGGTGTTCGCCTGGTGGGGCGCGCACGCCCGTAGTCTGAAGAGGGCCGTCCAGCGGCTGGAGAAGAAGTATCCAGGAGTCGAGGTCCGGCATCTGGACCACGCGAATCCGGCGGCGCAGGGGGACATCTTCTGCGAGGGGGACCACTTCGCCCAGGTGAACGATGCCCTGGCAGCGGTGGGGACCGAGCCGGTCGACTGGTTGCCCCGGAAGGGCTGGGACCAGAGGACGGCAGAGGCCGGCGGGCCGGACGGTGATGGTGTCGCGAAGCGGATGGGGGCGTTCATCACGTCCACGATGGAGCTGCACCAGCTGTACCTGGAGCGGCTCACGAGCGCCAAGGACGAGGGGCTCGTCCTGCCGCCGGTCACCGGGGTGTTCGACACCCCGCTGATGGATTTCCGGAAGGCCGTCGAGCCGGTGACACAGGTGCTCGCGCAGCTGGACCGGCACATCGAGCGGTCGAGCCGGTTCGGGGAAGCCAAGGCGACGGAGGCGGAGCACGCGAGTGGGCTGTCCGGGGAGGGGTTGTCCGCCGACGCGATCTCGGCGCTGTACCTGTACACGTGCGAGTCGGCCTTCTACCGAGAGATCAATGCCGTGCTGCGTTCTCCGGACCGGGAGCGTTTGGTGCCGTATCTGCCGTATCTGCGTTTGCTGTTCTCGGCGGTGACGGCGTTGCCTGCGCAGACCCGGCCGTTGTGGCGTGGTGTGGCGTTGGATCTGCGGTCCCAGTATCCGCTGGGGCGGACGGTGGCGTGGTGGGGCGTGTCGTCGTGCACGTCCGAGTTGAGCGTGGCTCGGGCGTTTCTCGGGAGCCGTGGCAGGCGGACCCTGTTCGAGGTGACCCCGGCGCGTGCGGTGGGGATCCGGCGGTACTCCGCGTTCACGGGCGAGGAGGAGTACATCCTCGCGCCGGGCACGCAGCTGAAGGTGACGGAGGTGAAGGCCGAGCGTGGGGGGCTGTGCACCGTGCGGCTGACCGAACTGGAGGGGCAGGGGCTGGTGTCCTAGGGAGTGTCCGGTGATGGCCTCGGACGCGCTCTCGGCGGCCTGACCGCCAGGGCACATCCGGCGTCCGAAAGCCGTCGCCGCCCGCTCGTGTTCCGCCCCGCACCTGGCCGGGACTGGCCGGGGCCGGGCGGGGCCGGGGCGGGGGCGCCTTCCCCGATGTCGTACGCGCATCAGGGTGCAGCGACACGCGGGCGGGGCGCCCGACGGGTGCGGCGTACACGGGCAGGCCGTCCTCGTCGTCCTTCTCGGTCTCCCATGCCCGGCGTCAAGCAGCGGACCCGGCAGCCGGCGGGCCCACGCCTGCCTCGCCTCGACTCAACCCGTGCCCCAAGGGGACGATGGGCAGCCGATCATCCCCACCTGCTCTACCGAACCGGACCGCGCTCATCGACGATCACGGTCGGATCCGAGAGGAAGACATTCCGCTCGACGGGTCCATAGCCGATGTTGAACGTGTCGAGCCAGTACGACCAGCCGCGGATGCCCATGGCACTGGAGAACCGGTAGTTCAGCTGCCACCGGACCCACTGCCCCGGAAGCAGTCGAACCGCCGGCGGCCTGCGCGGCCGAGGCGGCAGCCCGAACAGCGGCTCCACACGAGCGAGCACACGGAGCCGGTCACCTTCCTCCCGCAGACTGACGCCGATCGCGCGGAGGTCCCTCTGGCTCACGCGCGGCTCGAACCCGTCGCGCTCGCACATCTGGACGAAGTGGGCAGAGGCAGAGGACGCCTGAGGCAACACGAAGCCCACCGGCACCGCGTTTCTGCGGGCAGCGGCCTCCCCGCCCCGGGACTGCTTCGTCCAGGATGTCTTCACCCACTGCACCGTGATCTCCACTGCACCTCCCCTTCACCGAGAGCCTACGAGCCACCTGCTCTGGACGACATCCGGGATTCGACACTGCTGACTGTCACTTTCTCTCAGCAGGATTCCGCAGGCCGGAGGCTGGGCGTCCACGGCAGCCGGGGACCGTGTGACACTGGGCACGACGACCGGCCTGCCGGTCCTCGCAGGACGGGCGGTCCCGGCCGGTGTTCCAGGGTCTCCGGCCGGCCCTGTACCCCGGAGTTCATCGACGGGCCGGGACACCCGAGCCGTGATCAAGGCGCCGGAAGAGAACAGCGCCGTTCCCGGGCTCTCCCATCGCGGCCTTACCACCAAGACCCACCTCGTGGCGGAGCAGGGACAGAATCCCCCGTCCTCGTGAGCGCTGCAGGGCCGCGTGGCGCTCACCGTGGTCGGGACCGTGCCCGAAGCGACCGAGCACCCCGGCTCGGGCTGGGGCTCGGGAGGCCACGCGAGCGACCCGACCGTGCTGACCACAGCCCCTCCACGCATGGCTCTGCCCCGCCGTCGGCCTTCGGGGCGTCGTTCACCAGTCCCGGGTGGCGATCAGCTCCTCCACGTCCGCGCCCGTGAACCCGTAGGCCGATGCGACGAACCAGAAGTCCTCAGCGATCTCCTCCCGCGCAACCGTCTCGATCTCACTCCCGGCTGCCTCGAACTCCGCCTCCAGAAGGTTGAACTCCTCCGTCGCGGCGTGGGAGAGCGCATAGACGGCCGCCAGATCCGGAGGCTGCTCAGCCTCGATCCGCTCGCACAGCCGCAGCAGGATCTCCCTGCCCTTGTCGACGACGTGATCGGGGAAGTACCCGTCCGCGTAGAGTTGTCGCAGAAACATGTGCCCTGCTACCTGCTGGTTCGTGATCCGCATGGCGCCTTCCCCTCCCCGTGGCGGAACTGACGCCTCGATCATGCACGGGGCCACTGACAATGACGCCGCCGGTTGTCCCGGACGGGTCGCGACCAGCACTCGCGCAACGAGTTCGGGACCGAACCACCTGCCTGGCCCCGGACCGCACCTCGCGGGTCCCTCTGGTCCGTACGGTGATCCAGGACCCCACCGGGCAGGTCCATCGGGCGAGTGCCACGTCCGGTGCCGCCGGTGCCGCCGGTGCCGCGCGCGGGCGCGACGGCGGGACGGCGGGACGGCTGCGGGGCGTTGTCAGTGGACGACGTCGAAGACGTTCTTCTGCAGGCCGTTGGCGTATGCCGTGTGCTCGACCAGCTTCAGCTTCTGGGTGTCCTTGTCCGTGGAGCTGAAGAGGCGCTTGCCCGCGCCGAGGAGGAGCGGGAAGACGAGCAGGTGGTAGCGGTCGATCAGACCGGCGTCCGACAGCGCCCGGTTCAGGGAGGCACTGCCGTGCACGATGATCGGACCGCCCTCGGTCTCCTTCAGGGCGGCGACCTCGTCGAGCGAGCGGAGGATCGTCGTCTCGCCCCAGTTCGGCACCAGGTCGTCCTCGGCGAGGGTGGTGGAGACGACGTACTTCGGCATGTCCTTGTAGTCGGCGAAGTCCTCCATGTCGGGCCACACCGCGCTGAACGCCTCGTAGCTGACGCGGCCCAGCAGCATCGCGGTGGCTTCCTTCTGCTCCCGGCCCTTGATCTCGAACGCCTCGGGAAGGAAATCGACATCCTTGAACGTCCACCCCGAGTTCCGGTAACCGGGCTCGCCACCCGGGCCCTCCACGACGCCGTCGAGAGAGATGAACGCGGTGCTGATCAACGTACGCATCTGGGGTTCCTCGGTATCTCGTGTCTGGTTCTCGGTGGATCCGGTCGGCGCACGCTTCCACCACACTCATGGCCGCGGTGCACCAATCATGATCTACGACTGCCGATCATGGAGAAAGTCATCGGCCCTCGCCCGGCCCCGCCCCCGCGGCTTCGGCCATCCCGCCCACGCCCGTGAGCCACACCCACGGGAAGCCGTGATCAGCGTGTCCAGCGCCGTGCTCGTCGGCACGGCTGAGGGCGGCGCCCTGGCGGTCCAGCGGACGGCCCGCGAGACACCGGGCGTCTCGTGGAACGAGAAGCCACCACGTACCGCCGGCCGGCGCCGATGGTGTACGAAGTCTTTCGTGAACGAACAGATCCAGGCCGCGACCGTACGCGTCTTCATAGCCCTCGCTCCGCCCGACGACGCCAAGGAGGAACTGGCGCAGGCACTGCGGCCCGCCTACGACGCCTACCCGCGCATGCGGTGGAACCGTATCGAGGACTGGCACATCACACTGGCGTTCCTCGGGGAGCTGCCGAGGTCAGCGGTTTCCCTCCTGCGGACGCCGCTCGCCCGACTCGCGGCGGGACACCGCCCTCTGCGCCTGGCCTTGCGCGGCGGCGGGCACTTCGACGAGCGGGTGCTGTGGAGCGGTGTCGACGGGGACCTCGAAGGACTGCGGCTGCTCGCGGGGGAGGTGCGGGCGCTGGTCAGGGAACACGGTGTCACCTTCATGGACCGGCCGCTGACCCCCCATCTGACGCTCGCCCGTTGCCGCCGCGACGACGCTTCCAGCGCGGTACGGGCAGCCGCGGGACTGTCCGCGTTCACCGGCCGCACCTGGCAGGCCGAGCGTCTGCACCTGGTCGGCAGCAACTTCGGCCGCGGCCCCGGTCCGATCCACTACCGTGACATCGAGCACTGGGCATTCGGCGGCGCGGGATGAACCGGCCCCGTCGGTCGGGTGCGGAAGAGGGCTTCCCGTCGGGCCTGCGGGCCCGCGACGACCTCCGGGCGGGCGGCTCCCAGCCCGGACCCCGGCCGGCCGCCAACCCGGCCTGGCGCCGCCGCGATCATCGCACCGGTACGCCCTGAGGGCCGAGCCGTACGTCACTGTGCGGGCGCCCCCCATGCGGCGGCGCTCCCCCGGGCCGCTCAGGGTGGTTCTCCGTCCTGCTGTTCGCCGACCGCGAGGCAGTGGTGTGCCTGGAGCGACCTCGGTCTGCACGACGAGACCGGTCAGGAGGCCGCCACTACATGGGGTCGATGCCCTCACTGCTCTCGCGGTCGCTCTGCTGCTTGAGCCGGCGGGCCTTGTCCTTCAGCCGCTGACGCTCCTGCGGGTTCGTGGCCCGTTCCGCCTCCTGCTCCATCTCCTGGGCTTTGGCACGCATGTGCCGGATGCGTTCATCGAACTCATCTGCGCCGCTCATGATCCACTCCATCAGACATCGGCCGGCCCCGGACCGGGCGGGCAACTCCAGCGAAACAGCACCCCGGGGTGCGCGCATCCCGGGGCGGCACATGCCGTCATCCGTTCGGACGCCGGTCCTGGACGCGACGTCGGTCAGACCAAGGCCGGCCTCGGGCCCGTCCATCGGCTTCGGGCCGTGTGCCGAAGTCGCCGACAGGACCCGCGGGGCCCCGGGCGCCCGTATCCGGGAGAACCGTCGGGTCCCCTACGAGCCCGTCACCGGCGCCAAGGAGGCCGTTGCCGGTCACGTCCCGCCGTGTCCGCACGGCGGACGCCGACTCGGCCCGCGGCGGGCCGGTGCGCCGGAGGCGGCGGGCGGAGGCCGGCGGGCGAAGCGGCTCGTGGGGCTCCTCGCCCGGTCCGACAAGGCCCGGTGCATGGCCTGCCTGGCGCCCGGTCAGTGCGACCCGTGCCAGTGCGGCATGGACGGCACCATCGCGGGAGTCATGGAGCGGGCACGCTGCCACATCCCGTGGACCTGCTCCGCGGGACGCTGCTGCTCCCCGTGCAGGGCGTTGAGGATCAACAGGCCGCCGGTCAGCGCCGGGATGGTCCACTGCATGCAAGCCAAGTGTTTCTGGGCCTTTTCGGTGTCGATCGGGTGCTTGGCCGCCTTCTCGGCGTCCTCGGGGTTCGACGACGAGGCGAGTTCGATCTTCTTTCCCAGCATCCGGGTGTAGGCGGTGGCCGCGAGGGCGGCGCCGGTCAGGACGGTCTTGGCGAGCGTCGAGGCGGCGACGCCCTGCTGGGCGGCCACCCGGGGCGCGTTGGCGACGAGCAGGCCGCCTGAACCGAAGAGGTGGGCGGCGATCGCCGCCGCGTTGACAGGCGTCCACTTCGCCCAGCCGGAGCTGGCGATCCTCGCGGTCGCGGCCCAGGTGCCGCCCTCCTCGCGGGCCGCGCCGTTGAGCCCGACCGCGCCCATCAGGGAGCCGCCGAACCAGGCGGCCAGCCCCACATCGTGCAAACTGCGCAGCATTGTGTTGCGTTCGGACATGATCGGGCTCCCTCGCGCGGGTCGTCGAAGCACCGGCGAAGACGGCCGGCACTCTCCTCACCCTCACCCGCGGTGAGCGCGCGCGCCATCGCGGATGGTGCGAACGGAGCAGCCGGGAGACGCACACGGCGTGCTCGCACCGGGTCGGCCGCGCGAGGTTCGCACCGGGTCGCTCACAGCCCCCGACGGGATGGGTCGCCTTCAGATCGGCACCGTTGCCGTTCGCCCGCCCGCAGGGCGTCGCGGCAGCCGTCCAGGCACTTCCGGTCCCGCACCGCGTACTCGAACCGCCCGTGGTGCGGACCGTCCACACGCGGTGGTGGCCGGGTCACCCTGACCCGTAGCTCACGGTACGGACGGGACGTGGGGAAATCAGGACACGCTGTTGTGCTGCTCGGACTCCAGGCGGTCCAGCTCGGCCGTGGCGGAGCGCCGTCTCCGGATCAGTTTGCCCGTCTCCATCGCACCGCCCACCAGCACCATCACGCCGGTCACCAGAACGACAGCACGCAACGGCATCCACCAGTCGCGGGCGAACGCGTACACCACCATGCCCGCGCCCATCACCCACAGCCCGCCGGTCTTGCGCAGCCACAACTCGATCCAGTCGAACATCGGTCTCTCCCCCCGTGGTCGGCCGCTGTGCGGCCGCCGGACAGAGGGTACTCGGACGGGCCGGGCGGGCCGTCGGGGGTCCGCCGCTCCTCACAGCCGTCGTCAGGTCCCCCGCGGACCGGGCTGGTGCCGAAGCACCCGAAGAAGTCAGCTGCTGCGCCTGGTCAGGCTGTAGACAAGTACGAGCACGGCTGCCACCATGATCGCGAGGTGCAGCCACGCGGGGGCGGCGGAGGCGTCCAGGGCGGCCATTGTCATCCGGGTCATTGTGATTCCCCACAGTCGTAGAGTTCCGCTGTCCTCTTGACGTCGCTGCCTCTTCCACCGGGGCGACACACTCACGACGCCATGTTCCGCGTGTACCCCCGATGTGCGCTTCCATCGGTTCGCATACGGCTTTCCGCCCTGCGTCCCTCCTCTCCGCTCGGGTTCGGCCGTACCGATCGGGTCAAGGGAGGCGGTGGTGGCCCGTTCGCGCCACGGCGGCCTGGACAATGTGGGGGTGTTCCGACGTGAGCGGCCGAAGCCGCCGACAGATGCGCGCCTTGATCCCTACCGGCACGCCGCCGCGCGTGTGCTGGATGGGGAACAACTGGTCGGCCTGCTGCTGATCCGGGTCACGACGGTGTGGTGGCGGACCGGACCGTTCTGGCGAAGGCGGTGGGTGGACGCCCAGGAGCTCCCCGAGTGGGCGTTGTCGCCTGTCGGGCCGGGCCAGGGGACCGCCGGTCCGGACGACGGTCTCATCTCGGCCGAGGAACTCGACGAGGAGCTCGCCGACTGGTCCATGGGGGTCTTCCGGCTCGGGGACCGACGGTACGTGCTGGACTGGCTCGGCAGAGAGGAAACCGATGTCCTGCACAGCGAGTTCGGCTGGACCGGCAGCTGACGGTGTCCGCGGTGAGACCCGCCGCCACAGGCCCCGTCGCGGCAGGCCGGGCCGCGCAGACGCTCCGTACCCTCGGTGCGGTCCGGCCGGGCGCCCCTGACTGCCCGGCCCTCGCGTACCTGGCCGTATGACGCGCGCGGGCGTATCCAGGAGTGGTCGAGTCCATGCCCCCGGAATGGCCCACGCATGCGCCCGCGAGAGACAGGGGTTGACCAGGACCCGGGCAGCCCGTGCGGACCGGCCCGCACATGCGCGCGCGAGACACAGCCAGAACCGCGGACGACAAGCCCGTTCGTACGGCGGCCCGCACCTCCGCCGCCGGGACCGGCGCGGGCCCGCACGTCGGGCAGCCGTGCCGTCATCGGTGAGGGCGGGTGCGGACAAGCACACGCTCGCCCATGGGCCGACCGATGGGATCCGGCAACGTCAAGGCCCTGTCAGTGGCGCGGGCAACGGCACCGCCCAGCCCCCTCAGTGGCCGACGGCCGCCGGAGCACCCGCCGGTGGCCGGCCGGAGTGTCCTGCCCGCGTCGACGGGAGCATCGCGGTGACGCGGGCGCGGTCCGGTCGTTGTGCCGGGCATGAGCAACAGAGTGATGCTGCTGGCCGTCATGGTCCTCGCACCGGTCCTGGGGGCGCAGAGCGCGTATGCCGCCGGCCCCGGCGAGACCCTCGCCGTCGACACGAACGAACAGCAGGTGTGCGTGAACTTCACGCACAAGACCAGGACCATCGAGGTGCCCAAGGGGTACGAGGCCAAGCTGTACGACGACAAGGACTGTCAGGGCAAGGTGGTCTACGAGACCGACGAGCGCAGAATCGCCCATGTACCGGCTTCGGCCAGGAGCGTCCTCGTCCACCGGGGCGCCGCGCTGGAGAACGTCCTCGGTCCCGCCAAGGACTCGGCCTCCGACCTGCTGACCTGAGTCGCCGCTCGGCACGCCTGAAGGGGCGTGCCGAGCAGACTGTGGTCCGGGCCGTCCACCCGGCCGATCCGGCGGGATCGCCGGTTCCTCCCCCCTGCCGCTCCCGCCCTCCCTTTACTCCCCCGGTCATCTGTCAGGTCGTTCGCCGCTCAGGCGTCGATGGCCCCGACCGTGCGATCGACCGGTACGGCCGGAGCGTCGGACGACGGGGGGTGGACCGGCACGCCCGGGCCGGCCGCGTCGTCGTCGCCGCGCGCTCGGAGCCCCCTGTGGCGCCTTGCTCGGAGGAGGGCGATCAGGAGGCCGGGGTCCAGTCGCCGAGCCAGTCCGCGATCTCCTGTCCGGCTGCCTGGGAGTCCGTCAGATGCGGCCGGTCGCCACCGGCGGAACCGGCGCCGGGTCCGGTGTTCCGGTATTCGGCGAAACGATCCCCCTTCCAGGAGAAGCCGCCCATGTCCGTCCAGGGGGCGGACTTGATCGCACCACTGAGCGTGGAGTCGCGGACGGTGGTCTGGGGGTCGAGAGTGGCGTCGCCTCCGGCGTGCCACGGACGGCCGAGGAAGAAGCTCCTGTCCGAGACGTCACCGTTCACGGCCGAACGGGTGATGAGGAACCCCTTGCGATCGGCGGAGGTGCTGGGAGCGGTGACATAGCCCGCCGAAGTACCGTCCCAGCGCTTCTTCAGGGTGATGACGGACCTGTCGATCACGGCGGTGGCGCGACCGAAGATGAAGTCGACGTTGCCGATCACATACGAGTTGGTGACGTAGACCCGGCCCAGTCTGTCCTTGCCCGCGCTGTCCAGGAGCAGGGTGTCCTGGTCTCCGCTGACGATGACGCCGTCGAGGAGGACCCGGTCGGCGGCGGTACGCAACGCGACCGCCTGGTGCCCGCTCAGGCTCTGGTTCCTCGCCTCGTCGAAGTCGTTGGAGATGGTGAGGTTGCGGGCCTGGAACTCGTCGGCCTCCACGGCGACGGTGGCACTTCCACCGGTGCCGTAGGTCCCCGATCCGTCGGGCTTGGGCGTTCCGGCGGCGTTGCCGTACACGATGACGGTGTCCTTGCGGCCGGCGCCGGTGCCCCGGAGGGTGACGAAGGGCTTGTTCGAGGGGACCTTGACCGTCTCGCGGTAGGTACCGGGCTTGACCTGGATCACGATTCTGGAGGTGTTTCCGGCCGGGACGGCGTCGACGGCCTTCTGCACGCTCGTGTACTGGCCGCTGCCGTCCTTCGCGACCGTGAGGGTCGTGCCGGCGGCAGCGGTGGACGCCGTTGTGCCCAGCGAGGCCCGCGGCCCGGCGCCCGAGGTGAGCAGCGCCGGGACGTCGGCCGCCTTGTCGAGGGTGTAGTCGTAGTACGCCTTCGGATCGAACGCCGTACCGCCGCTCTCGTTGCGTCCGCTGGTGCCCGAGAAGACGTTCCCGCGCTGGACGAGGGCCGCGGTGGCGTCCTTGGTGACGGGGTTCTTCAGGCCCTCGAAGTAGCTGTTCTCCAGGACCATTCTGGTCTTGCCGCGGGCGTAGTTGCCGTACGCCGTGGTGATGGCCGTACCGGGCAGGTCCTGGAGGTAGTTGTTGTAGAGGTGCGCGTGGGCCACGTTGTCGGTGGACGGGTTGCGCTGCTCCGACTCGCGGATCCAGTTGTGGTGGATCGTGATGTCGGCGGTGACGTTCTCCGTCCAGCCGATGCCGAAGGACTTGTTGTTCTGGCTGAGCTTGTTCCAGGAGACCGTCAGAAAAGTGGTGTCCTTGCGGCTGTCGATCAGGCCGTCGGCCATGTGGCGCAGGTCGTTGTGGTCGATCCACACGTGGTGCGCGCCGTCCATCTGGATGGCGTCCCAGTCGTGTTCCTTGTCCATCCAGACGCCCTCGTACGAGTCCCGGATGGTGAGGTTCCGGATGATGACGTTGTGGACGCCCTGACCGAGGAAGAAGCCGCCCCCCACGATATGGCCGGAGGTGCCCGACCCGACGATCGTCTTGTCCGAGGCGACCCTGATCTCCTTGCCCTTGGGATTCATGGTGATCACCCCGGCCACCACGATGACGTAGGGCTCGGAGGCCGTCGCGTACTTCTCCAGATCGGCCGGTGTCCGCACGGTAACGGTCTTGCCGCCCCGTCCGCCGTACGTCCCGTTCTGGCCCAGTGCGTCGACCGACGCGAAGCCGTCGGCGACGTCATCGGCCCAGGACGGCGCGGCCGCCGCGGCGGCCCGGGATCCGGCGTCCTCCCCGAGCAGCCCGAAGTCGGTGCCGTAGGACAGGCCGACGGCGGCGGTCAGTGCCAGCGGAGCGCCGACGGCCAGTGCCCTCCTGCGCCTGCGGTGACGTGGCTTGCTGCGCTTCTCATGCATGTTCGGCTTCCGTTCCGTATGTGGGGGTGTGCCGCCCGCACCCGGCGGGACGGCCATGGGTGAGTTGCCGCCGCCGCCGGAAAGGTTGCCGATCTCTGTTCCGCGTGCCGGCCGCACCGGCCGCGTGTCACTCCGGGGTCCCGCTCCACCGGATCGCCGCCGGGCTGTCCGATGTCGTGGGGCCGTGCGCCCCCGGCTCCGGCGGAACGGACAGCGCCGAGCCGGCGTGAAGCGTGACCCGCACCGGCACGAGGGTGGTGGCCTCGACCGACGGCTCGGCGGTGCCGGAGTTACGGGCGAAGCGCGGATGGGCGCCCGCGCTGATCTGGAGGCGCAGACGGTGCCCGGCGGCGAAGCGGTGGGCGGTGGAGCTCATCGACACGGTGACCTCCGAGGGGCCCTGCCCGGTGGTGCGTGGCCGGGCCAGTCCGTCGCAGACGTTGACCGAACGGCCGTGTGGGTCCACGTCGCACAGGCGGGCGAAGACGTCGGTGTGGCCGCCGTCCGTGGAGACCCGCAGCCGCGCGCGGACGGGGCCGATGACGTCCAGGGGCTCGGCCAGCGGCGGGCCGGTGAAGGTCAGGACGTCCTTCCGCGCTTCCAGGGCGGTGTTGTCGCGTGCGCCCGCCCCCGGGGAGAGCAGGGGCCCGCCCACGGAGGGAGTGGGGTCGTCCGGGTCGTAGCGGAAGGACGCCAGCGGTCCGGACCGGCCGGGCGCGTCCTGGGTGAGGGTTCCGTCGGTGTCGGGGAACCAGGACGCCTCTCCGGCCGTGGGCGGCCAGTCCTTGAGGTCCCGCCACGCGTCCTCGCCGCCGACGTGGACGCGCACCCGGGTGGGGCGCAGGCCGGTGGGGTCGTCGCACAGGTGTGCGCGCAGCCAGGCGAGACTCTCGGCGAACACCTCGGGCCAGCCCTGCTGCAGCGCAGAGGTGTGACTCCAGGGACCGACGAGCAGGGTGGTGTCGGATCCCACGCCTCGCAGCCGTGCGTACTGCTCGTAGGTCTGGTCGGCCAGCACGTCGTACCGGCCGGTGATCAGGGCGGTGGGAACACCCGGCCGCTCCGCCGCTCGCGCCATGGAGGCGCCCTGCCAGTACGGGTCGTCGGCGTCCGGATGGGTGATGACTCCGTCCAGCCAGGGCACTTCCCCGAAGGCGGACAGGACCGCCCCGCGCAGCGGCCGGGCCATGGTGAGCGCCCGCAGCCGCCGTCGCAGGCGCAGGGTCGCCTTCACGAAGGGTGCCAGTCCCTGGTGCTGATAGGTCATGCCCACGCCGACGGCGAGGGCGTTCTCCAGGAGGAGCGCGCCGTCGGTGTGGAAGAGGGCGTGGGGGTCGTGCAGGCCGACCTGTACGACCATGGCCCGCAGTTCGGGTGGAGGGTCCAGGGCGAGCGCCCACTGGACGTAGCCCAGGTAGCTGGAGCCGATCGTGCCCAGCGTTCCGTTGAACCAGGGCCGCGTCCGCAGCCAGGCCACCGCGGCCAGGCCGTCGGCGGCCTCGTTGCGCCACAGGTCGAACCGGCCGCCCGAGCCGCCGGTGCCGCGGCAGCTCTGCACGACCACGTGGAAGCCCTGTTCGGCGAAGAGCACGCCGTACATGGGTGACCAGGGCAGCCCCCTGCCGTAGGGCGTACGTACGAGAAGGGTGGGGAAGTCACCCCGCGCGCGGGGGAAGTAGTGGTCCGTGATCAAGGGGCTGCCGTCCGCGGACGGCACCACGAGCCCCGGTTCCCAGCCCACGTCGTGTCGCCTGGCCGGCAGGCCGCGCCATGTCGCCCTCAGCAGCCGGGACGAGAGAGGCGGCCTGCGTGACGGCTGTGTCCTGTCGGGCCTCGACGCGAGGTCGCGCGGGCTGCGTGTCATGGTTCTCCTCCGTTATTTTCGTACGCCGTACGAGAATAACGGGTGCTTGGATGTGTCCCGGGCAACCGGCACCGAAGGAGAAAGGGAGGGCGGATACGTGACCCGTGACCAGGGGGCCGACGCCACCGGCGTCGACCCCGCACAGCTCTGGCTGGGATCCGGCCGGCGCGGCAGGGGGCGCAGACCAGCCTTCAGCCGATCGGAGATCACAGCCGCTGCCGTGGCCCTGGCGGACACGGAGGGGCTGGAGGCGGTCACCATGCGGCGGGTCGCCGCCCAGGTCGGCGCCGGCGTCATGACGCTCTACAGCTACGCGCCCGACAAGGACACCCTCCTGGAGTTGATGGTCGATCACGTCAGCGCGGAACTTCCCACGACCGACCCGCTCACCGGCGACTGGCGTGCCGACCTCAAGGCCATCGGCCGTCTCCAGCGCGCCCTCATGCTCCGCCACCCATGGCTCCCCGCCGCGCTGGCGACCCGTCGGACACCGGGGCCGCACACACTGGAGTTCCTGGAGCACGCCCTTGCGGCCCTGCGGCCCACCCAACTGGACGGGGCCGCGAAGCTGGAGGTCTTCAGCCTGCTCACCAGCTTCGTCGCCGGCCATGTCGCGTACGAGATCACGCAGAACACGGCCGCGGACACACCGGGCAGGGCGGCGGCCGAGGCCCGTTACCTCGCCGCCGTCGCTTCGGACGGCCACCACCCCGAGCTCGCCGAGGCCCTTGCCGCCCCGGCCCGCCCGCTCACGCCCGCCGCGACGTTCACCCGGTTCCTGGACCGCCTGGTCGACGGGCTCGACTCCGGCTGACCCGCTCCCCCGGCCACGCTCCCCTCGTCGACGTGGTGCCGCCCGCCTCCCGGTGGCGCGGCCTCTCGACGGCATCGTCCTCCACGGCACACGACCCGGACGCGCGGCGGCGCCCCCGGCGGACCGGGGGCGCCGCGCCGTCCGACCGCGTCAGGGCATGCGGTGGATCCGCTCCCACTTGGCGTTGCTCAGCGTCCTGGAGAAGTAGTCGTTGGGACGCACGGCCGTCGCCGAGGGCAGCCGCGCGTCACGACGCAGGACGCCGCTGTACCCCTTGAAGACCGCCATCGACATATGCAGGCAGTTGTTCCTGGTGATGCTGTAGCCCTTGTCGCGGACGGCCTTGAAGGCGGACTGGGCGTTGCGCGCGTTGCCGTCCTTGGTGTTGGTGCACCGGTAGCGCGTGTAGCCCTCCCAGCGCTTGTCCTTCTTGTCCCAGACGGGCTTGAAGGAGGCACGCACGTCCTTCCACGTGCCGCCGCGGGTCCACGCCTCGTCCCTGTTGAAGGACCCCCAGATCCAGTGGTCCTTCTCTCCGCGGACCCGGAAGGCCCAGGCGACGTGGCCGGCCTTGGGCACCTCGGCGGGGGCGTTGAACATGCAGACCCGCCCCAGGTCGTTCGGTGCGGCGTGGGCGGGGGCGGTCACCACGCCTCCGCCCAGGAGCGTCACCGCCCCCGCTGTCGCGACCATGGCCTGTGTCAGTCGCCTACGAAGGTTGATCATATTTTCGTCCGTCCTTCGGTGACCGGCCTCCGTCGCCCTGATTGGCGTCCGGACGGCTCGTTGCCCGAAGCTTGACCCGGCGTTTGATGACCTGCACCGTCCTGACGTGCTGGTCATCGACTGGTCATCAAGCTTGCTGAGAAACGGAGTCGTTCAATGGCGAGCAGGCAGGGGCGCAAGGAACGGCCGATCAACCCGGAGGACGGGCCGGTCGAGGCCTTCGCCTGGCGGTTGCGGCGACTGCGCGAGGACTGCGGCAGTCCCACCTACAAGGAGATGGAGCGAGCCGCGGGGTACTCGTCCTCGGCGCTGTCCGCCGCGGCGAACGGTCAGGCGCCACCCTCGCTGGAGGTCGTGCGGGCGTATGTGCGTTCCTGCCTCGTGCACGCGAAGGCCGGCGGTGAGCGGGTGGAGGCAGCGACCCAGGAGTGGACGTCACGCTGGCGGACCCTGCAGTCCCAGCTGCGCCCCGCGCCGTCGCCCTCGCTCCCGCGGTCCCCGGACGGATCGGAAGCCGTCACGGCATCGGCACCGCCGCCTGCCGTACCCATGACCACCGACGGATCGCCCGGCGGAGAACCGGCCGCCGCTCCGGCCGCGCCCGGCAGCCCGGTCGGCCCACCGGGCACCCGGGCCGCTTCCGCCGTGGTGCCGGGGGCCGCGGCCGGCGCACCCGCACCGCGCCGGGGGCCCAAGCCCCTCAGGACTCCGGCAGGCCGCGTGCTCGCCGTGATCTCCGCCATGGTCCTGGCAGGGGCGGGTGCTCAGATCGCGCAGAACATCGCCCGGCCGGGGGCCGCGGGGGCCGGTTCCGGTCCGGCCGGTCCGGCCATCCGCGGTGGCCATCACGGTTCCGGCGCGTTCTCCGGAGGAAGGGGCGAAGGACCGGCCGACGACGTCCAGGTCGACGCGCTCGGGGAGCAGAGCCGGTGCGGTCCTGCTCGCCCCGGAGCCGTCGGCGTCCTGCTGCGGGCCTGCGTCAAGGTCGCGGAGAAGAAGGTGCTGTTCGCCCTCAAGATCACCAACCCCGGTCCCGACGCCGCCGAGGTGACGGCGAAGCTGAGGTATGTGCGCAGTGGCCAGTACTACGCGTGCCATCCGGGTGAGGGGACGTATCACGGCACTCTTCCGGCCGGCGGCACCCATGTGACCGACGCCGCCGACTGTGCGGCCCCCCGCCTCCCGGCCGCAGCCGCGTACCAGGCCGACGGGCTTCTGGCCCCCGGAGCCACGGAGAGGTGGACGACCCACCAGCTCTCTCCCCGGGCGAACGTGTATCCGGAGCAGGTGCGGTGGAGGTGCGCGGGCGACACGCCCTGCTGAGCCCGGGCGGGCCGCCCGCGGTGTCCCCCGGACGACACCGATGCGTTCCGGACACGACCCGGGGTCTCACGTCTGGATCGGGCCGGATGGGTGAGCGGGGTCCGGCGCCCGGGGCATCCCCAGGCCCCCTAGGGAGTGTCCGGAAAGTATCGGCGTCCGCCCGGAGAACGGGGGCTGCGGTGTCCGGTGCGTGCGATCGCACGGCGGAGGAGGGAGTCGACGCGGTGGGGGTGCCTCCGTGCCGGGAGGGCTACGGGGCTCGCCGGCGACCGACGGCAAACGCGGCGAGGCGCGGTGCCGGGGCATGTGAGCCCGGCACGGTCCAGACGCAAGCCCTACGCGGGGATCCGGGTTCCCCTCCCGCTCACCCGCACGCGGGTCTCGCCGGCCCGGAGTTCCACCGTCAGTACGCCCGGGCGCCCCATGTCCTCGCCCTGGTGGAGGGTGAGGACCGCCGTGCGGGGGACGAGACCGAGCTCACGCGCGTACGCGCCGAACGCGGCGGCCGCCGCTCCGGTCGCCGGGTCCTCGACCACTCCCCCCACCGGGAAGGGGTCCCGGACGTGGAACACGGTCTCCGAGGCGCGCCAGGCCAATTGCACCGTCGTCAGGTCCAGGCGGCGCATCAGCGCTTCCAGACGGTCGAAGTCGTAGGACAGGTCGGCCAGCCGCTCGCGGGTGGCGGCGGCCAGTACCAGGTGACGGGCGCCCGCGAAGGCGATGCGCGGTGCGAGGGCCGGATCCAGTTCGGCCGCCGTCCAGCCGAGGGCGGCGAGCGCCTCCTCGACATCGGCCCCCGGGACAGCTTCGACGTGCGGCTCCACACTGGTCAGGGTGGCCTCCAGAGCACCGCACGCCTGAGCGGTCACCGTGACGGGAACGGTCCCGACGGGCGTCGCGAACAGCAGGTCACCGGGCCCGTACCGCTCTCCCAGCGCGATCGCCGTGGCGACGGTGGCGTGCCCGCAGAACGGTACCTCCGCCTTCGGGCTGAAGTAGCGGATACCGAACGCCCTCCCCTGCCGCGCCGTCTCCGGTCCGCCGAGCGCCTCGGGCGGCGGGGTCAGGAACGCGGTCTCGCTGTACCCGAGCCCGGCTGCGATCGCCAGCATGTCCCCGTCCCCGAGCCCCGCGGCGTCGAGGACGACCCCGGCGGGGTTGCCGCCGTCCGGGTCGCCGGAGAACGCCGTGTAGCGCAGGACTTCAGGGGAACGAGCAGTGATCGCCATACCCGGCCCAACGTCATGGGATCCGCCCGTGTTCCCCACCGCCACCCGGTCGCCGCCCGGTCGCCGCCCGGGTCACGGCATGTACGCCGGCGTCGACCCGTGGCGTCCCCGACGGCGGATGCGGCCGCGCCGGCTGCTGACGCGCTCTCGCCCGGTGTCCCGGGGCGGCGATGGCGACCGCCCCGGGACGTGGTGCCCCGCCGCGGTGTGCGCGTCCGGGCGGCGACAGGGTGCTACTTCAGGTACGTGCCGGCGGCGCCGATCCTGCCGGTGCCGTTCAGCACGTAGACGCGCAGGTTCCCCTTGCCGGGGGCGACGACCTTGAGGGTGCCGCCCGTGACGACCTGCTTGTCGCCGGTGACGGCGTCGGTGTAGGTGCCGTTGGGGATGCCGGTGTAGGTGGCGGCGTGGGTGACGGTGACCAGGGCGAAGCTGTCCGTGGCGCCGCTGGTGTAACGGCGCTTGAACGCCATGTCGCCCTGGATGCCCTCGGTGGAGTACTGCCCCATCTGGAGGGCGGGGATCGCGCGGCGGATCTCGTTGAGCCGCTGCACATGCCGGACAAGCGGCTGCTGGAGCGTGGACGCCACCGCGCCGGTGGCGGAGTCGACCTTGGAGAACTCGGACGCCTTGACGTCTCCGGCCACATGGTCGCCGAAATAGGCGCGGCCGGTGGTGGCCAGGGGACAGGTGGGACCGCAGTCGATCTTCTTGCCCTTCTGGAACTCGATCTCGGATCCGTAGTAGAGCGTCGGGATGCCGCGGAAGGTCCACATCAGCGACATGTTCTCGGCCCAGGCGTCGGTGCCGCCCGCATAGCGTTCCGCGCCCTTGTTGGGGCCGTAGTCATGGCTGTCGACGTAGACGACGTTGTACGTGGCGTCGTTGTAGCTGTCGTCGGAGTCCTTCCCGTTGTGGAAGGCGTTCGACGCGTCCCCGAAGTTCATGTGCATGCGCATGTCGATGACGTTCATCCCGGAGAACCTGCTGTGGTCCGGGGCGTGGTAGTCGTTGCCGTCGAGGCACGCGTTGGTGGACGTCGGCTGGTTCGACGTGCCAGCCTGCTGCTCGTGGTCGTACATCTCCAGCGCGGCCTTCTCGTCGTCGGCGCTGTACTCCTTGCGCTCTTTCCAGGTGAAGAACTGCGCGGAGTGGTTGACCGACCCGCGGTTCCACTTGTCGTTGACGAAGGCGGCCACCTCTCCGAACACGAAGAAGTTCTTGGCGGCCTCGGCGCCGTGCTGCTGGGCGACGCGCTCCTGGATGGCGGGCAGGAAGCGGCGGTTCCAGGTGGTCCGGGGGATGTGCACGGCCGTGTCGACCCGGAAGCCGTCCACCCCCATGTCGATGTACTTGTTGTACGCGCCGATCAGGTAGTTCTGCACCTGGGCGCTCTCGGTGTTGAGGTCGGCGAGATCGTCGTGCAGCCAGCAGGAGCGGGAGTCCTCGCCCTCCCAGTTCCCGATCCAGCACTGGTGGTAGAGCGCTTTGGGGAACATCCCCGAGGTGGGGCTGGGCCACTGGCAGTTGTGGATGCGGTAGCCCTCGGGTGACGTCCACCGGGTCGGCTGGCCCCAGTCGACGCAGGTGTTGCCGGAAGGCTCCGCCGTCGACCACAGATCACCGTTGTAGTACGACTTACCGGTCTTCGGATCGATGGTCAGACCGTCGTACTCGAACCCGGGCTGCTTCTCGTCGTAGTACCAGGACCAGTCCTTGTCCCGCACGCCGTAGACGGTCGGCGTGTACAGGCCCTTGGCCCCCCAGCGGGACGAATGGTTGTAGACGACGTCCTGGTAGATCTTCATGCCCTTGGCGTGGGCGGCGTCGATCAGGTCCTGGTAGGAGGCTCCGGCCGACTCCAGGCGCGGGTCGACCCGGTAGAAGTCGTAGCCGTGGTAGCCGTGGTAGTCGTAGTCCGAACGGTTGAGCACCACCGGCGTGATCCACACGGCGGAGAATCCGAGACCCTTGATGTAGTCCAGCTTCTGGACGAGGCCCTTGAAGTCGCCGCGGAACATGGGGTCGTTGTTCGTCGCGTTGCCGGACTTCCCGTGCTGGCTGCCGCCACGGTTGTTCGAGGTGTCGCCGTCGTTGAACCGGGCGGTCAGGACGAAGTAGACGGGGTCCTTGCGCGGGTCGGTGCCCAGGGGCTTGCCGGCGGCGGGGGTCGTCGGCTTCTCGCCGGTGGTGGCGCCGGCGGCGGCCGAGGCGGCGGAGACGTTCCCGGCCGCGTCCACGGCCTTCACGGTGTACGTGTAGGCCGTCCTCTCCTCCAGGCCGGAGTCGGTGAGGACGGTGGAGCCGACGTCGGTCACGGTCGTGCCGCGGGTACCGCCGGTCCGGGTCACCTGGTACCGGGTGACGCCCTTGTCGTCGGTGGACGGCTCCCAGGACAGGACGACCGCCACGCCGTCGGCCTTCGCGGTGACCTTGGCGGGCACGGTCGGTGCCTGGGTGTCGGGCGCCTCACCGGCGCACGGGTCCTGGGCGTCCTTGGTGACGGTGTTGTTCCTCACCGTGCTGGTACCCGCGGTGAGCACGTAGTCGGCGCCCTTGTTGTTGTCCCAGGTGCCGTTCCCGTTGTTGAAGGCGGCCTTCATGGTGGCGGCCGACGCGAGGTCCACGGTCCTCTTCCACCAGCCGGTGCACGCGGCTTCCATGCCGGTGCCGGGGACCGCGGTCCACGCTCCTCCGGCGGGCTGGTAGTGGAGATTGACCGTGGACCAGCCCAGAGCCTCCGTGGAGTAGTAGACGGACGCCTGGTTCCCGGGGCTCGGCGTGGGCGTCGGGCCGGGATCGCCGTCTCCGCCGCACGGGGCGGAGTGGGCGATCACACCGTCCTTGACGGTGATGTCGCCCGTACCCAGGTCGTAGTTCTTGCCGGCGTTGTTGTCCCAGACGCCCGAGCCGTTGTTGAAGGCGGCTTCGAATCCCCCCGCCGAGCCCAGGGTGACGGTCTGTTTCACCCAGTCGGTACAGGCGGCCTCCATGCGCACACCCGGCACGGTCGTCCACGATCCGCCGTCGGGGGCGTAATGCAGGTTGTACTGCGCCCAGTTCTTCGTCTTCGTGTAGTAGAAGACCGTGGCCGTGGTGTCCGCCGCCGCCACGGGCGCGGTCGACGGGCCGGTGCCGGGGGGCACCGCCGCCAGCAGGCCGAACAGGGCGCCGACCGCTACGACTGCCGCCAGGGGGCGTCCCGGCAGCCGTGGAGAAGTGCGTTTCATCCATCTCTCCTGGAGAAGGGCCGTGGCGCGCGGGCGCCACAACTCGCCGACAGGACCGGCGCTCGACGAGCGCCCGTCCTCACCGACTGCTGCTCTGACGCGCCTCGGAGCGGTCAGCCGGCCCATCACTGGAAGGTCGTTCGGAAAGTTGCTGCAAGCAATTTCATCCCGGAAGTTACCGGTGCATGACAGACCCGTAAAGGGGTCGCGCACGAACGCCGGAAAGCGCCTTCGGCTCACCGCGACGGGCGTCCCGACAGCGGAGAGCGGCGTCCTGAACCGGAGCGGACTTCCGGGGGACTCGCCTCGGCTCACGCCCTGATGGGGCCGAGCCGCGCCGGTCCGCGTCCTGGTGCCGCGCCTCGCCGCGGGCCGGTGACGGAGACACGAGGGAGACCGAGGGGCGGTCCGCCCGGCGGGAACCGCGCCGCCGTCTCCCGCCTCCCGCCCCGCTCCCCCGCACCCTGCGCCCTGCGCCCTGCGCCCTGCGCCCGCAAAGAGTGCATCCGTCGTGAATCCCGCAAAGGAGATTTACGATGAAAATGGTTGCACGCAGCACCACTCCGTCGGAGGGGCGCGCGAGGGAGAGCTCCGCCCGCACCCTCCGGGCCCGCCACGCCCTGCGACGCTGGAGGTACTTCGTGACCGGAACGGGTGGTCCGGCCGTGGACACCGGCGGGGTGGATTCCGCGCTGGCCGAGACGGTACGCAGGGCCGGTGCCACCATCGGGGCGCTCTATCTGCTCGCGGCGGACGGGCAGGTACTGCACCTGGCGGTGCTCTGCGGGGCTCCGGCCGAGTTCGCCGCCCCCTGGGCGAGGGTTCCGCTGGCCGCTCCGGCCCCCGTCGCGGACGCGGTCCGCGAGAACCGCATGATCTGGCTGGGCAACCAGGAGGAGATGGCCCGTTCCTACCCCCGCACGGCGATGGCGCTGCCCTATCCCGTCGCACTCGCCGCCGCACCGGTCAGCGGCGTCCGGCGGTGGGGCTCACTGCTGCTGATGTGGCCGGCCACCCGGCCGCCGCACATCACCCGGCGGGAGCAGGGGCACATCACCTCCAGTTGCCGGGGCCTGGCCCGGCTGCTGGAGGAGTCCGCCGGACCCGGGAAGCCGTCGGCCCCGGACGGCGGCCCCCGCGTCCTCCCCGTCAACACCGGCCGGCGGCTCACCAGCCCGGCGCTGGCCGCCGCGGACTTCTCGGAGCGCCTGCCGGGCGGCTCCCTCGCACTCGACCTCGAAGGGCGCATCACGTTTCTCACCGACGGTGCCGCCGAACTGCTGGGCCGGGACGCCGACCAGCTGCTGGGGACACTGCCGTGGCGGTCCCTGCCCTGGCTCGACGAGCCCACGTACGAGGACCGCTACCGGGCCGCCGTGATCAGCCGCGAGTCCGTCGCCTTCACCGCCTGTCGCCCGCCCGACACATGGCTGGACTTCCATCTCTACCCGGACGCCAGCGGCATCAGCGTCCGTATCGTTCCCGCGGGCGGGCAGCCCCCGCCCGTCCCTGCCTCCCGGCGGTCCACGGCAGCCGCGACTCCCGCCCGCGCCGGACAGCTCTACCAGCTCATGCACCTGGCCGCCGCGCTGACCGAGGTCGTCGGGGTGCGGGACGTGGTCGATCTGATCGCCGACCAGATCATGCCGGCCTTCGGCGCCGACGGCCTGGTCCTCTCCGCCGCCGACGCGGGCCGACTGCGCATCACCGGCCACCGCGGCTACTCCGACGAGGCCGTCGAGCGCCTCGACGGCCTTCCGCTCGACACCACCTTCACTCCCGCCGGACAGGCCTTGACCAGCGGCATCCCGTCGTTCTTCGCCGACGCCCAGGAGATGCGGCGGATCCATCCCGAGGCTCCGCTCGCCAGCGGCAAACAGGCGTGGGCCTTCCTGCCGCTGATCATCTCCGGGCGTCCGGTCGGCTGTTGCGTCCTGACCTACGACCGGCCGCATACGTTCTCGGCCGAGGAGCGTGCCGTGATGACGTCGCTCGCCGGGCTGGTCGCCCAGGCCCTCGACCGCGCCCGGCTGTACGACACCAAGCACCAGCTCGCCCACGGGCTCCAGCAGGCACTGCTGCCGCACACACTGCCCGACGTCACCGGCCTGAACGTCGCCGCCCGCTACCTGCCCGCCACCCACGGCATGGACATCGGGGGCGACTTCTACGACCTGATCCGGCTCGGCGACACCGCCGCTGCGGCCGTCATCGGAGACGTCCAGGGACACAATGTCGCCGCCGCCGCGCTCATGGGCCAGGTCCGCACCGGAGTGCTCGCCCACGCCTCCGCCGGCGCGTCACCCGATCAGGTCCTCGCCCGGACCAACCAGCTCCTCAACGGCCTCGACCCCGGCCTGTTCACCAGCTGTCTCTACGCCCATCTCGACCTGGCCCGAGGTCATGCGACGTTCGCCAGCGCCGGTCACCCGCCGCCGGTCGTGCGGGCTCCCGGCCGGCCGGCCGGCCCGCTCGACGTCCCTCCAGGACCGCTGCTGGGCATCGTCCCCGACGCCGTCTACCCGGTCACCGCGATTCCCCTCACTCCGGGGCTGTTGCTCGCCCTCTACACCGACGGACTCGTGGAGACACCGGGGACCGACATCGACGAGTCGATCGGAGAGCTCGCGCACCGTCTCACCGTCGCCGACGACCGCGACCTGAACCGCCTCATCACCACGCTCCTGACGCAGCTGCGTCCCGCCGAGCAGCGCACGGACGACATCGCGCTGCTCGTCCTGCGGGTGGCGTCCGACCCTGGTTGACCGGCGAGGGCCCGCACGCACCGGGCCCCCGGAGCGCATGCTCCGGGGGCCCGGCCGAACCACTACCCGGATCAGGCGACGGTGATGTTCTCCGCCTGCGGGCCCTTCTGGCCCTGGGTGATGTCGAAGGTCACGGTCTGGCCTTCCTGGAGCTCACGGAAGCCGGACGAGTTGATGTTGGAGTAGTGCGCGAAGACGTCCGGACCGCCGCCGTCCTGCGCGATGAAGCCGAAGCCCTTTTCCGAGTTGAACCACTTGACGGTTCCGCTGGCCATGCTGGTGCCCTCTCAGTCGATATCGGATCCGCACCGCGCGGACCCGGAGGTGATCGCCCTGGTCCTCAGGCACTGCAACAGCAAGACGCCCACGCCGGAGCGCGGGCAGGTACTGCGAACCACGACATCTGGGAAAGACGCTACACGGCGGAACCGTTCACCACCAGAGAGCAACGATCATCAACTGCCGATGTCCGGAACTCGCGGCGCCTCGGGCCCTGGTCAAAAGGGGCCGTTACGGCGGAAGTACGGCCCTGCGAAGCAGGGTGCGACACAGGGCGGAGGTGGGCGTGTCGTCCGGCGCGGGTGGCCGGATCACACGGTCGGCCGCCCCCCGGCGGGTCGCGCGGGCGCGCCCCCACGCGGCCGGCCGGGAGGTCACGACGGAACACCGGACGGAAGCGGCGGAGGAGTCCGGTCACGGACACCCCGACGGACGACTCGCCGCTGCGCCTCGCATCCCGGCAAGATCCGAACGAAGGCTCTAATTCGCTGTCCACGGACGCCCCCCGCACGTGACAATCACAGTCACCGACGGGGAGGACCACATGAGCCAGGCGTACCTGACTCTCCACGAGCTGCTGCCGCCGCAGGAGTTGTCAGCCGCTCTCGACGCGGGACACGTCACGCGCAAGCCCCACCCGGAGCTGCCGCTGTCGATCTACACGTACACCAGGACGTGCCAGTTCGAACGTGTGTGGAACCGTGTGACCACGCGTTGCCGTGGCCTGGTGGCCGACGACGCCACGGGCGAGATAGTGGCGCTTCCGCTGCCGAAGTTCTTCAATGTCGGGGAGCACGGGGCCGGGCAGCCGTACGCGCCCGCCCTCCCGGAGGAACCGTTCGAGGTCTACGACAAGGTCGACGGCAGCCTGGCGGTCGTCTTCCACTACGCCGGCCGATGGCGGGTCGCGTCCAAGGGGTCGTTCATCAGCGCGCAGGCCAGGTGGGCCCAGCGCCTGCTCGACGGCAAGGACACCACGGCCCTGGTCCCCGGGGTGACCTACCTGGCCGAGATCCTGTACCCGCAGAACCGCATCGTCGTGGACTACGGCGACCGCCGCGACCTCGTGCTCCTCGCCGCGTTCGCCCGCAACGGTACGGAGGTGCCGCTGGCGCGGGCGGCGCCTGCCTGGGAGGGCATCGGCTCGGTCGTCACCGTATGGCCCGCCATGCCCCTTGCCGAGCTGCTCGCACTGGCCGAGTCGAACCGGCTCCCCGGAGGGCGGGCCGCGACGGGCACCGACGCGGAGGGTTTCGTGCTGCGCTTCGCGTCGGGCGTGCGGGCCAAGGCCAAGCTCGCGGAGTACGTACGGCTGCACAAGGTGCTCACCGGCGTCACCGAGCGGGACATCTGGCGGGGCCACGGCATCCAGCGCTTCTCCGGACTCCCCGCCCGGCAGACGGCCCAGGCGCTCGGCTGCTCCACGGCGGACGTCGAGGCGTCCGGGGGCAAGCCGCTCGACGCGCTCCTGGAGCAGGTGCCCGACGAGTTCGACGCCTGGGTGCGCGAGGTGGTCGCCCAGATCGAGAAGGACGTGGCCGACCACGAGCGGGCGATCGACGAGGCGTTCCGCTCCCTCGCGCCTTTCACCGGCGACCGGGCCGCCTTCGCCCGTGCGGTCAGGGCGCTGCCCGACCCCGCCCTGCGGCCGGCGATGTTCCTGCGCCTGGACGGGCGCCCGACCGAGCTCGTGACGTACCGTTCCCTCCGACCGGACGCTTCTGATCCGTTCAAGACCGACGAGGAGAACCGACCGTGCCCGTAGTACACGTCATGACGGGGCTTCCGGCCTCGGGCAAGACGACCGCCGCGCGCAGACTGCAGGCGGAGTCCGAGGGCCGGATGCGGCGGGTGAACCTCGACGACCTGCGGACCATGCTCGACGTCCCGTCGCCGGACCGGGGCCGGTCGCACGCGCACGAGCAGACCGTGCTGGCGATCCAGGACGCGGCCGTGCGCGCCGCGGTCGACGGCGGCTTCGACGTGGTCGTGGACAACACGCATCTGACGCCGCACATCCCCAAGCGCCTCAAGGCCGCGGTCGGCGGTGAAGCCGCTTTCGTGGTCCACGACTTCACCGACGTACCGGTGGAGGAGTGCGTACGGCGCGATGCCGAGCGGGAGCGGACGGTCGGCGAGGAGATCATCCGGATCCTGGCGGACAAGCACACCAGGGCGAGGAAGGGCGGCTGGAGGCTCACCGGGGAGTGGTTGAACGACCAGCCGTCTGTGGAGCCGTACACGGCGGATCCGGCGCTCCCTTCGGCCGTCATGTGCGACATCGACGGCACGCTCGCCATCCGGGGCGACCGGGGCCCCTTCGACTTCAGCCGCTGCGACGAGGACCTGCTCAACGTGTCGGTGCGCGGGGCCCTGTGCTCCTTCCGGCGAGCCGACGGCGATGTCGTCGTCCTGCTCTCGGGCCGCGGCGAGGAACACCGCGAGATGACCGAGGCATGGCTGAGGCGGCACGAGGTCCCCTACGACGAGTTGTGGATGCGCGCCGCCGGGGACGGGCGCCGTGACGATGTCGTGAAGGCCGAGCTCTTCGACCGGCATGTGCGCCATCGGTACGCGGTTCGCGTCTCGCTCGACGACCGGGACCGGGTGGTCGCCGTCTGGCGCCGTCTGGGTCTGCCCACCTGGCAGGTCAACTACGGCAACTTCTGACGGGGCGGCCGGGGACGGTCCCGGGGCGGGGCGTCCCGCCCCGGGACCGTCCCGGCGCGTGGGCGGGTGCCTCCGGGGGGGGGCGCCGACGGGCCCGGGGGGTTCCGAGGCCGGCGTCCGCGGCCGCGTGAGCCGGGTGGTCCGGATGAGCCGGGTGGTCCGGGTGGTCCGGGCAAGTCATGGCCCGGACCTACCGGACCGGTCATATGGGCTGAGGGCGACCGAAGAGCAGGTCGTAGCCCGGTGGCAGCTGGAGCAGGACACTGCGGATAAGCTCTTCGCCCGCGGCGTCGGCCACCACGCTGAGGACAGCGCCGGTGTCCCAGGTGGCGGTCTCCTCGGTCGCTCCCTCGATCCAGGCGGCGGTGGCCCGGACGAAGCGCTCCGGGTCCAGCGGCTCGGCGGCCTTGAGCGGGTTGAGCAGGATCAGGGCGAACGTCTCAGGGAGGCGGGCGGCCAGTTCGGCCCTCTCCCGGCCCACCAGATGTGCTCCCAGCAGGGCCAGGACGACGCGGGCGGCCCGCTCCGCCTCCTGCTGCGACGAGTACTCGCCGCGCTCCTGGACGGCGTCCAGGAACGCTTCCCATCTCATGTGCATCGCGCTGCCCCTTACGGCGCGCGGAGGACGGGAGCGAGACCTCGCCCTCCGCGACGCACGGTGCGTGGTTCGATCAGCCGCTGATCTGCCTGCGCTCGTCGCCCCTGGTGCCGATGGCGATCTTGCGGGGCTTCGCTCGCTCGGCGATCGGAATGCGCAGGGTGAGGACACCCGCGCTGTAGTCGGCCCGGATGTTCTCGACATCGAGCGTGTCGGCCAGCACGATCTGGCGGGAGAAGGCGCCCAGGGGCCGCTCGGAGAGCTCCATCTGCACGCCCTCCGCCTTGGGCGTCGGCCGGCGCTCCGCCTTCACGGTCAGCATGTTCCGTTCGACGTCCACATCGATCGCGTCCGGGTCGACGCCGGGAAGGTCGAAGGCCACCACGTAGACGTCGCCTTCGCGATAGGCGTCCATCGGCATCGTCGACGGCCTCGACCAGGTTCCGGAGGCGCCGAGGAGCTGCTGGGTGAGCCGGTCGAGCTCGCGGAAGGGGTCGGTGCGCATCAACATCGCGAAACACCTCCAGTCGGTCGGGCAGTGACTGCCAATGCGCTTCACCTGCCATCCGTTGTAGCATGTCGTCCACGCGATGACAAACAGGATGTCGTCGAAAGGATGACAACAGGGAGTGCGAGTGCCTGAAGCAGACGAGCGGAACCCGCTGCCGAACCGATCGGAGAGTCCGGCGCCCGGGGCGACGGCGGCCGGGTGGTCGGCGCGGCCCGCGCGGGTCTCCCTGCCCACCGCCGTGTCGGCGCTGAGAACCATCGCCGAGGCTGTGCGTGTCGTCCGCGACGGGGACACCGGGGAAGCGCCGGAGACCGATGAGCAGCCCGGCTCGGGGGCGGCCGGGACGTCGCCGGACGAGGCGCTCGCCGCCCTCCTGCTCCTGCGTGAGGTGCGCCATCAGCTCGCGGGATGGGAGACGCACCTCATCGAGGCGGCCCGGGAGGCCGGCGCGAGCTGGGCCGACCTGGCCCCGCCTCTCGGCGTCACCAGCCGCCAGGCCGCCGAACGCCGCTACCTGCGGCTGCGCCCGGGGACCGCGGGCACGACCGGCGAGCAGCGTGTGAAGGCCACCCGCGACCGGCGAGCCGCCAACCGGACCGTGACGGCCTGGGCCCGCCGCAACGCCGCCGACCTGCGCCGGCTCGCCGGGCAGATCACGTCCCTCACCGACCTGCCCGCCGAAGCGGTTCCGCCGATGGACGACCTCACGCGGGCGCTCGCCGACGACGACGCCGCCCGTCTGGTCGGCCCCCTGACCGGCACGCGCCCGCATCTGCGGCGCAGCCACCCGGAGCTCGCCGCCCGCATCGACGACATCACCCGTGAGACCGACCAGCTGCGGCAGGACAGCAACGACCAGCGGCGCCCGTCGTCCTGAGCGGGCGCCGGTCCCGCTGCCGCCGGTGCTCAGGGGCCCCGTCGGCCGCGGGTGGCCCCGGGCACCGGGACCGGTTCACTGATGGCCGGCCCCCGACCTGGCACCCGGGGCCACCGGCCGGGCGGCTCCGGGTGTCCGAGACACCGGAAGGACCGGGAAGGCTCAGCCGAGCTTCTTCAGCTGGGCGTCGATGACGGCCTTCGGCTGCTGGGCGGTACCGGCGAGGCTCTGGGCGTAGAACGTGGCGACCGTGCCGCCCTTGCGCACCGCCACCAGCTGGGTCTTCAGGGTCTCACCTTCGAGGTCCATGCCGAGGGTGAAGGCGACGGCCTCGTCACCCGCGGTGTAGGCGGCGGTCTCCACCTTCGTGATCTTCATCTTCTCGCCGCCGGTCGTCACCGTGACGCCTGCGGCGCAGTCCGCGCCCGCCTTCTTCAGGGCGGCGAACGCGTCGGCGGCGCCCTGACCGTCGTACGTGCCCAGGGTGTCGACCGTGCTCGTGGCTCCGAGCGCCCCGAGGCCGGCCTGGAGCTTCTCCTCCGGTGAGGCGTCCTCCGCCGGCGGCTTGGGCACGGCGACCAGCTTGCGCGTCGCGGTGGCACCGGGCGTACCGGCGCCGCGCATCGCCATCACGTCGACCAGCGGCTTGCACTCCGTCTTGTCGCCGGTGGCGGACGCGGAGGCGGCGAGCTCGGCCTTGGTGACTTCGGCGACCATGTGGTCCGGCAGGTCGGCCTTGGTCAGGACCAGCTTGTCGAGCTCGGCCTGCGACAGGGCCTTGGCTGCCGGGGCGGCCGCGGACTCCTGGCCCTTGGACTCGTCCTTCGCGGCGGTGTCCCCGGAGCCACAGGCACTGACGAGCAGGGCCATCGAAACGGCCCCGGCGGCCACGGCGGTACGGCGAAGAGTGATTCGGCGCATCAGAAAAACAGCTTCCCTCTTGGATGGGTGAACGACGCTCCCCCCGCGCGGTGTTCACTCATCGGAGTTCACGCGGAATCGTCGTGTGCGGGCACAAATGTACGTCCTCGGCCACCGGAAAGATCAATCGATTTACGGTCACGCGCGCGATCGTGACGGCGCCGAGACCCGCACCCGGACCCGTCGGGGCGCCGGCCCTGGCCGCGGGGCCGTACGGCGGGCGACAGGGGCACCCCCAAGGGCAGGCCGGTGCGGCGGACCGGGGTCAGGTGCCGGCGCTTGCCTTGCCGGGCCCCGGCCCGCGGGACTCCGCCCGGACTCCGCCGTGGCTGACGGCACGCGCGGGGCCGGCTTCGGTACGGTGCCGAAACCGGCCGAGCGATACGCCGTCCTCTCGCGTCGCCGTCCTCTCGCGTCGCCGCCCACGGGCTGAGCCGCCTGACGGAAGAACGCGCCGTCACCCCGCGCGCGTTGGTCCTCCCGGCCCGCGTCTTCTGATTGTGAACAGTTCATTGACGGGGCTTGCGTGGCACCTTCGACCACAGCAGGATTCATCGGGTGATCTTCCGGAGATTCCGATGTCCGGCCGATTCGACTCACCAGCGGTGTACGAGCTGAGGCCCCGAGGGGAGGCCGGAAGAACTCTCACAAGGGCGCCGAACCGGTCAGCATGAATGGCGCCCTCGAAACATCGGCAATCCACTCCGGTAACAACCGCGGTTCTCATGGACGAATACCCTCCGCCGTGGGGCCCATGGAACCGATGGAACACGCACATCAACGCACGCCTATCACCTTGTACGGAACGAGAATGCGACCCGCGCGCCTTTCACCCTTCGGCCGACAGCGGGAGCGAAGGCTTACGCACGGCTGTTTCCCGAAGCGGAGAACACGGGGGCGACATGCGTACCGGCAGCAATCGACTGTTCTCGTGACCGTCACCCCTTCAGCGCCGGGCACTGAAAGCGAGTCCCGTTCCGGCCGAGAGCCGGTACAAGCCGGCGCCCCGATTCCACTGTCACAGGAGGCGATACGTCGTGCCCGTGAAACAGATACATCTCGCCGCGCAACTCCCCCCCGTACAACACACCACCGCCCGGGCGGATCCGAGTTCTCGGACCCGGTTCGCATTCGACTCTCTCGCCCGGCTGGCACAGACGGCCGAACGCGGCCGGTTCGACTTCCTCCTCCTCTCCGAGGAGCCGCGGCCGAGCGGGGGCGAGGGGCACGTCCACGACCCCGATGAGGTGCTCAGGGCCGCCGAGTCGCTCACCGTTCTCAGCGCGCTCGCCGCCGTCACCACCCGGCTGGGACTGGCCGCGACGGTCGACTCCACGTTCAACGAGCCGTACGAGGTCGCGCGGCGGCTGGCGACGCTCGATCACCTCAGCGACGGCCGCGCCGCCTGGCACGTGGTCTCCGGCCACTCCGCGTTCACCGGTGGGAACTTCCGGCGCGGCAGCTTCCTCGATCCTGCCGACCGGCACACCCGCGCCGCCGAGTTCCTCCGGGCCGCGCGCGAGCTGTGGGACAGCTGGCGCCCCGGTGATGTGCGGGCCGACGCGGAGGCCGGTGCGTTCATACAGGCCGGGGCGGGCCGGTTCGCGCACCGGGGTGAGCACTTCGACATCTCCGGACGGTTCGGCACGCCGCGCGGGCCGCAGGGGCATCCGGTGATCATCCACTCGGGTGACTCCCCCGAGGAACGGGTGTTCGCGGCGTCCCACGCCGATGTCGTCCTCGGCGACCACGGCGGCCTGGAGGACGGCCGCGCCTTCTACCAGGACGTCAAAGGCAGGCTCGCCGCATACGGCCGCGTTCCCGGGGAACTGAAGATCCTCCCTCCCGCCACCTACGCTCTGGGCGACACGTCCGAGGAAGCGGCCGAACACGCGGCCGAGATCAGCCGGGCCCGAATCGGGCCGCAGACCGCGATCGCACGGCTGGAGGCGGTCTGGGGCCGGGACCTGTCGGGGTACGACCCCGACGGGCCGCTGCCCGACATCGACCCGCTGCCCGACGCGGAGATCACCCACGGGCCCACGCGGTACCGCAGGGGCGCCACCGTCCGCCGGTGGCGGGAGATCGCCGAAGAACGCGGGCTGAGCATCCGCGAGCTGGTCATCGAGGTCACCGGACGGCCGACGTTCGTCGGCACTGCGCGCCAGGTGGCGGACTCCATCGACGAGTCCGTGCAGACCGGTGCAGCCGACGGCTTCGTCTTCGTCCCGCACCTCCCTTCGGGCGGCCTGGCCGATCTGGTGGACCGGGTGGTGCCGCTCCTCCAGGAGAAGGGCGTGTTCCGCGCGGAGTACACCGGTACCACGCTCCGGGACCACCTCGGCCTGGAACAGGCCCGCACCGCACGGGCCGGACGCTCGGGCACCGACGGACACGCCGGGAAGGAGACCCCGTGACCCCGCTTCACCTCGCCGTCGCGCTGGACGGCGCCGGCTGGCATCCGGCTGCTTGGCGCGCGACCGACGCGCGGCCCGCCGAGCTCTTCACCGCCCGTTACTGGGCCGATCTGGTCACCGAGGCCGAACGCGGCCTGCTCGACTTCGTCACCTTCGAGGACCCCCTCGGCCTCCAGACCGCCTCCTTCCACCTGCCCGACGACCGGACCGACCAGGTCAGGGGCGCCTTGGACGCGGTCCTGCTGGCGGCCAGGGTCGCGCCGCTGACCTCGTACATCGGGCTGGTCCCCACCACGAACGTCACCCACACCGAACCGTTCCATCTCTCCACCGGCATCGCCGCCCTCGACCACGCGAGCCGCGGGCGGGCCGGCTGGCGGCCGCAGTTGTCGTCCCGCGCGGCCGATGCCGCCCTCTTCGGCCGCCGTACGACCCCGGCTGTGACGGCGGAGGACGTCCTGGACGAGCGGCTGATCTCCCAGCGGCTGCGTCCGCTGTTCGACGAGGCCACCGAGGTGGTCGAGATCGTGCGCCGGCTCTGGGACAGCCGGGAGGACGACGCGGAGATCCGCGACGTGGCGACGGGGCGCTCCATCGGCGACGCCGGGGTCCACCCCATCGATTTCGAGGGGCAGCACCTCAGCGTGCGCGGCCCGTCGATCACGCCGCGTCCTCCGCAGGGCCAGCCCCTGGTCGCCGTGCTGGCGCACGCCCGTACACCGTACGAACTCGCGGCGCGCGGAGCCGACGTCGTCTTCATCACGCCGCACTCCCGTGCGGACACCACGCACCGGCTCGGCGAGGTGGCGGAGGCGAGGCACGCGGTCCGGCGGCCGGTGGACGAACCGCTCCTGGCCTTCGCGGACCTGCTCGTGTTCCTGGACGACGAACCCGGCCGGGCCGCGCGGCGCAAGCAGCACCTGGACGAGCTCGGCGGCGCCCTCCTCGCCTCGGACGCGGAGATCTTCACCGGTACGCCGGGCGAGCTGGCCGATCTGCTGCTCGATCGGCGGGAGGCGGGGCTGGACGGCTTCCGGCTGCGGCCCGGTGCCCTTCCCCACGACCTGACGGGCATCACCCGGGGCCTGGTGCCCGAGCTGCGGCGACGCGGGGTCTTCCGCACCTCCTACGGAGCCAGGACCCTGCGTGGCCGTCTCGGACTGCCGCGGCCCGCCGGTCGCTACGCGTCCACTTCCTGATCCGGACGGGTCCGCCCGGCCGGAGCCCGGCTCGTATACGCCCCGGAGGAAGGGCGGACGCGAGCCGGGCGCGCCGCCGCGCACGCGCCGGACCGGTATCGAGGGCCCGGGCGCCGTCCGGGCCTTCTCACATGCCGATGGGTCGGCCTGCCGTGAGGACGTGCCGGATCGCCCGCAGGGAGTCCAGGCTCTCCAGCGGATTCCCGTCGACGACGATCAGGTCGGCGCGCATGCCGGGGGCGATCGTGCCGGTGTCGGTCAGCCCGAGCGCGTGGGCGGCGTGGACCGTCGCCATGTCCAGGATCTCGGCATGGCTGAAATCGAGGGACGAGAAGAACTCGAGCATCCCGACGTAGTCGCCGAACCGGGCCCCCGGCACCCCCGCGTCGGTACCGGCGATGAAGCGGACGCCTTCCTTGCGCATGTCCCGGATGACCCCGGCCATCGCCTCGGCCCGCTCGGGGCCCATCTGTTCCAGGAAGAGCCGCCAGTCGCCGGACACGCAGCGGCAGACGGCGATGTCGTTCTCGACGATCCGGCGGGCGGTCGGGGGGTCGTAGACGATGCCCTCGGCAGTGCGCCAGGAGCAGTGCTCCAGCGTGCGGACACCGGCCGTCACACAGTGCTCGATGGTGTCGGTGCCATGGGCGTGCGCGGCCACCCCCAGGCCGTACCGGGCGGCCTCGTCGACGATCAGGCGCAATTGGTCCCGGGTGAACTGCGGTTGCCACATGCGCGGGCCGCCCGGGGTGAGGGCCCCGCCGGAGGCCATCACCTTGATCAGGTCCGCGCCCTGCTCCGCGTTGCGGGCGATTCGGGCGCGGATCTCGTCGTCGGTGGTGACTTCGCCGCCGAGGAACCCGCAGTGGCCGCCGTGCGAGGTGAGGGGCGCGGTCGCGGCGAGGACGCGCGGCCCGGTCGCCGTCCCGGCCGCTATGGCGTCGCGGAGCGTCACGGTGAGCGCGTCGCGGTCGCCGAGGTCCCGGACGGTCGTCACGCCGGCGGCCAGCATCTGTTCCGCGCGGTCCGCCATGGCGGTGGCGAGTTCGCCGGGGTCGGCCTCCGCGACGGCGCGGAGGGGGTCCGGGCCGGCGTCGAAGGCGAGGTGGACGTGGCAGTCGATCAGCCCGGGCAGCAGGGTCGCCCCGGGACAGGCCAGTCGCGGCACTTCCGGCTCCACCGACGTGTCCAGTTCGGCGGCGGTACCGACAGCGGTGATCGAGCCGCCTTCCACGAGCACGGCGCCCCGGGTGATCACCCGGTCGGCGGGCCCGGTGATGACGTGGTCAGCGCTGATCAGAACCTTGTTCACGATGTCCTCTTGCATAGGCTTGGGAGATGGCGATGAGCTCCCGGGCGTCGTCGCCCAGGTCGTTGCCGGCGGGGAACGCGATACGCGCGGCGGGCAGCGCCGTATCGGGGTCCTCGGCGGCCGGCTTCAGCGTCAGCGCCTGCGCGATGTGCCGGGCGAGCTGGTCGGCCGGGCCACGGGCCAGGTCGACCCCGGGGGCGACGCGCGCCAGATAGGGGCTCAGGCGCACCAGTCCGTCGCGGCACTCGATGAGCCTGCGGTAGAACCGCTCGTGGGTACGGCGGAGCCTGAACCGGCTCCACCTGGCCCCGGCGGGGTCACTGTTCAGGACCAGCTCGGGATAGGCCCCGGCGAGTGCCGTCCACAGCGGGGTGAGCTCGTGGTACATCCGGCGGTGGTGGAGCACCGACCGCTGGTGCATGACGAGTTGCACGGCGGCCGAATAGCTGATGCCGACCAGGACGATGCCCATGGCCCAGTCGTTCAGCGACCAGTTCACGGTGTTGAACGTCTGGTACGCCCCGGGGTCGTGGATGCGCAGGAAGACCCAGACGACCCGGTTGACCGAGGTG
Organism: Streptomyces sp. SP18CS02; assembly: GCF_036322365.1. Lineage (NCBI taxonomy): Bacteria > Bacillati > Actinomycetota > Actinomycetes > Kitasatosporales > Streptomycetaceae > Streptomyces > Streptomyces sp. SP18CS02. Next base: position 192,354 of record NZ_JAQYXC010000275.1, read on the forward strand.
ATCGCCAGCGCGGACAGGCCGACCGCGGTGATCCGCAGACCGAGCGCCAGGTAGCGGGTCGCCATGCGGGCGTAGCGCAGGGCCCACCAGCCCGAGGTCAGATAGGCGTAGAGGAAGTAGGCGTTTCCGACGATGTAGAAGCAGGCGATGGTGGGCCGCGCCATGTCCGGGGTGCTCAGGGTGTGGCCGCGCAGGGCCGGGGGTGTGGCGATCATGCACAGGACCAGCGCGACGACGACACCGGCGAGCAGGCCGGTGTTGGCGCGCAGCTGGCGCCGGTACCTGGCGCGGGCCCCTCGTGTGGAGGAGATGAAGAAGAGGATGAGGGCGGCCAGGCCGGACATGTAGATGGCGTTGAAGGCGACCTTGCCGACACCCACGGTGGTGTACGTGTCGAGCGCGCGGCCGGCTTCGGGGAAGCTGAGGATCTCGCCGGCGGTCAGCAGGAGCAGGCAGACGACCAGGACGCGCAGTACCCGGTCGTGCGGAGCCCGTGCCAGGTCGATCATCTTCCATACCGACCCGATGACCAGCATGACGGTCACTGGTTGCTGGAAGACTACGTCCACCCCCAACGCGGGTTCAGGGCCGAACTCAGCGGCTCCAGCGTGGAGTCCTCCGGGACGCGGGGGGTGGCGTAGTCGATGACGACAGCCCACTCCTGGATGATCGTCGCGACCAGTTCGGCCTCGCGTTCGTAGTCCTCGCTGTAGCTGGTGCGGCGGAAGCCGCGTGTGATCGAGTCACGCGGGTAGTCGGGGCCCAGGCCCGGGAGGTCCTCGCCCTCGGTCGCGCCGTCCTGGTGGTCGGCGAGGATGTGCCCGATCTCGTGCAGGATGATGTGGTCCTGGTGCACGCGGGTGGTTTCCGCCTGGTAGAAGATGTTCTCCTCGGCGGGCCGGGACATCCACAGTCCGAACGGTCCGGGAATCGGCAGGGCCCAGGGAATCAGCCGGATCGGTTTGCCGCGGTGTTCACCGAGCCTGCGGCACAACTCGTCCACCCGCAGGGGAGGCTGGATGTCGAGCTGACGCAAGAGGCGTTTGCAGTAGCGGCGGAGCTCGCGTTCGCGGACGGCCACGTTGCCCTTTCTCATGTCCCGGTGCCGGTATCAGGGGCACCGTCCCCGTCGAAGACTTCGATCATCTTGAGCAGCTGCTCCCGCATGGCCGGAGTCATCGCGCCCGCCCTCATCGCGATCGCCCGCACCTGGTGGCTGGCGAGTCGCTGGCGCAACAGCTCGTCCTCGGGGTCCTCCTCGGCGACCAGCGCGTGGATGGTGATCGGAGCAGATCCCGGTTCGCGGTGGTCGTCGAAGAACTTGGCCAGGCTCTCCAGCACACTCAGAGTCGGATTGGCCTGCGACCCGTTGCGCAGCATCGCGAGGTAACTGCGCGACAGCGTTTCGGAATGCGACGGGTCGGCGGTGACGGCCTTGGCCACTTCCGCGGTCGAGTACTCGCGTTGCCGACCGCGAGCATCGGTCCGCAGCACCATCGCGAATAACGCGTTCAATCGCTCGGCCAGCGACCGCTCACGGCCTTGGCCAGTAACTACCAGCATGCCCATGCTCCCCGGTCGGATCATCTCATCGTGCCACGCCTAGGCCGGTCCCGTGATCCAAAGGGGCGATATCCAAGACGTTTCCCCATGGGCCTCGCCCGGTCCCGCCGAGGGCGTGTTGTACGGACAGACCACAGGTACACGCGGGAATGGCGTCGATTTCCGGCCGGGTCACCATCCGCCCCATCTGCCGGACCGAGTCCGCATCACACCCGAATGACCAGCTCAGTGCCGGTGCTTTGCACCGTTCGGGGGCACCGCTCACGTTTTGAGGGCGTCCCCGCAAGATGGCCGAAGTCGATCTCGCCCTCGGGCCCGGCAACAACCTCGATCTCAACCGAACGCCTGTGCCGAGGGGTGCCAACGGGGCCAGGGAAAAGGCCTGTTGCTTGCCCCCGTCTGTCACGGGGTGCCAATATAATCGACACCAAGCGCCCGGCTCGGGCATCACGTCCAAGCCGGGGCCCTTCGCTCGGAGAGGGGCCGGCGGCCGCCGCGCCGGTGGGCGCGGGCAGCGAGAGGCGCTACGAGTACAGGGGTTCGCGGGAGGCGATCGACACGAACCGTCGGATTCTCGACGTCCGGCAGAAGACCTTCGAGGGGTTCGGGAGGGAACCGGTGCCGCCATCGTCACAGGAGAGCGCCGCCGGTGACACCGGGGCTCCGCCGACAACCGCCCCCAGGGGTGTCCTGTCGATCGGGCCGGATCGGTGAGCGGCGTTCGGTGCCATGCGTCGCGAGCCCGGCAAGACCGGCGGGACACCCCCTAGGCACGCGCGGGGCGTGGCGCGCTCACAGAACAGCTCCGGGCCGAAGGGAGGGGTCCGCCCGCACCGGCGGTGACGGCCCCGACCGAGGCCCGGTTCCGGGACATCGCTCGAACTCTTGAAGAAGTCAGCGAGGGATTATGTTACGTGTACTCGTGGTGGCAGAGCACGCTTCCATGACGGAACCCGTGGTGCACACACTGCGCCGCAAGGGATACGACGCCGATGTCGTCGACACGGGCACCGAAGCACTGAAGAAGCATCAGAAGGCGGACCTGGTGCTGCTCGACCTCGATCTTCCGGACATCGACGGCCTCGACGTGTGCCGGGCCATACGGTCCGTCAGCGATACCCCCCTCATCTCGTTCACCAGGCGCGACACCGAGCTCGACCGGGTTCTCGCCCTGCAGGCGGGCTCGGACGACTGCGTCGTGACCTCCTGTGGATCACCGGAGGTCATGGCCCGGATCGAGGCCGTGATGCGCCGTGCGCGACCCCGGCCGTCCGCTCCCCAGGCCATCTCGCTCCGCCCGCTGCACATCGATGGCAGGGCGCGTGAGATCCGTATGGACGACCGGGCGATCCACGTCACTTCCAAGGAATTCGAGCTCCTCTACACCCTGGCCTCCCACCCCGAGACCGTGGTGTCGCGCAAGGAACTCATGGTGAAGGTCTGGGGCGACCACGGGGCCGGATACAGCCGCACGCTCGACACCCATGTCAGCAGCCTGCGCGGCAAGCTGGGCGCCAGGAGCTGGATCACCACCGTGCGGGGCGTCGGCTACCGGATCGGTCACGCGTGACCCACAGGCGTTCGGCCACTCCCGCCGCCTCCTCGTCGTGAGGGCGGATCCGCGCGGTCCCGGACCGCGCCGCTCACCGGTCACCCCGTGTTCCTCCCGGCGACGCTCTTCTCCCCCGCGCACACTGCCCGGGCCCGGCCGATCCGGCGCGGGTACGGCCCGGCCGGGCATGCCGGCGAGGGGACGACCACGCCCGGCGGACCGGGGGCCGGCACCGCCGGCGGACGCGGGCCGGTGTGCCATCGGTTCAGACCGCGGACGCCGCGTGCGCCGGCCGTCCCGTGGGGCGACGGGTCGCGGTCCCACCGTCCCGCTCCCCCACGGTCCCGCCCTCTCGCCGGAGGCCGGCCGGACCCAGGACGGGCGGCGTCCGGTCCGCGCTGCCGGACTCCGGGCGGACGGCGGGGTGCTCCGGCCGTACGGCGGCCCCGAACCGCGGTACGGAGAGAGCGTCCATGACGGCATCACCCATCTGTCGGAGCGTCGGAAGCGTCCCCGGCAACGTATCCGCGCCCCGAAGACGCACGCACTACGGGATGCCGCAGCTCCCGGCCCACCGGATGACCCCGGCACCGGCCCCGGGTCAGACCACCTCCCGGCGCCTGCTCAGCGCCGGAGCGAGCTGGGCCCGCCGCCTGATGGACAGCTTGAGGTAGATGCGCGTGATGTGCAGTTCCACCGCGCGCGTGGAGACCGACAGCGCCTGGGCGATGGCGCGGTTGGTCATGCCGTCCACCATCATCGCGGCGATGCGTTCCTCGTGTGCGGTCAGCTCTGCACAGCCCGTGCCGGACCCGGCTCCCGCACCCGCCGGGCCGCGCCGTTCCGCGGCCTCGTCCGCTCGGCGGCGGGTGGCCGGCTCGCGTGCGGGCTGTCCGACGGGCAGCCCGCCCGTACCGCCCGCCGCGGCCAGGGGCGGCCAGGCCCTGGCCGGCTCCCGGCCGCCGGTGAGGTGTGCGCGTGCCGGCGGCCCGAAGTCGCCCATCACCACGTTCCATTCGCGGATGCGCAACCGGACGACGTCCCCGGACGCGACGGAGGGATCCGCGTGCACCACACGGAGCAGAAAGGCACGGTCGGGTGCTTCACACAGCAGCAGCTCCCCCGGGCCGTCCCGCCAGGGCCCCCCTCCGATCAGCACCCCCTCCCGGGCTCTGCCGTTCCAGTAGGCCCGGTGTTCCTCCCGTCCTCCCGGGCGGTCCCCCGCTCCCTCCCGGAAGATCAGCTCGACAATGAAGGTCATCCCCTCTTCCTCTCCCTTTCGACCGCCCCGCCTGTCCCGAGCGAGGCGCTGCCGTTCGGGTGTGACCGGCAGGGCGTCCGGGAACCGCACGGGGAAGACCCTCGCCCGGCAGCGCGGGCACCGTGCCCGCTGCGACACCCCCATGACAGCGCGGCGGTCGCACCATGGTCCGCTCCCGGCCTTTCCCGGCCGCGCCCCGAACCATCGCGAGCTCACACGGGGACTCGAGTTCCGCCTCCGCGCGGCCACTCCAAGGGGACGCCGGTCACACTAATCCAGAAGTTCCATCGTCGACAGGCACGTCACCGAGAAATGACGGCCGACCACCGCCGATCCCGCATCTTTTTCCTGGGTTGACATCGACGTGACAAAGCTTGACAAACGTCTGACATAGGAGTTGTTGACGAGCGCCTCGAAAACGAAGAAGCTGTTCAGCGAAGCCGACCGCACCGACTCGCTCCATCCCCTCCGACCTGGAATGACGTTGATGTACACCCCACAGGGCTTCTCTCGGCGAATGGCCGGAATCTCTGGCAACGGCGCATGGGGCAAGGAACTGCACAAACGCACGACGAACCTCCGCTCGCGAGCGGAGAACCGCGATACCGCGGCCCTTGGATTTCCGCCGAACGCGGCATTCCGAATAGTCGATGCTTCCTGGTGGATATCGAAGACTTTCCAGGAATTTCGGCGCGGGGACCGCCTTTCGAGATTCGACGATCTGCCCCTGGCACAGGATCCGGGAGAAGGAGGGAACGCGATGCCGGCAGCAGCGGACAACGGTGGTGGCCTCCCGTCGGGGCTGCCCCGCATCTCCGATGCGACGCTCCGCGACGCCGCCCATATGGCCGGGGTGGAGTTCGGACCCCGCGACGCGGCCCGCATGGCGGACCTCCTCGTGAGGTCGGGCGTGGAGCTGGTCGAGGTGGGGATGATCTCCGGCCCGTCGTCGGCGGACGCCGGACTCGTGCTCGCCACCCACGAAGCCGTCGGCCCCGAACGCAGCCAGAGCCTCGTCGTGGTGCGGGACCGGCAGCAGGTGGCGAAGGCGCTGGACGAGGCGGTTCTCCTCGGGTGCCGGTCGGTGGTTCTCTCCCTTCCCGCCTCGGCGGAGCACGCCCGACTGAAGCTGGCGTCGACGAGCACCAGGTACCTGATCGCGACCGCCCGGGCGGCGATCGGCCTGGCCAAGGAGCGGGGTCTGCACGTCACGTTCACCGGTGAGGACGGGGCGCGTACGGAAAGGGAGCGGCTGGTCTCCTATGTGCGGGCCGGCTTCGAGGCGGGCGCCGACCGGTTCCGGCTGGCGGAGACCGTCGCCTGCCTCTCGCCCTCGCAGATGGGTGAGGTGATCGGGTCCCTGGTCGCGGTCGAGGGTTCCGAGATCGAGATCCATTCGCACAACATGCTGGGGCTGGCCGTGGCCAACTCGCTGGCCGCTGTCGAGGCGGGGGCGCGGTGGATCTCGACCACGGCGGGCGGGATCGGCGAGCGGGGCGGCAACGCCCCACTGGCCGAGATCCTGATCGCCTTGCGCGTCATCCACGGCGACACCCGCTTCGACCTCTCGCACCTCACCGAGCTGACGCGGGCCGCGGTGCAGGCCTCGGGACTCGGGAACGCCTTCATGCCGGGCCCCACCACACCGTATGCCTTCGCCTACGAACTGACGGGCCAGCTCGCCCGTCCGGCGGCGTACGAGTCCCTGCCGCCCCAGGAGGTCGGCAACACCCGCGAGCTCCGGGTCCGTTCGCGGCTGACGCCGCGCCTGGTCGCCTGGGCACTGGCCGACTCGGGTGTCGACGTCGACATCGCCGGCTTCACCCCCTGGCTGCTCGCGCGTCAGGAGCAGGCCGGGCGACCGCTGCTCGACCGGGACGCGATCCGCAAGGCGGCGGTCGAATTCCGCGGGGCGCCGGAGCGCGGTGCGGTGCGGGCCCGTACCGGCCAAGCGCCGGTACCGGACCTGCTCGCGGAACCCGCCGGAACCGTGACCACGCGGGCTTGAGACCAGTCCTGTCCGCCGTCCCGCCCCACCGGACGGCAGCGGCAGGGGATCCGCACCGAGAGGAGCAAGGCACGTGACGTCCCCACGCGTACTCGTGGTGAACAACGGGACCCTGTCCCTGGATCAGTTGTGCAGGCGCCTGCAGTCCCTGGGGGCGAAGACCGAGACGGTCCGCTGCTCCCAGCTGCCGGACCGCCTCGACGCCCGCTACCAGGGCGTGGTGCTGAGCGGTACCAAGGTGCGCGCCCATGACATCGGCTACTACCGGCCCCTGATCGATCTGGTCATGGGATCCAAGGTCCCGGTCTTCGGAATCTGCGGAGGCATGCAGGTCATCGCGACGGCGGCCGGCGGGCAGCTGGAGCCCGGCCCCCAGCGGGTCGGCGGCTACGACGTGCAGGTCGACAAGGACGAGCCGCTGTTCTCGTACGTCAAGCCGACCGTGAGCGTGTTCCACCGCCACACCTTCTACCTGCAGGAGGCACCGGAGGGGTTCCGTTCCATCGGTCGGTCGGAGTACGCGCCGGTGGAGTTCCTGCGGTCGCACGACGGCCGGATCTACGGCGCCCAGGCGCATGTCGAGTTCCGCGAGGACGGACTGGAGATCCTGCGGGGCTTCACGCGGATGTTCGGCTGAGCCCCCGCACGCTCCTGGGAGACCCCTCCTCGGGCCGGCCGCCGGACCGCCGGACCGCACCCACGCACAACGACAACGAGGTGACTGAGAATGAGCGTTCTGGCGGACGGCGCGGGCATGGCGGAACGGATCCCCGCCACGACGGCACCCACGCGATGGCGGCGCCGCTCCGGAGCCGGGGCACAGCCGGCACGCTCCTCGCCCCGGCCACCACGGGCGGGCCCTTGCCACCGGGCCCGGCGCCGTGATGCCCGTCCCCCCATCCTCGTCGCCCCGCGACCGTCGGTGTGATGCGGTCAGCGGGTCCGGCGGGACCGGCCGCCACGACGGTTCCAGGAGCGCCGAGGTGACCACGTCACAGGCAGCCTCAACAGCCATGACGTCCTTCTGCCGGACGTCATCCGATCCGGTGGTGCGGTCGGCACGGTGAGGATCCGCCCCCATCGGATCCCCCCCACTCGCCACCGCCCACCGCACCACCGGAAGACACCCCTGATCCAGCCGACGGCGTCCGCACGCTGTCGGTGGCGGCAACAGCGCGCCGGGCATCCTCCATGTCACCGCAATGCTCGGCACGCCGTCGCCGCACCGGGGCCGCGGCCGGTCCGGTCACCAAGCCGCCCGGACCGGTCGCGACCCCACTCCGCCACCCCGCTCTGCGGTGCCCACACCCCACCGCGCGGATCCCGGCCCCCACACGGACACTCGTCCGCGGCCCCCGGAGGCCCGTCGGGATGCCTTCCGCGCAACCCGGCTCGCAGAGCATCCTCCCCCACACGCCCCGGGGCCGGGCGAGGCGCTCAGCAGCGCCTCGCCCGGCCCCGGGGCGACGGCACGCCCGCGGGCCGCGTCCCGTACGACGGCGCTCGCGTGAACCCCGCGGGTCGTGTCCGGGATGTCCCGTCCGGACCGCGACGCCCTGCGCGCACGCTCGCCGCGATGCCGGCGCAGCAGCCGTGGAACGCGTCGACGCCGTCCTCGTGGCGGGGAGGGGGTCCGGTGCGGCTCCCGTGAGCGGATCCTGCTCCGAGGGGCGGGAGCAAGGGTTCACGCACCCGTCCGCCGAGCGGGGAAGCCGTGGCCGCGGGCCGCGAACACGACCACCAGAACGGGCAGCATCAGCAGCAGGACGCTCCAGGGGAAGGACGACGTGCCGAAGACGTTCAGCAGGACGCCTCCGACGACACCTCCCCCGGCCATCGCCACGTTCCACAGGGTGACCAGCATCGCCTGCGCCGCGTCGGCCTGTTCCCCGCCCGCGTCACCCGCGGCGGTCTGCAACAGCGTCGGCACACCGCCCCAGCCCAGGCCCCACAGGGCCACCGCCGCGTAGACCGCGACGGCGCTGTCGGCGAGCACCGCCAGCAGGGCGGCCGCGACGGCCACCAGCAGCGCGCTCGCGATCGTCAACGACCGCAGACGGTGGTGAATACGGGCTCCCACCACCCAGACGCTCACCAGGGAGGCCGCACCGAACACCAGCAGCACCGCATCGGTCGACCCGCCCATCCCGAGCCGGTCCAGGAAGGTCGCGATGAACGTGTAGAGCACGGTGTGCGCCAGCACGAAGACCAGCGTCACGAACAGCACCGGCGACACCCCGGGCACCCGCAAGGCCCGCAGCATCGGCGGTCGGCCCTCCCCCTTGTGCCCGGGATGGTCGGGAACCGCGGCGGCGATCCACACGAGCAGGATCACCGTCAGCACCGTCATCATCAGGAACGCCACCTCCCAGCCGAGGACCTTCCCCAGGAACGTTCCGGCCGGCACGCCCAGCGACAGGGCGACCGGGATGCCGGCCATCGCGATGGCGATCGCCTTGCCCTGCAGATGGACGGGGGCCATTCGGCGCGCGTAACCGGCCAGCAGCGCCCATGCCAGGCCCGCGGCCACACCGGCGACGAAACGGGCGACCATCGTCAGCACGTAGTCGCCCGACAACGCCGTCGCCGTGTTGGCGACGGCGAACCCGGCCATGGCGGTCAGCAGCAGGCGCTTGCGCCGCCATCCCGCCGTGGCGGCCGTCAGGGGGACGGCGGTCGCCGCGGTGCCGATCGCGTAGATCGTGACCGTCTGCCCCGCGGCCGACTCACCGACCCCGAGGTCGGCACTCATCGCCGGCAGCAGGCCGGCGGGCAGCGTCTCGGTGAGACTCGTGATGAACACGGCGGTCGACAGCGCCCACAACGCCGCCATCGGCAGCTTTCCGGCCTTGGCGCCCGATGGGGTGGAGGAGTCGACGGAGAGTTCTGTAGGTGACATGCCGGTATGCTCAAACCTTCACACCTATGTGAAGGTCAAACAGTCCAGACGTGAGGTGGGTCACATGCGCATCGGTGAACTGGCAGAGCGTACCGACACGTCCCGGCGCCTTCTGCGTTACTACGAGGAGCAGGGGCTCATCGTCTCCGAGCGGGCCGCCAACGGGTACCGGACCTATGACGAGAGCACCGTCGACCGGGTGATCCAGGTCCGCGGGCTGCTCGACGCCGGGCTGCCCACCCGCATCATCAAGCAGATCCTCCCCTGCCTCGACAAGCCGCGCGTCATCCACTTCCCCGACGCCACTCCCGAGATGATCGCCACCCTCACCGAGGAGCGCGACCGCATGACCCGGCGCATCCAGTGCCTCATACGCAACCGGGACGCGGTCAGCGAGTACCTCGACACCGTGGCGGGCGACGAGCTCCGGCTCCGGTCCGTCACCTGAACCGTCCTCATCACCCGGTCAGGGCCGCCCGGCCGACACCCGGCCCGGCGGCCCCTCGGCCGCGTCGGCACGTCCGCGACGCCGCCTCGGGCCGGGCCCCGGGGAGCGGGGCAGGCCCCGTACGGCGCGGCGAAGGTCCGGTACGCCGTACGTCAGCGCCGAGTCCGCAGCTTGCCGATCAGCTCGCGGGCCTGTGCCCGCTTCCTGGGGTCCGCGGCCGCGCGGCGTGCCGAGTCGATGGCCCGCCGGCCCTGCGGGCTCCGGCCGAACTGCTTGATCCGTGCGATGAGTCCGGGCATGGCGCCTCCTGCGTGATGGGGTGGTCCAGACCGTGAACCGACGTTCCTGGGTGCGCCTACCCGGCCGGCGCCGTGTGATGTGTGCGAACGCGGCGCCGCCCGCTGTCCGGGACAGCGCGGGGGCTGTCCCGGACAGCGCCGTGCTCTTGCGGCGACGCCCGGCTGCCCGGACCCTGTTGCCCGTTCGGGCGAGTGGGGCGCTCGGCGCCGGACGCGTACCGACAGCGCGGCCGCACCGGTACCGGCGAGGTCCTCTCCGTTCCCCATCCGCCTCCCGGGGACGGCGGGCCTGCGCACCCCTCGCTTCCCCGCAGCGAGAAGGAGACACCTATGACACCACGGTTCGTGTGCCTCGCCTCAGGCGACACGCCCGGGGCGGCGTCCGCCGGCGGACCGGCCGTCCCATGGACAGCCCTCACACCGGCCCGCCGCGCACGAGGCCCCGCTGTGGCGCCCGGTCCGGCTCGGCGCGTGCGGCCGGCCCCCGGTGGCGTGCTGTGACCGACGTCTCCGGAGCGGCCCCCCGGCCTGGCGTTAGGATCTGCCCGTGACTTTTCTCGTGATGCGCCGACACGTGGACTACGCACGTGTGACGACCACGAGCTGTCCCCCTCAGGACTGACGCCTCATTTCTCAGCCTGCTCAGGTCCTGTAGCGGTCTCCCGCGGAATCCGGCTCCACCCCCGCCGGCGTTTCCCGTACCCGCCGCCCCGCCATCCCCGGGGACAGGGCCTCGTACATCAGAAACGGAAATCCGCCATGCCGTCCACGCGTATCGCTGTACCCGGCTCCCTTCCCGTCGTCGACCTGTCGCGGGCGGACGATCCCGCCACCCGGGCCGCCTTCCTCCAGGAGCTGCACGACGCCGCTCGTGACGTCGGCTTCTTCCATCTGACCGGACACGGCATCAGGGACGCGGAGATCGACCGCGTCCTGGAGCTGACCAAGGCGTTCTTCGCTCTCCCCGAGGCCGACCGGCTGGCGGTCAGCAATGTGGGCTCGCCCCACTTCCGCGGCTACACGCGGATCGGCCATGAGCTCACCGGTGGCCGTAGCGACTGGCGTGACCAACTGGACGTCGGCGCGGAACGGCCCGCCATCGAGGTGGGCGAGGAGGACCCGGCCTACCTGTGGCTGGAGGGCCCCAACCAGTGGCCGTCCGCGCTGCCGGAGCTGCGTACGGGGGTGCTGTCATGGCAGGAGCGGCTGGCGACGGTGGCCCACAAGCTGCTGCGTGAGTTGCTGGCCTCGATCGGGGCGCCCGTCGACTTCTTCGACGAGGCGTTCGCCGACCGCCCCCATCTGCACACCAAGCTGATCCGCTACCCGGGGTCGTCGCCTTCGGGAGCCGGGCAGGGTGTGGGAGCCCACAAGGACTACGGCTTCCTGACCCTGCTGCTCCAGGACGGTGTGGGCGGGCTGCAAGTGCGTTCCGGGGACGCCTTCCTGGACGTTCCGCCGATGCCCGGGGCGTTCGTGGTGAATCTGGGCGAGCTGCTGGAGATCGCCACCCGGGGCTATCTGACGGCGACCGACCACCGGGTGGTGAGCCCGCCGGGCGCCGTGGAGCGGTTCTCGGTCCCGTTCTTCTACAACCCGCGGCTGGACACCGTCGTCGAAACGGTTCCGGGCCGCTATCTGCGGTTGGCGCCGGGTGTCGAGGAGGACCTGGCCAACCCCCTGCACGCCGAGTACGGCCGCAACGAACTCAAGGGCTGGGTCCGGGCCCACCCCGAGGTGGCCCGCCGGCACCATCCCGAGCTCGTCTCCGGCTGACCGCCGGGCCGTCCGGACCACTCGGCGCGGGCCCCCGGCCGCCCTCGTGGGCCCCGCGCCGCCGACTCAGGCTCCGCATGCCGCCGGTGCGGGCCGCCCCGGGAACGGCCGGGGGTACGTTCGAGCCCCGCCACCGGGGGGGTGATGGCGGGGCTGTCCGGCGCTCGGTGCGGCCCGGGGGGGAGGCCCGTCGAGCGCCGGTCGACATTCTGCTGCCCCGGACCCGGAATCCCACACCTGTGACGTGCGACACGGCGGGGATTCACCGTGATGGCGGCGCCATCGCGCCTGCGCGGGTCGCCCGAGGGCGGCCCGGAGGGACCGTTCCACGGAGAAGCCGTTCAGGGTGGGACCGCCGGGGAGAGAGGGGTCGACGGACGGATCAGCGTGTACGCGGGGGCGGCCGGGGACCTGGGACGCGGGCCACCGACCCGGGACATGGCTCAGGGTGGCGACTCGGCCCACACTGCCGCTCCGCCGCCCCTCCATTCGATCAGCGGCGACGAGACCACCTCGTCCGGATCGAGCTCCAGCCCGACCCCGCTCAGCAGGTCGACCAGATCGGCGACGCTGTGCGCGAGGCCGAGGATCGCCCCGTCGGCCCGCACTGTGCGGCCGCCTGTCTCCGAGGTGGGGTAGACGATCACGGGCGGTTGCGTGTTCATGCCCCTACCCTGCGCCGGATCGGCACCGGCGGCACGTCGAGGTCCGTTACGGTGCGACGGGCCCCCGCCGCCTCACGGGCGTCCCGGGCCGATGCGGCGTGGCCCGGGGGGGCGGGTGTCTGGTCCACTTCCGGGCCGCGGCCCGCGGGCTCAGCAGCCCGACGGGCGCACCACTCCCGTCTCGTAGGCGAAGACCGCGGCCTGGGTACGGTCGCGCAGGCCCAGCTTGACCAGGATCCGGCTCACATGGGTCTTCACGGTCTGCTCCGCCACCACCAGCCGTCCGGCGATCTCGGCGTTCGACAGGCCCTGCGCGATCAGGGAGAGGACCTCGGTCTCGCGTTCGGTCAGCTCGCCCACCAGGGACCTGAGCGGGGAGCGCGGGGCGCCGCTCACCCGGGAGAACTCGGCGATGAGCCGTTTGGTGATGTGGGGTGCCAGCAGGGCGTCGCCGGCGGCCACCACCCGTACGGCGTGGGCGAGCTCGTCGGCGGACGCGTCCTTCAGCAGAAATCCGGACGCCCCGGCGCGCAGCGCCTCGTACACGTACTCGTCGAGGTCGAAGGTGGTCAGGACGAGGACCTTGGCGGCGGCACCGGCCGGCCCGGTGAGACGGCGGGTGGCCTCTATGCCGCCCAGCTCGGGCATGCGGATGTCCATCAGCACGACGTGCGGCGCAAGTTCGGCCACCTTGTCGACGGCTTCGAGGCCGTTCACGGCCTGGCCGACGACCTCGATGTCCGGTTCGGCGTCGAGGAGCACGGTGAAGCCCTGGCGGACCATCATCTGGTCGTCGGCGATCAGCACACGGATGGGCGTCATGAGAGGTCCTCGGCGGGGGTGACGGCGGGCTTCGGGGCTTCGGCGGGCTTGGGCGCCTCGGCGGGCAGGAGGGCGGTCACTTCCCAGCCGCCGCCGGGAAGAGGACCGGTGGCCAGTTCGCCACCGAGCATCGCGGCGCGCTCGCGCATGCCCGGCAGTCCGTGGCCGACGCCGGGCGAGGGCGGGGCCGGCCCGTCGGGCGCGGTGTTGGTGACCCGGACGATGAGACCGTCCGGCCGGTGACCGATCTCCACGCGTACGGCCGCTCCCGGGGCGTGCCGCATGGTGTTGCTGAGGGCCTCCTGCACGATGCGGAACGCCGAGAGCTCGACGCCCGGCGACAGCGCGCGCCGCGTCCCCGTGGTCTCGGTGACGACCGAGGACCCGGCTGCGCGCACATTGCGGACCAGCTCGTCCAGCCGGTCCAGCGTGGGTTGCGGGGCATGCCGCGTCCGCTCCGGGAGGGCGTCCTCGGAGCGCAGTACGCCCAGCACCCGGCGCAGTTCGGTCAGGGCCTCCACGGCGTTTCGCCGGATGCCCGCGAGGTTCTCCGTCAGTTCCTCGGACGGGTCGGTCACCAGGTGCCGGGCGACCTGGGCCTGGATGGAGATGACCGACATGTGGTGGGCCACCACGTCGTGCAGTTCACGGGCGATCCGGTTGCGCTCCTCCAGCAGGGTGCGCCGGGAGCGTTCCTCGGCGGTGAGCACCTCCTGCACGACCAGACGTGTACGCGCCACCCGGCCGTAGCGCAGCGAGGCGCCCACCACCACCGCCGTCGCGAACGCCACAAGGCCCCGGGCGAGGACCTGGTTGTGGGCCCCGGACGCCAGGGACAGACTGACCGCCTCGGCCAGGGCGGTGATCACCAGTGCCTCGACCGCGATCCGGGGGTGGACCCGCAGGGCGAGAAGAAGCAGCACGAGGGTGTGCGGTGCGATCGCCGCGACGCTCCGGGGCCACACCACGTCGTGGCCGATTCTCGTGTCGACGGCCTCGGCGGTCAGGAAGAGGGCAATCGCCGACAGCCACCAGGCGGGCAGCGGGCGGAACAGCGCGAGGACGGCGGCCGCCGGCTGGAGCACGAGGAGCAGCGGCAGGTACACCGGGGCCGGCTGGGTGCCTTCGACGTAGTCGTTCGCGTGGTAGATGCCCATGGCCACCGCGAGGAGCCCGATGTGGGCGTGCGGGAGCCGGCCCAGGTACGTGTGGCGGGGCAGCGGGTCGCGGGCCGTCGTGAAAAGGTCGTCCAGCAGTGTCCGCGGCACGGGCAGGCAGCGCCTTGACCAGTCGCCGCACCCCGTGTCTGCCGCCCCCGTCGTTCACCGCGTCCATTCTAGGTACCTCGCATCCCGGCCGGACGGGCGGGTCGGCCTCCGCCCGAAGACGTGACGGGCACGGTCCGTTGCCTTGGCCGTTCGTAGGCGCGGAACGCGGCCCAGCACACCACCAGCGCCCCCGCGAAAACCGGCAGCCAGGCCAGCCGGGCGGGGATCCACCCGGGGCCTTCGGGGACCGTGTGCAGTCCAGGCAGGTGACCGCCGCCGAGCAGACCGATGGCGGTGACCGCGATCATCGCGGTCTGGTGCCAGAGAAAGATCGTCATGGCGGAGAGGTTCACCAGGGCGACCGCCGCCCAGACGGCCGGCCGCCGCAGCACCCGGCGCAGCCGGCCGAGCAGCAGCACGGCCGCCCCGCACTGGGCGGTGCCGAAGGTGACGGCGGCGAGGGTGGGCGGGTCGAGGTTGGAGATCTCCGCTCCCGGCACCCCCACCATGGACACCGGGTAGCCGGCCCACAGGACGAGTCCGAGGGTGGCTCCTGCGCCGCCGAGCAGCATGGTCCATCCGGCGGCGGGACTGCGCATGCCGCCACGGGCCCAGGCCACGCCCACGCTGTACGGGACCAGCCAGCCGGCCGCCACGTTGATCCAGCCGAGCCACGCCGGCCCGTCCAGGCCGAAGCGGACCAGGTCGACATGGAGCACGACGGCGGTCGGCCACAACGGGTGCAACCTGCCGAGCAGTGGCGTGGCCGCCGTCAGCGCCACGAAGACCAGCAGGAACCACAGCGGTGACAACACCAGCTTGGACAGCGTGCGCACGGTCTGCGGGCCGGCCCCCGAGGCGAGCATCATGCCCGCCACCACGGTCCACACGACCAGCAGGGCGACCACCGGTCCGGACAGCCGGGCCGTCCGCGCGCCGAGCCACCGGCCGTACGGCACACCCCGCGCCCGTGCGGAGGCGTGACTGCGCGCGCCCGCCGAGCCGCCGACGAGGAAGAAGACCGCGAGTGTCTGGAACACCCAGGACGCGGGGGCGAGTTCCGGCATGTACGTGAGCGGGCTGGATCCGTGCACCCTCCCGCTGTCGGTGACAAGGGCGGTCACCAGCCAGTGGCCGAGGACGACACCGAGGACGGCGAGTGCCCGCAGGGCGTCGATCGTCCGGTCCCGCCCGGGCGGGGTGGCCGCGTCGATCCGCCGGACGAGGTCACGCATGGCGGGCCCCCACGGGTATGGCGGTACGGGAGCCGGGCCGAGCGTCACCGGCCCCTGCGGAGCCGGTCCCGACGGCTTCGGGCTGCACGCGGCCGGTCCGTAGGGAACCCGGTTGCACGGGACCGAGTTGCGCGGTACCGGTCCGTACCGCCCCCGTCCGACCGGACGGTGTGGGCTCGACGGGGTCCATGGCCTCCACGGCCGGCGGACCTGACGGGCCGTGTCCCGGGGGAACCGTTCCGGAGACGATCCGGGCGAGGCTTCTCAGAGAGGTGGAGCCGGGCTTCAGATAGTCGCTGTGGCCGCCGTCCCCGGCCGCGAAGACGCGTGCGCCGAACCGGGGCGAAAGCGGGTCCGCCCCGAACCCGACCGTGGCGAACGGGAGCCGGAGGCGGGTGTGCGGCACATCGGCCACCCAGTCGCCGCTGGCGCGGCCGGCCCAGACCGTGGCCCGGGTGCGCAGCGCGGCGACGTCGTCATGGCCGACGCCGGGGCTGCCGTAGAGAACGATGTCGGCGACGTCGAGCCCCGACGCGGCCTCGGCGCAGACCACGGATCCGTAGGAGTGGCACAGCAGGGAGGTGCGGGTGGCGGGCCCGGCCTCGCGCAGTTCCCGCAGGAAGTCGCGGAGCGCGGGGGCCGCGTCCCGCGCCCGGTCCGCCGTCAGCACGTCGAAGCCGACCGTTCCCGGCGTCGCGTATCCGAGCCATGCCACGACGGCCGCCCGGCCGCCCAGTTCGCGCTGCAGGGATCCGGCACCGTCGCGGAAGCGGTCGTAGTGGTCCAGGTCGGTGTCCGCGCCCGGGACGAGGACGGCGATCCGGTCGGCCCGGGCCAGGTCACCGAAGACCTCGGCGGTGCGGCCGCCGTCGCGGCCGTCGAAGGAGAGGAAGTGCCGTGCCGGGTCCGCCATGTCGCGCAGCGCGGCGGCGCGCCCCCGGTCCCCGTGGGCGGCCGCCATACGGCCGGCCGCACCGATCTCGGCGCGGCTCGCGGCGTATCGCTCGGCGAGCGCGGCCGGGGTCGCCGCTCTCAGCGGGACCAGGGGGGACGGCACGGGTGCCGGAACGGTCGAGGGGCGGGCCGCCCCGGACACCGGTATCGCCACGGAGGCGATGACGAGCGCCGCGAGTACGGTGCGGTGGGAGCGTCGGATGCGCGAGCGGGGCGCCATGGGCGGGTGGTCCTTCCGTACCGGTTTCCGGCCGGGGACCGGCCGTGTTCTCCGGTACCGAAGCTATGGATCATGCCCGGTGGTCGGCGTCACTCCCGGGAGGGCATCCACGGCGTACCCCTGAAGTACTACGAGTAGGGGGGCCGGGAAGGAGGTCGGCCGGCCCGGCCGCGTCGGCGAGAGCCCCGGTGCGGAGGTGCGGTCCGGCGTGGCCCGGCACGCGGAAGCGGGGCGGCCCGCTTCGGAGGAGGCCGCCCCGCCACGGTGGATGGACGGTGGACGTGGGGCGTGTGGGGTGGGCGCGGCGCGCCGCCGGGGCGACAGCGGTGCTCAGACCGCCATCGAGGCGCGTTGCGCGAGTAGCCCCGACGAGGAGTTCTCCCTCAGCGCGTTGTAGGCCAGTTCGAGTTCGTCGGCCCGGACGGCCCGGGCCTGGGCGACCGCGCTCAGATCGCCCGAGCACTGCAGCTCCCACCTGGGGAAGCGGCGACGCACCCGCGCGACCCGCGCGCTGGGGGCGAAGTACAGCATGGTGGTGTTCTCGTGCGGGTTGTGCGCCGAGCCTTCGAACAGCATCCCGCCCACCGCTTCCAGTCCGTCCGCGAGGCTCGCGAGGACCGCCGGTTCGGGTCCGCCCAGGAAGAGTCCCACATGGTTCTCGAAACCGTGGACGCGTTCCTCGTCGCTGACGTCGGAGCTGTATCCGGGACTGCAGCGCGGGAAGAGGAATACCTCGACCTCGGGCCCCGGGTCGTCGGTGACGCACAGTCGCGTCACCAGGATTTCCGCGTCCTGCGGGAGGAGATGGCGCGCCACCAGGCGACGCTTCACCAGAACGCTCGGAATTGTCGCTGCCGCCCGCCAGCCATTTCCCTTGAAGTACTCCAGAGCGGAGTCCTCGGAGGCGGGGAACAGCAGGGTCGCACAGTGCGAGACAGTACACCGGCTCTTGATTTCCCGCTTCAGATGGCCTGGTATCCAGGGCGGGAGGAGGGTCTCCAGAGGGCTTTTGGACGCGTGGTGCGCGTAGTCAACTGCATGCTGGAGGCGCTGGATGTCGCACGCGTCGAATGCTACGTGATTCATGTCGCAGCCTTTCTGTCGCCGACGCCCCATTAAAACCATGTCACCCGTTAGGCGGCACTTGCTTCTAGGCCGATCGGGTGACCGATACCCAAGTGACCTGGGCGTACGACGAGCGTGCATCTGCTGCGGTTGTGACCTTCCATAAGATCCCGCATTTTTATATAGGGGTCTTTCCCGGGAGGCTGAGAATATGACGCCATGGAGCGAAAAGAATTCACCAAGGATTCTGATCGCGGGTGCGGGTATCGGCGGTCTCACCACTGCTTTGAGCCTCCATGCGGCGGGCCTGGACGACATCGTGCTCGTGGAGGCGTGCCCACGGCTGCGCGCCGTCGGCGCCGGGATCAACCTCCAGCCCGCCGCGGTACGGGAGCTCACCGAACTGGGCTTGGGCGACGCGCTCGCCGCCGAGGCGGTGGCGACGGCACGACTGGAGTACCACCACCGGTACGGCGGGGAGATCTGGTCGGAGCCGCGCGGCCTGGCGGCCGGCTACCGCTGGCCGCAGTACTCCGTGCACCGCGGACGCCTCCAGGAACTGCTGTTGGCCGAGGTGACCCGGCGCCTGGGCCCCGGGGCCCTGATGACCGGCAGGCGTCTGGCCCGCTACGAACAGCGGTACGCCGACGGGCACCACCGGGTGTGGGCGTACACGGCGGGCGACCCTGAGCCGATCTCCTGCGACCTGCTCATAGGCGCGGACGGCATCAACTCCGCCGTCCGCGCCGCCATGTACCCGGACGAAGGGCCACCTCTGGGCAACGGCATCTGCATGTGGCGCGGACTGAGCGAGGGACCACCGTTCCTGGACGGGCGGACGATGGTCATCCTGGGCTGCAACTCACGGGTGAAGGCGGTGGTGTATCCGGTCCGCCCTCCCGACGCGTCCGGCACGAGCACATTGAACTGGGTGGTGGAGACGCGCACGATCGGGACCCCGGCCGGGACCGTCGCGCCGGTGACCCGTAGGCCGAGCACCCGTACGACCGGACCCCGGACATTCGGGGGCGCCCCCGCCTCCCGGGCCCCCGCGCCGGTCGCCGACGGATCGACGGCGGCGGCCGGCTGGGACTCCGCGGTCCCGCCGAGTACCGTCCTGCCCCACCTGGAGGGCTGGCACGTCCCGTTCCTCGACCTCCGGGCCACCGTGGCCGCCGCCCCGCGGGTCCTGCGGTACCCGATGATCGACCGGGATCCGCTCCCCTCCTGGGTCGACGGCCGCGTCGTGCTGCTGGGGGACGCCGCCCATCCGATGTACCCGACCGGCTCCAACGGTGCCTCGCAGGCCATCGTCGACGCGCGGGTGCTGGCGTATCTGCTGGCCCATCACGATCCGGACGAGGCGCTGGCCCGGTACGACGCGACCCGCCGCCCGGAGACCACGCGGCTGCTGGCCGCCCACCGGCGGCTGGAGCCCGACCCGCTGCTCCATCAGGTGGAGTCGCTTGCCCCGGACGGCTTCCGCGACATTCGCGACATCCTCCCGGACCACAAGCTGGCCGAGATCAGGTCCTGCACCCGCCAGGTCACCGGCGTGGACGCCGCAGGGCTCAACGCACGTTCCTCCTGGAACGTCCCGGCACGAACGGCATCCGCATGCGCCTGGCCCCTTCAGTCGGGCTGACGTCGGCCGCCCTGCTCGTCGCGCTTCTGCCGGCGGCCGGGGCGGGCCCGTCCCCCGCCTCGACCGCGACCCCGGCCCGCCACGGCACCGGCGCCGCCGGCCGCCCTCCTCTGGCCCCCCGGGCGGACGAGCGGTGCGACACCCGCACGGCGCCGGGCGGCCCCTGCGTCCGCTACGGCCCGGCCGCGCCGCTCGGCCGGGGGCAGGTCCGCGTCTTCACCGAGTACGCCGGCGGACGCCCCCGGACACTGGGGGTCCTGCTGACGGGCGCCGCCCTCACGGGGCTGCCCACCGCACCGACCGACGGCGAGCACTGCTTCGACGCGGACGGGGACGGCAGCGCCCATCCCTCGCACGAGTGCGTCGGCGGGCACGGCAGCGAACTGGCACTGCCTGCCACCGGGCCGTCCGAGCCACGACTGCCCTTCCGGTGGGCGCTGTTCAACTGGAACCCGGAGGGCCACAGTCCGCACGGCCGATACGACGTCCCGCACTTCGACGTCCACTTCTACCTCGTGCCGCCCGAGGCGCGCGCGAGGATCCGCCTCGGCGCCTGCGCCCTGCTCATCGACTGCGGCCAGCTGCCGACAGCCGCCGCGCCGGTGCCGGCGCCCCACCTGCCGCGCGGCTATCCGGCCTCCAGCCCGCAGACCGCCGAAGGAGCCATGGGCGGGCATCTGGACAGCCGGCCCCCGACCTCCGGCGCCCTGTCGACGCACACCTTCATCTACGGCGCCTACGCCGGCGAGATCATCTTCATGGAACCGATGCTCACCAAGACGTTCCTGGAGCGGCAGCGCACCACACCCGGCCACCGGACGTGTGCCCCCGTACCCCAGCCGCAGGCCTGGCGCACGGAGGGCTGGTACCCCACCCGCTACTGCACGGCCTACCGGCCGGACCGTGACGACTACACCGTCACCCTGACCGGCTTCGTCCACCGGCCCGCGGGCGGCCCGCGCTGAGGGCACGGCGGTACCGGCACCCGAAGGCGCGCCCTTGTCAGTCGTTCGGTCCCGCTCCCTCCGCGTGTCGCACGGGACGATGCCTTAATGATCCCGAAAGCCCGGATTGGGCGTGTCCCGGTGGCCGCTCGTCGGCCCGTGGAAAGGCAGGGGTTGCAGGTGCGGATCTTCTCAGGAAGCCATGGCGGTACACGGACGGGTTCCGGCCGCCGCAGATGGACCCGGCGGCTCTTCACGGCGGCGCTGACGTCGCTGCTCGCCTCGACCGGCTCGCTCGCACACGCCGAGGGCGTCTGGGTGACGGCCCCCGTGATGCAGCAGGCCCGCTCCGGGCACGGCACGACGACGGCGCCGTGTCCCGAAGCGGTCCCGGGTCTCGGGCAGGGCTCGTGCGTGTACGTCATCGGCGGTCACCCGCTCGAAGCGGCCCTCTCGGCGCACGCGTACAGCCCGGAGACGAAGACCTGGGCGACGCTGCCCTCGATGACGGTCGGACGCTCCGGCCTGGCGGCGGTCACGGCCCCCTGCCCCAGGAGCGTCGCCGAGCTGCGCGGCCCCTGTGTGTACGCCGTCGGCGGCACCAACGGCGGCGGATCGCTGGACAGGGTCGAGGCGTACAGCCCCGCCACGAACAAGTGGGTGACCCTGCCGTCGATGAGCACGGGCCGCGGCTTCCTCGGCGGCGCGGCCGCGCCCTGTCCGGTCGGTGTGGCGAGCCTGCGGGGCACGTGTGTGTACGTCGTCGGCGGCACCACCATCAGCGCCGACGCGACGAAGACCTCGAACACCGTGGAGGCGTACAGTCCCGTCACCAACAGCTGGGCGACCGTCGCGTCGCTGCCCACCGCGCGCCGCAGCCTGGGTGTGGCGTCCGCGTCCTGCCCGCGGGGCAAGGGCGGCGGTTCACCGCTCTGCGTGTACGCGATCGGCGGCTCCGACACCGGTGAGCCCCTGGGCGCGGTGGAGTCCTACAACCCGCTCTCCGGCAAGTGGTCCGCGCTTGCCGCCGTTCCCACCGCGCGGCGCGGCATGGGCGTGACGTCCGGTCCCTGCCCGGAGGACGCCGGCAGCCGGCGCGGCTCCTGCGTGTACGGCATCGGCGGCTCCCCCACCGCCAAGACCTCGGCCGTCGGGACCGTGGAGGTCTTCGCCCCGGGTTCGGGCACGTGGAAGGCGCTGCCGTCCCTGCCCCAGGCCCGGTTCGGTTTCGGGGCCACGGCCGCGCCCTGCTCCGACGAGCTGAGCCGGACGTGCCTGTACGCGCCCGGAGGCGCCCTGGGCACCGCCCCGAGCACCGAGCACACCGCGTTCGACGTCGTCGGTCCCGCGGCGTGATCGCCCGCCGGAAGGCGGAAGACACGTAGGGAGGCACGGCCCGGCCGGCGACGGGCCGGCCGGGCCGTGTCTCCGGGGGCTCTGCCGATCGGGCAGGGCCCCGTGGCGCGTGGGGTGCCCGGCGGACGGCTTCGGGGCCGGTGCTGCCGGTGGGGCTCCGGGGGTTCAGGCCGTACGGCGTTCGCGTCTCTCACCTGAAGTGTGACCTCCCAGGTGCCCACGGCGTCGAGGTCCTCCAGCCACCGCTCGTACGTCCGCGGCCGGTGGTCGAAGTGCTCCGCGAACGCCTCCTCCAGCAGGGCGTGGACGCGCCGCCGGTCGGCCTCGTCGGTACAGGCGCGCAGTGTCACTCCGGCGGGCACCGCGGGCACCGGGTCCGCCTCTGCCGTCAGGTCGCGGACCATGACCTGGTAGCGGCGCACCCGCTCCCGGCCCCGGCCGGCGAGCAGCGCCGTGTCGGTGGTCGGCTCCTGGTTCGGACGCAGGTGCACCACGGCGCGATCGGCGCCGTTGCCGCCGGCCCTCTCCCGGGCGCGTTCCCCGGCCAGCTCCAGCAGCCGCTCCCCCGCGGCCTGATGCCCGGGCAGCACATAGTGGTCCATGTCGATGCGTTCGGCGCCGGAGCATCCGTCCGGGCCGCCCGGACGGTCGATATGGCTCCCACTGTCATCCGGCCACTGTCGGGCGGGGCCGCCCGCTCCGCAATCGATTTTCGCCACGACCGGTCGGGGCGGGCGGCCTTGGGCGAGGCGGCCGGTGGCCGGGGTCCGGCTCAGGCAGGGGCGCCCGGTACGACCGCTTCGGACGCTCCCGGTACCGACAGCTCCGCGTCGGGGGGCGGCGAGGGAGGCCCGCCCGGTTCGAAGCCCGCGAGCATCCGCTCCAGGGCACGCTGGTCCGGCCCGACGAAGGGATCGGCTCCGGGCGCCTGGGCCAGCGTGTCGACCATGCGCGGAACGACACTGCCCGAGGCCGTCGGCAGGTGCGTGCACATGACGAGCTCCGGCTCCATCTCACGCAACGGCCGCAGGGTGGCCAGGTACTTGCCGACGTCGATGTTGTGCACCCAGGGGCTGTCGACGGCGGCCCACAGCAACTGCGCTCCTCTCAGCTGCTCGTCCGCCAGGGCCCCGGCCTCGCCGTCGACGGCGAACTGCGCGTCCGGCATCGGCGCGCCGAAGCAGTCGGAGGTGAAGCAGGCGCGTGAGTGCTCGTCGTAGAAACCCACGGTCGCGGGATTGTCGAAGAGCGGCGGCCGGAACGCCCGCAGGGTGCGGTCCGCCACGTCCAGGGACTGCCCGGGGTTGAGCAGGAAGACGCGGTCCAGCGGCAGCGGTCGCTCGGTGGACATGATCCCGGCAGCCAGATACGTGGTGACGAGGCGCGCCTTGGGTGCCGCGGCCAGCAGGTCGAAGAGCCCGCCGGTGTGGTCCCGGTCGGGGTGCGTGAGCCAGATCCACCGCACGTCGACGGGATCGATCACGGAGCTGAGCAGCGCCAGGAAATCCCGGTCGGGCAGACTGAGTCCGGTGTCGACGACGACCGGTTCGGCGGCGTGCAGAACGAACGAGTTGACGGGGAGGAATCCGATCCCCGGCACCTCCAGGCAATCCGTCAGGACGGTGATGTCACGCCCGGCCCTGTGGTGGTTGGTCATGGCGGAGCTCCGATGGCCCCCAGGGGTGAGAAGAGCTCGCGGCCGCGGCGGGGGGCGGCCCGCGCACCACGGTAACGCGCCCCTCGCTCCTTCCATGGTGGTCCCCCCTGGGCCGCGGCGCACCCGCTCCGGATCCGCGGGAGGCGGCTGAACGGCGTCGGGGCGCCGGTGACGGCCCGCTCCCGGGCCGCCGGCCGTCGCGCGGGTTCTCCCGGATCGGCAGCCATGACTTCGCGACGACGGGGCAACAGAGTGCGGAGGGACCCGATACGGACGTTGCCCCGGCGTACGGCCGGGCTGTCGGGACCCGAGGAAGGGACGTACATCTGATGTCGCAGGTCGAGGAATCCATCGAAGTCACCGTTCCGGTGCGCACCGCCTACAACCAGTGGACGCAGTTCGAGACCTTCCCCGCGTTCATGGAAGGGGTGGAGCGGATCGAGCAGCGCACGGACACGCTCACCCACTGGGTGACGAAGGTGAACGGCGCGGAGCGCGAGTTCGATGCCAGGATCACCGAGCAGATCCCGGACGAGCGGGTCGCGTGGACCACCGTGGCGGGCGAGGCGGAGCAGGCCGGAGTGGTGACCTTCCACCGCATCGACGACGCCACCACCAAGGTGATGCTCCAGATGAAGTTCGACCCCGACGGCCTGGCCGAGACGGTCGGCGACAAGCTGGGCTTCGTCAAGCGCCAGGTCTCGGGCGACCTCAAGCGGTTCAAGACCTACATCGAGTCGCGCGGCACCGAGACCGGCGCCTGGCGCGGCCAGGTCTGACCTCTCCGCTCCCGGCCCGGTACGCCGCCGTCGGACCACCGCCGCCACACGGCCGGCGCACGAGCGGCCGTGGTGCCGGCCCGCGAGCATCGGGCCCCGCTCCCCCGGACATCCCGTCCGGGGGAGCGCTGTGCCGTGCCGGTGGCGACGGACGAGGCGGCCCCTCCGCGCCGGGGACGACCGGGGGCGGGCGAGGGCCGCCGGGGCCGGTCAGGGCGGGGAAGCGGAGGCGCCCCGGAACGGCCATGGGCTGCGTCAGCGCCCCCGGGCACGCGGCCTCCGGGCCCCGCGCCCGGCGTCGACCGTCCGCGAGGGATCCCGCACGGTGCGTCACCGGCTCGCCGAACCGACCGGGGGATGAACCGGGCTGCTCCGTGCAAACAGTGCAAAGATGGACACCGGGTGGAAGGGGCGGGAGTGCCCTCCCGCGCGTGAACCGGCCGTAGCCCTGTCCCGCGGCTCCTCCTGGGGCCGGGGCCGCAGAGCGGGGCGGAGCGTCCAGTCGCAGCAGTGAACCAGGACGGTTGTGCACATGAACACAGAATCGACGGCGACGAGGGCCGAGGGGAAGACATCCAGCGGGTCGGTGTTCGGGGCCCCCTGCTGGGTCAGTCTGATGGCTCGCGACCTGCGCGCGGCGCAGGACTTCTACGGCACGGTCATGGGGTGGACGTTCCGTCCCGCGCGACTGGGCGAGGAGTTCAGCGTGGCGGTCGACGACGGCAGGCCGGTGGCCGGCATCGGCGCCCTGGCGCCCGCTCTCCAGGTGGCCGTGGCCTGGACCCCCTACTTCGCGGTCCAGGACGCCGACCAGACGGCGGCGCGCATCAGGGAGCGCAGCGGAACGGTCGCCGTGGGGCCCGTCGCCTTCGTGATGGGGCGAGGGGCACTCGCCGCCGACCGGGACGGAGCGGTCTTCGGCATCTGGGAGGGACAGCTGCTCACCGGATGGGAGAACTGGCGTGCCGCGGCACCCGCCTGGGTGCGGCTGCAGACCCGGGACGCCTTCGAGGCCGCGATCTTCTACGGGGAGATCCTCGACTGGGCGTGCGGCCGCCCGGGCTGCTGCGACGTGGAGTACGAGGAGGAGGAAGTCGTCCTGCGCAGCGCCGGACACGTCGTCGCCCGGCTCAGCTCCGGCGCGCTCGAAGCCGCACCGGACCCCACGATCCGTCCGCGCTGGGAGGTCCACTTCCCGGTGACCGACGTCGACGGGCGTGTCAGTGCCGCGCTGCGGCTCGGGGGCACCGTGATCAGCCACGATCCGGGGTCGAGCGCCACGCTCCGTGACCCCGACGGTGGCCTGTTCACCCTGAACAGCCGCACCACCGGCCACTGAGGGGGCCTGTTGCGCCTCCGGTCCTGTGACGCGAGCCCGCCATGAGGCTCGCCGACGTGGTGTACGCCGTGCTGGGCGTCGGTGCGCTCGGAGCGGCGGTTCTGCCCCGGGTCGCTTTCCGCCGTCCGTTCTCCATGCCGATGGTGTTCCTGGCGGCGGGTGTCCTCGTGCATTTCCTGCCCCTGCCACTGCCGACGGTCGACCCCGTCCGGGACCGTCTGTGGGTCGAGCACATCACCGAGGTCTGCGTGATCGTGTCCCTGATGGGCGCGGGGCTGGCCATCAACCGGCCGCCGGGCCTCCGCGCCTGGGCGGGGACTTGGCGGCTGCTGGGGATCACCATGCCGCTGACGGTGCTGGCCATGGCCGTCCTGGCCTGGTCGCTGCTGGACTGGCCGCCCGCCGCGGCCCTGCTGCTGGCCGCCGCCCTGGCACCCACCGACCCCGTGCTCGCCGCGGAGGTACGCGTGGGCGAGCCGACGGACTCGGAGCACGACGAGGACGAGGTGCGCTTCACCCTCACCAGTGAGGCAGGGCTCAACGACGGTCTGGCCTTCCCCTTCGTCCTGGCGTCCGTCGCGCTCGCCGCCTCGGCGGGAGCCGGCTGGTCGACCGGGTGGATCGGGGACTGGGCGCTGGTCGACGTCCTCCTCAAGGGCGCCGTGGGGCTGGTCGCCGGGGTGGGCGTCGGGCGGCTGCTGGGCAGGATGTTCTTCCGCGCCAGGGCATCGTCGCTGCGGCTCTCGGAGCACATGGAGGGCTTCGTGGCGCTGGGGGCGACGTTCCTGTCGTACGGAGTGACGGAGCTGCTCCACGGCTACGGGTTCCTGGCGGTGTTCGTCACCGCCTGCACCCTGCGCGCCGCCGAGCGCAGCCATGGTTACCACAAGGTGCTGCACGGGTTCACGGAGCAGATCGAACGTCTGCTGACCGCCTTGCTGCTCTTCCTCCTCGGCGGATTCCTGGCCTCCGGGGCCCTCCGGTACCTCACCTGGCAGGCCGCCGTGCTCGCGCTGCTCCTGGTGCTGGTGGTCCGTCCGGTCACCGGGTGGATCGCGCAGCTCGGGTTCCGCGCCGGGCCCCGGGAACGGGTGGTGACGGCCGTGTTCGGGCTGCGTGGCATCGGGTCGCTCTACTACCTGGCGTACGCCCTGGGACACGACGACTTCAACGGGCTGGAACGACAGCTGTGGGCGGTGGTGGCCTTCACCGTGCTGGCCTCGGTGGTGCTGCACGGGGTCAGCGCGACGCCGGTCATCAGCCGCCTCGACCGGCTGCGCGGCACGGCGGAACCGGGCAGCCCTCCCTGACGCCCGGATCCGTCCCGGCGAAGCGGCGCACGGCCCGCCGGCACGTACCGGGCCGGCGGGGTACGGGCTCCCCCATGGTCGCGGTCCGCGCCGTCGACCCGCGCGTCCGGGCGGCCACGCCTGATCGCCGGTGCCGACGACGTCCCCGGGCGGGCGGCCCGGCCCGGGGCCCTCTCGTCAGACGGGCGGACGTTCCAGCAGGGCCCGCCGTTGGACGTCCTCGCGTTCGAGCACCTCGGCCAGGACCGCGGCGTCCCGGCGGCGGCTGATCGCGTCGCGTACGAGGGAGGCCAGCACGTCCGGGGGCAACGCCTCCGCCTGGGTGGTGGACGTACCGGGGAAGGAACGCCGGTCGGTGGCCTTGACGGGACTGGTCGGCAGGCGGAACTCGGCGATCTGTTCCTCGGTCACGGCCAGGCGTTCGAACTCCATCCGTACGTCGGGCGCGTCGAGGGCCGCGAAGGCCCGGATGTCCTCGGCGAGGGCCGTGAACAGGTGGAGTCCACTCGGATCCCAGTCGCTGATCACCAGGATGCACAGCGCCTCATGGCCACCGGAGGCCGCCCGCAGGGCGGCCGCGCGCTTGCCGGACAGGCTGGTGAATCCGGTGCCCGCGTAGACGGGCACGCCCCAGGGGTCGGTGACCGCGGCCAGTTGGGGCACGATGCCTGGGGTCTCGCACCAGAGCTCGATCCGGGCGGCCTGGCCGGCCTGACGGTCGAGACGGTACCCGAGGGCCGCCTCGACCAGCGCCCGGCGGAAGCCGTCCGGGCCGTCGTAGGCGAGAGGTTCGACGGCTGCCTGCGTGTCGTCCCGGATCGCCAGCCAGGAGATGCGGCCGGAGCGACGCGCCATGCCGAGGATCTCCACCAGCCGTTTGTAGGTGCGTTCCTGCCGGATGAGGAAGCCTTCGGCGATCGCCGCGTACCAGATCTGCCGTATCGTCAGGGGAAGCTGGGCAGCGTATCTGCCGAGGATCAGTTCGACCGCTGCCAGCAACTCCTGGGTCGCCGGGCGCGGTTGCCAATCCGGCTGATATCCACGAGGACGCCTGTCCGGCACGGCTTCTCGCCTCCTCCCGAAGCGCGTCGCGACGACGGACGCCGGGGCGTCCTGCCGTTCTGCCTCTAGAGGTGCCCAGGCGGGGAAGCGTCTTCACCACGAACCGGAGCGGCCACCCCGGCAATGGCCGAGAAGCGCGGTGGGGTTGGCCGACTACCGGAGGGTACGGCGCACCCACGACGCACGCGAGGACGGCCCGCCGTCGTTCCGGAGGGCCTCCTTCCCGGTATTCGCGGTCTTCGCCGTCCCCGCCGCCCCCGAGAGGCGGTGGTCAGCGCAGTTTCCGTACGGCCGTGACGGTCGTCTTCTCGAACGCCGCCACCGGCGCGTGCACCAGATCACCCATCCGGCCCCACTGCACGATCGTCACATCACGGCCGTCCCGGCCGACGCCGGTGAGATGGACCGAGGGGTCGGAATCCGGTACGGAGGTGTGCACGCCGATGACCCTCGCCCCGTCCTCGACGGTGATCGGACCGTAGTCCCGCCAGGAGGCGCTGCCGCCCGGGGTGCCGCCCAGCCACTCGGCGGCGCAGCGGACGGCTGCCTTCTCGACGGCGGCGGCCAGGGCACGGGCGGTGGCGGTGTCCTGGGAGGTGACCACGATCTGCACGGCACCCGTGTCGAGGTCGGTGCGGAAGGTACGGTGCCAGGCGGAGCGGCCCGACGCGGGCAACGCCTTCTCCAGACAGAAGGGAGCCTTCGCCGGCAGTCCCCCGGTGACGCGGTCCGCCTGCCAGGACGCCCCCGGGGCGGGCGGCAGGTCCGCCCCGCCGAGGAAGCCCGGCGCGGCCTCCGCCCGGGCGGGCGCGGGCACGGCCGCGAGGAGGGCGGCGGCCAGGACCGCGAAGGCTCCGCGCAGGGCGGGACGGAGGGCGGTTCGACGGAATCTCATGGTCTGTCCCCGTTCGGTCGACTCGGTGCTGCCAGGGTCCCGGGCGGACGGTGGCGGGGCAAAGGTGACCGTGCGCGGGTGACAAGGTTGCGCCAGAGCTGTGACGAACGGCGCGGAAGCCCGGACCGCCACGGACACAGCGACCGTGCGGCACAGCGGCCGTGCGGGCACAGTGGGCACAGCAGCCCTCAGAAAGCACAGCCAGCACAGCAAACACAACAGCCTCTGCGCCCCTCAGCCGGCCTTGCGGCCCGCCAAGGGTTCGGTGTCCATCCCGGCACCGGTCCGCATGCCCCGCAGCATCTCCTCGATCGCCTCCAGGGCGGTCCGTTCGGGCTCCCAGCCCAGTTCCGTGCGGGCCCGGGCACAGTCCATCAGGGGCAGTCGCAGCACCGCGTCGAAGAGCTGCGGCGAGGCCGGTATCAGGTGCAGTCCCCACCCGGCGGCCAGTGCCGTGCGGGCGGCCGGGCGCGGCAGACGGACCACCCGGGAGCCGAAGAGACCGGCGAGCGCATGGGCGTCGATGGGCGGCTCGGCGGCCAGGTTGAAGGCGCCGCGCACCTCGTGGACGAGCGCGAGGCGATACGCCTGCGCCGCGTCGTCGGTGTGCAGCGCCTGGAAGCGCAGGCCGGGGATGTCAGGGACGATCGGCAGCAGGGAGGGCCGGGCGAGCGGGCCCGGCATGAAGCGCCCGGCGAAGATCCGGCGCTGCTCGCTCCCGGACTCCTCCTTGAACAGGAACGCCGGCCGCATGCGAACCACCCGCACCTCGGGGTGGTTCGGCTCGAAGGCGTCCAGTGCCCGCTCCAGATACGCCTTCTCCCGGCAGTACGCGGCCTCCGGCCAGCCATGGGTGGGCCACGACTCGTCGACCGCCCGGTTCTTGGGGCCCGGCGCGTAGGCGCCCACCGACGAGGCGTGCACCAGGACCGGTACACCGGCTTCGGCCACGGCCCGGAAGACCTGGAGGCTGCCGAGGACGTTGGTGCGCCACGTCTTGACCGCGTCGTGCGTCGGCTGGAAGGCCCAGGCCAGATGGATGACGGCAGAGGCCCCTTCGAAGAGCGTGACCAGGTCGCAGTCCCGCCTGAGATCCACCGACGCCCACTGCGTCTTCGGCGGCGACCAGCCGGGCACCCTGCGGGCCAGGCCCAGGATCGAGGAGACCTGGGGGTCCGCGGCCAGGGCGGCCACCACGCTGGTGCCGACATTGCCGGTGGCTCCGGTGACGACGATCCTCTTGCCGGCTTCGGTGCTCACGGTTCCTGTCCTCCCACGACGGTGTCCCCGGCCCGGCGCCGGGACCTCCGAGTACCCGATCCCCGTCGGTCCACGTCATCGTGTTCACCGCGGTGGCGGGGGAACACCTGCGCGGCGCCGGGCGGGACGGACGCGGGAACGGGCCGCGCCCGGACCGGTGGGCGGGCAGTCGGCGGCGCGCGCCGCCGTCGCTCACCTGCCGGACCCTCGGTGCACCACGGGAACCGGGGACCGGGCGAGCGGGAGAGGAACCGGGCGCACGCACGTGGATCTCCAGGCATCCCCGCCGAGACGATCCACTACGGGACGTCCAGGACAGCCCTGCTCGCGGTGGGCCGGGGTTTCGCCAAGGAGGCGGCCGGCACCGGTGTCACCGTCAACTCCCTGATCACCGGCCCCACCCGCATGGGCGGAGTGGAGGATCTCGTCGCGTACGAACCGGTGGACCGGGCTCTGCCGTGGGACGAGGCCCGGCGCGCGTTCATGCGGGAGCACCGGCCCCGGTCGCTGCTCCGGCGGCTGATCGGACCGGAGGGGATCGCACACATGGCGTCTACCTCAGCTCGCCCAGGCGTCCGCGACGACGGGTGCCGCCGTCCGCGTCGACGGGGGGGTATGTTGACTCGATCCTGCCGTGAGTCGTGTCCGGGGACGGCCGGTCTCCCTCAGGCCTTCGGCATATGCCAGAAGCACCACCGTATCGAGTGTTGCCAAACCCCTTACAGGCCCTGGCGGCCTGTGCCAAAGTCGTAGCCGGTCCTTACATTCGGATCCTGGCCGCGCCGCGCGTGTATCGGAGTACGACATGCCGTCCCATCTGTTCGCGGACCGTCCCGCCCCGCAGCCGCCCGAGCGCGGCACGGTGGAGGCACTGATCACGCAGACCCGTCGGCTGCGCGGGGATGTCGACGCCGTGCGCCGGGACGCCGCGGTGGACGAGGACGACCCGCAGGGCCGTTGGCAGCGCGCCCTGTGTGATCTCGCGGTCACCCAATTGGACGATGTCGGAGCACAGTTGGGCCAGCTCAGGGTCGGTGTCCCGGACGGACTCATGGAGACCGTGGAGTCCTGGGAGGCATCGGCCACGGCCGTCGACGAGGGGGGGGCGGCCCGACGGCTGCCCACCGGCTCCCTCCTCAGCCGGGTCGGCAGCGCGGAGTGGAACCTCCTCACCGATGAGGTGAGCTGGTCGCAGGAGCTGTACCAGATCTTCGGCCGTACCCCGCGGAACGGCCCCATGTCACTGGACGAGCTGCCCTCCGTGGTCTTCGCCGAGGACCAGGCCGCGCTCACCGCGATGGTGACGGGCTGCCTGATCGACGGGAAGCCGGTCGACGGCGAGTTCCGCATCGTCCGGCCGGACGGACGGGTGCGCACCCTGCACATGACGGGCGAACCCGTGCTCGACACCGACGGGTGCACCGCGTCGATGTGGGCGGTGTTACGCGATGTCAGCGAACTGCGCCGAAGCGAGCGGGCGGTGCGCGAGTCACGCGACACCTTGAGCCGCCGTCAGCATGTCGAGCGGACCGAACGCCGGGTGGCCGTCGAGCTCCAGGAAGCGGTCCTGCCTCCCTGGCGCGGCCCCCTGCGCTTTCCTCACGGCGACACGACGGCACTGGACCTGGCGGGGCACTACCTCCCGTCCGGGAACAGCGCCCTGATCGGCGGCGACTGGTACGACGTGCTGGAACTGCCCGACGGCGAGGTGATGCTGACGGTCGGCGACCTGACCGGGCACGGGGTGTCCGCCACCTCCTCGATGGCGATGCTGCTGGGCGCGCTGCGCGGAATGGCCGTGGCAGGGATCCGGCCGGGGGCCCTGATGGGGCACCTCAACCAGCTCCTGGAAGCCTCGGCCCAGCCCGCCCTCGGCAGCGCCGTGTGCTGCCGGTACAGCCCGGCGTCCGGGACCCTCCGCTGGGCGCAGGCGGGACACCCCGCCCCGCTGCTGTTCCGCGGCGGGACGGGGCGCACGCTGACGCGCCCGGACGGGGTCCTGCTCGGTGCGACGTCCGGTGCCGCGTACGAGCAGGCCGAAGTGCGGCTGCGGCCCGGAGACCTGTTGGTGCTGCACACGGACGGACTGACGCGCGGTGCCGACCCGGACCACTCGGGAGTGGACAGGCTGCTCGCGATGGCACCGCGGTTCGCCGAAGCCCGGGACGCACAGGAATGTGTGCGGTTGATGGTGGAGGAGTTCGGTGGTTCCCCTCGTGAGGACGACGCCTGCGTGATGGCCGCCAGGGTCGGCGAGCCGTCCCAGGGGGTGTCAGTGGACAGGATGACGATGTGACGGAGCCGCCTCACCGGCCGTCGGCGGTCCGGACCGGAGCCGTGGCACCACGAGGGGACCGGCGCCGCGACGAGCTGTCGCGGGAGAGGCCGTTCCCGGTTGCGCCGGCCGGGTCGGGTCAGATTCTCGGACTCCTCGGCGGCTTCTTGGCGGTGCTTCTGGGCATGGCGAGCTCGATCTCCTCACGCAGGTCCTCGATCCTTGTGTAGCCGGCGTACTCGCCGGTGAGCCGGTACATCTCACGCAGCCGGTCCCACGTGCGGTGGGAGGAGGTCTCCCCCATCGACACCAGCGCCAGCCGGGCGTAGCGGTCGGCCTGTTCGGGATCGTCCGCGATGAAGCACGCCGAGGCGAGCGAGATGTAGTCGAAGATCTTGGAACGCTGGCGGCCGCCCTCCCGCAGTTCCAGCGCCCGCCGGGCGTGACGCTGGGCGGTGGCTGCCGCCGCGGGGTCGTGGTCGGCGAGGGTGCGGTAGGCCAGGGCCTGCATGCCGTGCAGGTCCGCCTCGTCGAACATCTGCATCCAGCTGGGCGGTGGCACATCGCCCTTGTCGGAGACGAAGAGCTCCTCGGCCTCCCCCAGGGTGCGCCGCATGGCCTGACCGCGCCCCATGGCCGCCTGCGCCCAGGCTTCGATGGTGTGCAGCATGGCCTGGGTACGCGGCAGGACCTCCTCGCCCGAGCCTGACTTGGCGAGCTTCATCAGATCGAGCGCGTCGTCCGGCCGGCCCAGATGCACCATCTGCCGGGCGGCCCGGGAGAGGGCCTCCCCGGCGCGCGGCCGGTCGCCCCCTTCGCGCGCCGCGTGGGCGGCGATGACGAAGTACTTCTGCGCCGTGGGTTCCAGGCCCACGTCGTGGGACATCCAGCCGGCCAGGACGGCCAGGTTGGCGGCGACGCCCCAGAGCCTGCGCTGGAGGTGATCGGGGTGGCGGTAGGCGAGCATGCCGCCCACTTCGTTGAGCTGGCCCACCACGGCCTTGCGCTGGAGCCCGCCGCCACGGGCCGCGTCCCAGGCACGGAACACCTCGACGGAGCGTTCCAGTGCCTCGATCTCCTGCGACCCGATGGGGGCGGCCTCATAGCGGTCGTATCCGGCGGGGTCGGCGTGCAGGGGATCCCCGGGACGGGAAGCGTCGGCGGTGGCAGCGGGATCGATGTGGAGCCAGTCGTGCATGGCGCTGGTGAGTGCGGAGCCTGCGGCGAGCGCGGCGCCCGCGCCCACCAAGCCGCGTCGGTTGAGCATGAGGTCCATTCCCGTGAATTCGGTGAGGACCGCAGCCGTACGCTCGGGCGCCCAGGGCAGCCCGTCAGGGTTGTCGGTGTTCCTGACGTCCCGCCGTTTCCCGGCGCGCCCGTGTCGCACGAACCCGAGGTCCTCGATGGTCACGACACGGCCGAGTCGCTCGGTGAACAGGGCGGCCAGCACTCGGGGCACGGGATCACGCGGGGTCTCCCCCATGTCGATCCAACGCCGTACCCGTGAGGTATCGGTCGCCAGCTGCGGGTGGCCCATGGCCGCCGCCTGCCGGTTCACGAGCCTCGCGAGCTCTCCCTTGGACCAGCCGGCCAGGCCGAACAGGTCCGCAAGACGGGTGTTGGGTTCTCCGGTCACGTAAAGCCCCCAGGTTCTCGGCTGAGTTGACAGTAGCCCGCGGTCATAGGGCTGGCGACTATTCGCCAGGCTTCGCCAGGGTTCGCCAGATGGTGTGCCACCCGGGGCCGGGTGTCAGGTAGGAACGCGCCACCCCGGCCCGGCAACCGGCCCTCATTCCCCAGGGTGTTGACCGGTGGCCGGGACGGGGCAGCGCACGCAACTCGTCGGCACACGAAGGGATCTGTCTCGCCCATGTACACAGCATCGTCCTCCGTGTCCGCCCCGCCCCGGCCGCAGCGCTCCGTCCCGGTCGGCAGCGGACCGTATCTGGATCCCTCCCAGGCGGGTCGGGCCCGGCACTGGGCCGGGACGGTGGCCGGGCCGCTGAGCGGGAGAATCGACTTGTCCGGCCCTCAGGGCGCGCAGATGCGGAAGGCCATCGCGTCGGTGCACCGGATCTGCCCCGAGTTCAACCCGGTCCAGGTGATGCGCCGCAGCGGGCGTTCCGTACTGCTGGTCGGCACCACGGGACGCGCCACCGCGGTCGCCAAGTGTTTACTGGACCATTCCCCGGCCTGGGCCGAGCGGTTCCGTCACGAGATCGCCGCCTACCGCACCTTCGTCCGGCACCGCCCGCCGGTAAGGGCCCCCCGGCTCATCGCCGCGGACCCCGACAACTGCACCCTGGTGATCGAGCGGATGCCCGGACGTGCGGCAGCTCTCTCCCGCCACCCCTCCGAGGCCCCGCCCCGCTCGGACCTGCGGGCCGTGCTCGGCGCGATCGTCCGGCTCAACGACTGGCGTCCTCCGGTCGGTACCTTCGACGCGCCGCTCGACTACGCGTCACGGATCTCCCGCTACCACGAGCTGGGGCTCTTCACCGACCGCGACCGCGACGACCTGCAGAAGCTGCTGCACGGACTGGCCCACGCGGGCGGGCGGCAGGGCATGGGGCAGTTCTGCCACGGTGACGCGCTGCTCTCCAACATCCTGCTGTCCCCCGCCGGCCCGGTGCTGGTCGACTGGGAACACGCGGGCTGGTACCTGCCGGGGTACGACCTGGCGACCCTGTGGGCCGTCCTCGGCGACGCCCCGCTGGCCAGGCGCCAGATCAGTCAGCTGGCGCAGACGGCCGGCCCGGCGGCCCGGGACGCGTTCCTGGTCAACCTGATGATCGTGCTCACCCGGGAGATCCGGACGTACGAGACGGCGGTGCAGCGCACGATACGAGAGGCTCCGTCGGCCGGTTCGATCCCGGTCCAGCCCGGTGGGGTGTCGGCCGGGGAGGAACAGCGGCTGCTGCTGAGGCGGCTGCACGATGACTGCGCGCTGGCACGGCGGGCCGTGCGCGCTGCGGTCGGCACTCGCTGACCGGCCGGTGAGGGGGAAGGGCGCTGTGTGCCTGGTGCGACGCACCGGCACACAGCGCGCTGTCATGTGCGGGCCCCGTCGGGTCGTCGCGGCCCGGCCGTGACGGGAACCCCGGGCCGACCGCGGCCGCAGCCCGGCAGGGAGCGGACCCGGGAGCCGGGCCCGGCTCCGGCGCCGGTCTCCCGCGGCCGTAACGACCAGGGGCGGTCCCGCCGGTCGTAGCCGGGGCGCGGCCGCGCCGTCCCGGTCGGCCGGCGCGCGGTCGGGTGCTGTCGGGTGCTGTCGGCATGCTCGAAGCCGCCGGTGCGGCCCGCGCCGGGCGCGGCTACGAACGGCTGATCTCCAGCGGTGGGCTGCACACCGCCGTGGGCAGCTCCGGGGAGGTGATGAGGACGCGATAGGGCCCCGCGGGCAGCTCGGGCACCACCACGGAGGTGCCGAGGGAGCGCGGGTCGACATGGGCGGCGAGCAGCGCCACGAGGGACCAGCCCTCATCCGTGCGGCGTTCCAGCAGGACGTCGCAGGGGTGCCACAGGCTCCCCGAACACTGCCAGCTGATCCGCTGCCGCTCGACGCAGGTCCACCGGGTCCCCTCGTCCGGGCTTCGGACCCGGAGCGACTCCGGGGGCGGCGCGGCCGGGACGCGTGAGGGTCCCAACCGGTCCGTGATCCGCAGGAGTTGCGCCCTGCTCCACGCGATCCACTTCATCTTCCGCTTCCTCCGGTTCGTTGTGTGCCGTGGGCCGGCTGCCCTGGGTATTGCCGGGGCGGAGCGGGGCCGGCCACGTCGTTCGGCCTCTCCGGCGCAGGACCTTCGGCCCGGACCGGCCAGGCCATCGGCCTGCGCGTGCGCCGGAATGCCTCACCATCGTTTACCGAGTATCTGTCCAGTAATGCAATGAATTATCCAGCCTTACCCGGGACGTGCGGAACTGCCGTGCACAGCGAGAAGGGGAACGATGACGTGAGGCACTATCGACCGGGCGGGGCCCTACCCGGTACGGAGCCACCCGGTGCGGACGTCGGCCCGGCCACCCCGACGCCCCGGACGGACAGCGCGATGTCCGTTCCGGTTCCGGCTCCGGTTTCCTGCCGGGCCCGCACCGGCCGCCGCGGCGGCCCCCGGCAGCGCCCGGACGACATCCCGTCCCCTACGACCAGAAGGGTGCTCCCATGAAGGCGTCGCCCCAGGCCGACGTCGCCTCGCTCAAGGCGTTCATCGAGCGTGAGGTCGCGTCACTGCGGTCCGATGTGCGACACGGGGCCGCGGCAGGATCGACCACCGTGGCCGCGGCGGCCGCGACCGCCGCGGAGGCCGACGCCCCGCCCACCCCCGGGGGACAGTGCCCCTGCGGCCAGGGGGACGGCGCGTGGCACGCCTGCGTGGGCGCGGGTGAGGGGCACGACCCCCTGGGATGCGTGTGCGCCACCCTGCCCGCCATTCCGGTGTCGGCGGCGCTGCTCGCGCCCGTACGGGACGACGCCGGCGGGATCACGGACTTCGTCATCCGCGCGGGCAACCACGTCCGCTCGGCCGATTGGCTGGTGGCGCCGGACCAGCAGGTGGGCCGGCGGTTCCTGGAGGCCAGGCCCGGGGCCGCCGCCACCGGGCTGCTGCCCGCCCTCGCCGACGTACTGGCGACCGGGCGCTCGCTCGACGGGCTCGTCGTGGACTACACCGAGGAGCGGCACGGCAGGCTCAAGCGGGTGCAGCTGGTGCACTACGCGGCAGCCTGCGGCGATCAGGTGCTGACGGCCTGGCGACCCGTTCGCAGTCAGGCGGAGCTGCTCACCGTCGACGCCCAGCACCTCGCGTCGATGGGGTGGGGACGGTGGGACCTGCTGTCGGGGGCGGTGTCCTGGTCGGAGGGGCTGCAGCGGATCTTCCGCAGGGACCCCCAGCTGCCGTGGTCCCTGCTGGAGCTCTGCGACGCCCTGGTGGAGGCCGATGTGGTGCCGTTCGCGGAGTTCATCGCGTCGGTGATGGCCGGCGAGGAGCCCGCCTGGACCAGGATCCGGTTCCTGGTGCTCGGCGAGGTGCGCACGGTGGACCTGCTCGGGAGACCGGTGACCGGGACGGACGGGCGGCCCTGGGCGCTGCAGATCGTGGCCCGGGATCTCACCCCGCAGATGCGCAGCCGTCGCAGGCTGGTGGAGAAGCAGTGGGAGACCGAGCAGCTGCGGCAGCAGGCCTCCGCCGAGCGGCATGTCGCCTCGGCGCTGCGCGAGGCACTGCTGCCGACCTATTCCGAGGGGCTGGCGGAGCTGGGGCTGGTGGCGGCGGCCGCCTATCTGCCCGCCGAGCCGGACGCCGCCGTGGGCGGTGACTGGTACAAGTGCCGGCCGCTGCCGGACCGCCGGGCGCTGATCGCCATCGGGGACGCCAGCGGTCACGGTCTGGACGCGGTCGCCCGGATGGCCCAGCAGCGCTACGCGATGGCGGGGCTCGCCCATACGGGCGCCTCGGCCGGTGATGTCACGAGCTGGCTCAACGAACTGGTGTGCAGCGATCCCGCCGCGGCGTCGACGGCCACCGTGGTGGTCGGGCACATCGGGGACGACCGGGTGCTGCGCTGGACGAGTGCCGGGCATCCGGCTCCGCTGCTGCTGCGCGGTGGGCACGCGTTCACCCTGCCGGTGGAGCACCGGGGACCGCTGCTGGGGGTGCTGCCCGGCCACGCGTACGAGACGGCGGAGTTCCCGCTGATGGCGGACGACGTGCTCCTGCTGTACACGGACGGCGTGGTGGAGCGGCGGGGTCAGGACATCATGCAGGGGATCACCGCGCTGACGGACCAGCTGACCGCGTGCGGCGACCGGACGCCGCAGCAGATCGTCGACCGGCTCACCGAGGAGTACGGGCGCTCCGCGCACGACGACGACGCGTGCCTGCTCGCCGTCCGGGTCGACTGAACCTGCACGCCCCCATTGGTCCATACCACTGTCGCACCGCAGGCCCGCACGCCGCCACGGGGAAAACCCGGGTCAACCGTCGGATACCCGAGTTGACGTGCGAACTCCCCTTTGCCGCAGCCTGATTGACGGATGGCGCGCCAGCCGATACCCCTGTACGGGTCCGGCCGCCGCACCATCCGTCACAGGAGGCTGCATTGCACCGCTGCGCCCATCGGTATCCACGTCGGAGTGCGGGTCGACAGGTACGGAGAGCGGGTGGCGCGGTGGTGTCCGCCGCCCTGTTGCTCCCGTTGCTCTCGGCGTCCCCGTCCGCGACGGCCGGGCACCCCGCTTCCGGCACTCTCCAGAGCGCGTTCACCGCGGCCGCCGAACGCTACGGGGTGCCGAGCGGCGTTCTGCTGGCCGTGTCGTACCTCCAGTCCCGGTGGGACGGGCACGGCGGCTCCCCGAGCGTCACGGGCGGCTACGGCCCGATGCACCTCACCGACGTGCGTACGGCGCTCGCTTCGGCCCCCCACCACTCGCACGGCGGCGAGGACGCGCGCGGTGACGGCTCACGGCCCCCGAAGGACCTCGTCGGCCGGGAGCTTCCCGAGGACTCCGGCCTCCCGCCGCGGCTGCGCACCCTGGACCGGGCGGCCGAGCTGTCGGGGCTGCCCGCCGAGCGGTTGCGCACCAGCAGCGCCGCGAACATCCGGGGCGGCGCGGCGCTGCTGGCACAGGCCCAGCGGGATCTCGGCCGGCCTCCGAGCGCCGATCCGGCGGACTGGTACGGCGCGGTGGCGCTGTACTCCGGCGCCGACGACGCGGCCACCGCCACGACGTACGCGAACGACGTCTTCGACATCATTCGTACGGGTGAACGCCGCACCACGGACAGCGGACAGTTGGTCACCCTGCCCGCGGACCCCCGGGCAGTCCCCGACCGGTCGCAGGCAACAGGACTGGGCCTGCGCACGACCGACGCCGCGTCGACCGAGTGCCCGGACTCGGTGGCATGCGAATGGATTCCCGCGCCCTACGAGGAGTTCGGGGAGGGCGACTACGGGAACCACGACAAGTCCGCCCGGCCGGCTTCCCAGTCGGTCGACTACATCGTCATCCACGACACGGAGGCGACCTGGGACGTCACGCTGAAGCTGGTGCAGGACCCGGCGTACGTGTCGTGGCACTACTCGCTGCGCGCCTCGGACGGGCACATCGCCCAGCACGTCGCGCTCAAGGACGTCGGCTGGCACGCGGGCAACTGGTTCGTCAACGCCAAGTCCGTGGGACTGGAACACGAGGGCTTCCTGGTCGCTCCGGACGCCTGGTACACGGAGGCGATGTACCGGACGTCGGCGCGGCTGGTGCGCTACCTGGCGAAGCGGTACGGCATCCCGCTGGACCGGCAGCACATCCTCGGCCACGACAACGTGCCCGGCACGACGGCGGCGACGATCCGGGGCATGCACACCGACCCGGGGCCCTACTGGGACTGGGCACACTACTTCGAGCTGTTGGGCAGGCCCGTCGTGCCGAGCGCCGGCCCCGGGAGCGCGGTGGTGACGGTCAGGCCCCGGTACGGCGAGCACCGGCCGGCGTACACGGGCTGTGTGACGGCCGGTCGGGCCTGCGCGCCGCACGGCAGCGGGGCGGTACGGCTGCACACGGAACCCCGCCAGGACGCGCCCCTGGTCAAGGACGCCGGTCTGCGACCGGGCGGACAGGACTCCACGATCGACGTCAACGACACCGGCGCGAGGGCTTCGACGGGCCAGAGCTACGCGGTCGCGGAGCGGCTCGGGGACTGGACGGCGATCTGGTACCTGGGCCAGAAGGCGTGGTTCCACAACCCGCGCACCCGGCCCACCGCGGTCGGCACGAGGGGGTGGGTGCTGACCCCGAAGGACGGCTCGGCGGAGGTCGCGGTGTACGGACGCGCCTATCCGGAGGCTGCCGCGTATCCGGAGGGAGTACCGGTGCAGGCGGTCGCGCCGCTTCCGTACCGGCTGCTCGCGGGCCAGCGGTACGTCGTGGGAGACCGGGTCCCCGGCGAGTACTTCTTCGCTCCGGCGTTCGATACCTCGAAGCACCGGGTGGTGCGGGGCGAGGAGCTGTACTACGAGATCCAGTTCGGACACCGCGTCGCCTTTGTAAACGCCTCCGACGTGCGGGTTTTCCGCTCCTGAGCGGTACGGAGGGGTTCCGTCGGCCACAGGGGGGCCGACGGAACCTTTCCGTACGGACACCGTCCCCCACCTGGCGTTCATATGACTAATACCGGTGCTGCGTGGGCCGTACGGGCGAAGGGTAGGGCTGGCGCGGTAGTCACTTCGCCCACCGAAAGGCCCCGCACGCATGGCACAGCCCTTTGTACTGCCGGACTTCTATGTGCCCTGTCCGGCACGTCTCAGCCCCCATGTGGACGCCGCGCGCGCACACACCAAGAAGTGGGCGCGGCACATGGGGATGCTGGAGGGATCCGGGGTCTGGGAGGAACACGACCTGGACTCCCACGACTACGCCCTGCTGTGCGGGTACACGCATCCCGACTGCGACGAGGACGCGCTGTCCCTGGTCACCGACTGGTACGTGTGGGTCTTCTTCTTCGACGACCACTTCCTGGAGGTCTTCAAGAGGTCCCAGGACAGGGCGGGCGGCAAGGCCTATCTGGACCGGCTGCCCGCCTTCATGCCGATGGATCTGACCCAGGGGATGCCCGAACCGACCAATCCGGTCGAGGCCGGGCTCGCCGATCTGTGGACACGGACCGTGCCGAGCATGTCCCCGGCATGGCGGGCCCGCTTCTCGGAGGCCACCGAGAACCTGCTCAACGAGTCGATGTGGGAACTGACCAACATCGACGAGGGCCGGATCGCCAATCCCGTCGAGTACATCGAGATGCGCCGCAAGGTGGGCGGCGCGCCCTGGTCCGCGGGGCTCGTCGAGTACGCGGCGGGCGCCGAGGTGCCCGAACGGGTGGCGCACACACGTCCGCTGCTGGTGCTGCGGGACGCGTTCTCCGACGCCGTCCACCTGCGCAACGACCTCTTCTCCTACCAGCGTGAGGTCGAGGACGAGGGGGAGAACAGCAACGGCGTCCTCGTCCTGGAGAAATTCCTCGGCTGTACCACGCAGGAGGCGGCCGATGCCGTCAACGACCTGTTGACGTCCCGGCTTCAGCAGTTCGAGAACACGGCGCTGACCGAGGTGCCCGGAGTGTGCCTGGAGAAGGGCCTGAGCCCCGACGAGTGCGCCGCGGTCGCGGCGTACACGAAGGGGCTGCAGGACTGGCAGTCCGGCGGTCATGAATGGCACATGCGCTCCAGTCGTTACATGAACGAGGGCGCGCGCACCGCCTTCTCGGCGCCCGCGGGTGTGCTGGGCACCTCGGCGCTCGACATCAGGACGCTCTTCGGCCGCCCGGCCACCTCACGGCTCCGCGGGTTCACCCATGTACCGCACCAGAAGGTCGGACCCTCCCTGCTGCCGGAGTTCGACCTGCCGTTCCCGCTGTCGATCAGCCCGCACCACGAGGACGCCCGCGCCAAGTCGGTCGCCTGGGCGGGCCGGATGGGGCTGCTCGACGACATCTGGGACGAGCGGATGGCGATCGGATTCGACCTGGCGCTCTGCTCCGCCGGCCTGGACCCGGACGCCACCGCCGAGGAGCTGGAGCTCAGCGCCGAGTGGCTGACCTGGGGGACGTACGGCGACGACTACTACCCGGTCGTCTTCGGACGCCCGCGCAACCTCGTCGGGGCGAAACTCTGCACCGAGCGGCTGAAGGCATGCATGCCCGTCGACGACCCGGCGGCCGGCGCGGCCCTGGCGGTGAGTCCGATGGAGCGGTCGCTCGCCGATCTGTGGGAGCGCACGGCCGGCCCGATGGGCCCTTCCGCGCGGGCCGCGCTGCGCCTGTCGCTCGACAAGATGCTGGACAGCTGGCTCTGGGAGCTCCACAACCAGGCCCAGCACCGCGTGCCCGATCCGGTCGACTACATCGAGATGCGCCGGCTGACCTTCGGCTCGGACCTCACCATGAGCCTGGCCCGGCTGCGGCACGAGCACGAGCTCCCGGCGGAGATCTACCGGACCGGCACGCTGCGGAGCCTGGAGAGTTCCGCGTCGGACTACGCGACACTGCTCAACGACCTCTTCTCGTACCAGAAGGAGATCGAGGTCGAGGGCGAGGTGCACAACGGTGTGCTGGTGGTGCAGTCCTTCTTCGGATGCGACTACCCGACCGGTGTCGCGATCGTCGACGACCTGATGCGGGGTCGGCTGCGCCAGTTCCTGCATGTGAAAGAGAACGAACTGCCCCTGCTCTGCGAGGAGTTCGGGCTGGACGCGCGAGGCAGGGCGGCCTTGGACGCCTATGTGCGGGAGCTGGAGGACTGGCTCGCCGGAATCCTGAACTGGCACCGGCGGGTGCGCCGTTACGCGGCGCGGGACGTCCACTCGGGCAGTGGGACCGCTCTGCTGCACCGGGGGCGTCCGCCCTACGGGCCGACCGGGCCGGGGACGTCGGCGGCCCGGATCGCGGGGCTTTTCGCGTCGTAGGAGTACGTGAGGAGCCGGCCGTGGCGCGCGGGGACGGCAGACCGCGCGCCACGGCCGTCAGGCGTGGCGGGCGCCGCGGAGCTGGTCCAGTTCGCGGCGCTCGCGCTTGGTGGGACGGCCCGCGCCCCGGTCGCGCACGCCGGCCAGAGCGACATGCTCACGAGGCGGCGGGGGCGGGCTGTTGTCGATGTACGCCTCGGCCGCGACGGGAGCGCCGACACGCTTGGCGAGCGCCCGCTTCACCTCGACGATCCGCTCGTGACCGGCGTGGAACAGCCGGACCTCGTCGCCCGGCCTGACGGGCTGGGCGGGCTTGGCGCGCTCGCCGTTCACCCGGACATGCCCGGCCCGGCAGGCGGCAGCGGCCTGTGAGCGGGTCTTGGTGAGTCGTACGGCCCAGATCCAGCTGTCGACCCGTGCGGTGGTGTTCCCCTCGTCGGTTGCCATGGTCCGACTCTAATCGGCTCGGACGGAAGGGGACGCCTCCTTGTCCGGCCGGGGCCCGCTGTCCGCGCGTCCCCGGGCCCCTCTCCGGCCGGCCGCGCGAAATCCACGGCTCGACCGCCGTCCGCCCCGGGCCCGGAGTGGGACCCGGGGCGGACGGCGGGTTCGTCAGCCCTGCTGGAAGAGCTCCGCGGGCAGCGGCTTGAGGAGCGCGTACAGATCGTCGGTGATCGGCCGGTCCCAGCTGGCGATGGTGACCAGGACGTTGTCGCTGCGGTCGAACTGGACGCAGGAGATACGGCTCTCGGAGAGCTTGAGGCGGCGCACGATGAGCAGGTTGTCCCCCTGCATCACCGGCACGTCCTCCGTCTCGACCACCTCGACGGGCTCGTCGTTCTCCAGGGCCGCCAGGAGCTGGGCCACCTCGAAGGGGATCTGGCCCTCTCCGAGCTCGCGCGCCGGGGAGCCCTCCGGGAGATTGCCGATGATCATCGCGGGGCCCCGGCCGCCGAACAGGTCGTACCGGAGGAAGACGCCCTGGCACCTGCCGTCGGGGGCGGGGAGCAGACCGGCGCCGAGGTTGCCGGGCCAGTCGCCCGGGTCCATGGCCAGGACATCGAAGTCCGGGCCCGCGGGTGTGGCGGCGCTGCGGCGGCGGAGGAAGGACATGCCGCAATGGTACGTGCCCCGGCCCCCCGGACGGCGCCCGGGCCCGGCCCTGTCGGCGGCCCGCCACCGCGCCCTGTGCCGGGCTCGGGCGCGGTGGCTCCGCACCGAACCGTGGCCGGGTCGCGCGCGCCCGGGCGGCCGTCCGCTCCGGGGTCAACCACCGTGTGCGCGGCGGGGGTCGGCACTCAGGCCGAGCGCTCCGCCAACTGCCTCAGCGCGGCGAGTGCCTCCCCCGCCCGCTCGTGCTCCACGAACAGATGATCGTGGTGGCAGCCGGCCACGACGTTGCAGCTCAGTCCCGCGTCGGCGAGCGCTCCCGCGACCGCCGCGGTGAGCCCGACGGCGTTCAGCGCCGAGTGGACGCGCAGAGTGATCCACCCGGCCACGTAGTCGTACGGGAGGGAGGCCGCGTCCGCTTCCTCCTGGCGTACCACCAGGGTGAGCCCCTCGGACTCGGCGACGGTCACGACGGGGTGCAGGCCCGGCGGGACGACGGCGCCGTCGACGGTGCAGAAGACATGGCGGCCGGGGTTGAGCTCGGGCCGCATACCGGCCAGCAGCCGGGTCAGGTCACGCTCTCCACT
This sequence comes from Streptomyces sp. SP18CS02, assembly GCF_036322365.1. Classification (NCBI taxonomy): domain Bacteria; kingdom Bacillati; phylum Actinomycetota; class Actinomycetes; order Kitasatosporales; family Streptomycetaceae; genus Streptomyces; species Streptomyces sp. SP18CS02. Next base: position 237,058 of record NZ_JAQYXC010000275.1, read on the forward strand.
CATGATCACCAGACTAGGCCCTTTCGCCGGGATCGGCCGGATCGCGCGGTGCGGTGCCGGAACGGACGGCGGTGGGGCCGGGGCGGGCGGTGGTGCCGGGGCGGCGGCGTCGGGCGCGGGGGGACACGGGCGGCGGCCGGGTCGGGCGGCGTCAGGCGCGGTGGCGTTCGTGGTGGCGGGCGACGCGCGCGCGGTTGCCGCAGGACTGCTTGCACCACTCCTGGCGGGGGTGCTCCTTGAGGAAGTAGCGCACGCACCGCGGGGCGTGGCAGGCCCGCAGCCGCGCGCGGTCCGGGCCGGTGAGGAGCGTGATCGCGGAACTCGCGAGGGCAGCGGTGAGCGCGTCGCGGTGCGAGGCGGTCCCTACGGGCCGGGACTCCTCCGTCGGGTCGCCGCCCTCGGGCCAGCTCAGGTGCGGCACGACGGGCACGACGGCGGCCGCCGCGTTGAGACTCCGGAGGGCGCTCTCCACGGGCAGCGGGCGCTGGGCGTCGGAGGGGTTCGGCCCGCCCGGCACCGCCCGGGCGAAGAGGGAGCGCACAGCGGTCCGCACGGACCGGACGGCGGCGAGCGTGTCGTCGTCGGCACGGAAGCGGTCGGCGGCGGGCAGGACGGCGAGGGCGTCGGCGTGCTCGCGGACCCAACGGGTGAGCCCCGTGGGGTCCTGGAGATCATCGGCGACGCCCCCCTGCCCGTCGTGGCGGATCGTGAGAGCGAGATCGAGTGCGAGCGGGTGCGCGGCCATGACGCCGACGGTAGCGCGTCGGGCATCCCTCACAGGGCCGGCGGTGGGCGCAGGTCACGTCACCTGGGGTCGAACTCCCCCTGCCGGGCGTTGACGACGAAGGCACGCCACTCGGCCGGGGGAAAGATCAGCGACGGGCTGTGCGGGCGGCCGCCGTTGCGCATCGCGATGAAGCCCTCCACGAAGGCGATCTGGACGTCGCCGGTCCCCCGACCGCCCGATTGCCACTCCGCCTTGCTGAGGTCGAGCTCCGGCCTGCCCCGGTCGGCCCGCCGCTGCTGGGGGGTGATGAAGGTGTCGGCCACGTCCCTGCTCCTCCCGGTTCGTCGTCCGGGCTCAGACTAGCCATCGCGACCGGCTCCGGACAGGCCGTGACGCGCTGCCGGCCACGGCGCTCCGGACGCCCTTCGGCCGGGTGGCCGAAGGGAGCGGACGGCCCGGTCGGGCTCCGGGCGGGGCGCCGTGCGCGGCCCCGCCGGAGCGGCCGGGTCCCCGCGTGAGGCGCCGCGGGCGGCACAGTCCAGAAAGTCGGCGTCACCCCCTTGCCAGGTGCCGGGGGTCCTTGAATTACTGAGCGGAGCAGATCGACCGAACGATCGGTCGTCCGCGTGGGACGGGAGAACGGCGCATGATGGACCTGCTCGACCGTGGGGAGCGGCTCGGCCGCGCGGAGCTCGAAGCCCTCCAGCTGGAGCGTCTGCGGGCCACCTTGCACCACGCGTACGAGAACGTGGGCTTCTACCGGCAGGCCTTCGACACGGCGGGGATCCGGCCCGAGGACTGCCGAACGCTCGCGGACCTCTCCCGCTTCCCGTTCACCGCCAAGACGGATCTCCGGGACAACTACCCGTTCGGGATGTTCGCGGTGGAGCAGTCCCGGGTACGGCGGATCCACGCGTCCAGCGGGACGACCGGACGGCCGACCGTCGTCGGCTACACCGACCGCGACCTGGACACCTGGGCCGACGTCGTGGCGCGGTCGATCCGCGCGGCCGGCGGGCGGCCGGGGCACAAGGTGCACATCGCCTACGGCTACGGACTGTTCACCGGCGGACTGGGGGCGCACTACGGCGCCGAGCGACTGGGGTGCACGGTCATCCCGGCATCCGGAGGCATGACGGCACGCCAGGTGCAGCTCATCCAGGACTTCCGTCCCGAGATCATCATGGTGACCCCGTCGTACATGCTCACCCTGCTCGACGAGTTCGAGCGGCAGGGCGTCGACCCGCGGTCGACCTCGTTGCGGGTGGGCGTGTTCGGCGCCGAGCCGTGGACGGAGGCGATGCGGCGGGAGATCGAGGAGCGGTTCGCCATCGACGCGGTCGACATATACGGACTGTCGGAGGTGATGGGCCCGGGTGTCGCCCAGGAGTGCGTGGAGACGAAGGACGGCCTGCACATCTGGGAGGACCACTTCTACCCCGAGGTCGTCGACCCCTTCACCGGTGAGGTGCTGGCGGACGGAGAGCGGGGTGAGCTGGTGTTCACCTCGCTCACCAAGGAGGCCATGCCCGTCATCCGGTACCGCACCCGGGACCTGACGCGGCTGCTGCCGGGGACGGCGCGGGTGTTCCGTCGCATGGAGAAGGTCACCGGGCGCAGCGACGACATGGTGATCCTGCGCGGCGTGAACCTCTTCCCCACCCAGATCGAGGAGATCGTGCTGGGTACCGCGCATGTCGCCCCGCACTTCCAGCTGCGGCTGACCCGGGAGGGCCGGCTGGACGCGCTGACCGTGCGCGCCGAGGCGCGTCCCGAGGCCTCGCCGGACCAGCGGGCCGAGGCGGCCCGGTCGATCGCGGCCGCCGTGAAGGACGGCATCGGGGTGTCGGTGGCCGTGGAGGTGGTGGACCCCGAGACGCTGGAGCGATCGGTGGGGAAGATCAAGCGGATCGTCGACCTCCGGCAGTCCCCGTGAGGATCCGCAGGCGTCGGGACCCGTGATCGGGGTAGACGGGCGCCGTGCTCCGCCCGGTGGCGGGGACGCGGTCCGTCCGTCGCGGAGGCGTCGCCGGACCGGCACGCCGACCCATGAACCCGCGCCTGCGGGGCTTCGGTGTGCCGTCGGCGGCAGGGCGCCGGTGCCGGGGCACACATGCAGGCATAGCGTGGGAAGCACGGTGTGATGGGGACGGTGGTGACGCCATGGGCGAGGGCAGGGACGACAGGGAAATGGCCGACGACCTGCTGGAGGGCCTGACCGTCGACGAGAGCAGGCCGGAGCAGCCGGTCCTGCTGGACAGGGCCGGTCAGCCGATCAAGACATGGCAGGAGAACTACCCGTACGACCAGAAGATCAAGCGTGGTGAGTACGAGCGGCACAAGCGGGTGCTCCAGATCGAGATGCTGAAGCTGCAACGGTGGGTCAAGGACACCGGGCAGCGGCTGATCGTCATCTGCGAGGGCCGGGACGCCGCCGGCAAGGGCGGGACCATCCAGCGCTTCACCGAACGGCTCAACCCCCGTGGTGCCCGGGTCGTGGCGCTGGAGAAACCTACGGAGCGGGAAGCGACGCAGTGGTACTTCCAGCGCTACGTCGCGCACCTGCCGTCGGCCGGTGAGATCGTCTTCTTCGACCGGTCCTGGTACAACCGGGTCGGTGTGGAGCGGGTCATGGGTTTCTGCACACAGGAGGAGCACGAGATCTTCCTGCGCCAGTGCCCCGCCTTCGAGCGGATGCTCGTGGAGGACGGCATCCTGCTGGTGAAGTTCTGGTTCTCGGTCTCCCAGGGCGAACAGCGCACGCGCTTCGCCATCCGTCAGGTGGATCCGGTACGGCAGTGGAAACTGTCCCCCACCGACCTCGCCTCGTTGGACCGGTGGGACGACTACACCACCGCCAAGGTCGACATGTTCCGTGCCACCGACACCGTGCACGCGCCCTGGACGGTGGTGAAGAGCAACGACAAGCGGCGTGGCCGTCTGGAGGCCATGCGCAGTCTGCTGTCGCGGTTCGACTACCCCAGCAAGAGCACCGAGGCGGTCGGGGAGCCGGATCCGCTCATCGTGGGAGCCGCCGACACCCTGCTGGAGCCCGGGGAGGAGAGCAGCGGCCTGTCCCCCACACCGCTGGCGCACCGGGCCGACGGGCCGGGTGCCCACCCGGAGCCCTCGCCGGACGGACGCCCGGGAGGGGCGCCGGGCCAGGCGTGAGGCGGGGAATCCGGGGCAGACGGACCTCCCGGACGGCCCCGTGAAGGGCCGCGCCGGATGGCGTCGGAGCCGGAGCGGCCGGGAGCAGGACACACCTCTTCCGGCCGGACGGCGGCAAGAGGGGCGGTTTGTGATGCGCAGTGTGGGTGTCGAGGAGGAACTCCTCCTGGTGGACGGCGAGAGCGGAGACGCGCGGGCGCTGTCGGCGGCGATACTGGCCGCGGCCTCGCGGGACGGTGACGGCGGGGAGGTCTTCGAGGCGGAGCTCCAGCGCCAGCAGCTGGAGTTCGCCACCCGGCCGCAGACCGTGATGGGCGATCTCGCGGAAGAGATCAGGCGCTGGCGGTCCGAGGCCGCGCGGCACGCGGAGGGGCTGGGGGCGTCGGTCGCCGCGCTGGCGACGTCGCCGCTCCCGGTGAGCCCCTCGATCGGGACGGACGAGCGGCATCTGTGGCTGAAGGAGCACTTCGGGCTCACGGCCCAGGAGCAGCTCACCTGCGGCTGCCATGTGCACGTGTCCGTGGAGTCCGACGAGGAAGGGGTCGCGGTCCTCGACCGGATGCGGCCGTGGTTGTCGGTGCTGCTGGCGATGAGCGCGAATTCGCCGTTCTGGCAGGGGGACGACAGCGGGTACGGCAGCTATCGCAGCCAGGTCTGGGGGCGCTGGCCGTCGGCCGGACCCGTGGAGATCTTCGGTACCGCCGACCGATACCTCCAGGAGGTGAACGCGATGGTGGGCAGCGGGGTGCTGCGGGACGAGGGGATGATCTACTTCGACGCCCGGCTCTCCCACTCCTACCCCACCGTCGAGGTCCGCGTGGCGGACGTCTGCCTGGATGCCTCCACCACTGTGCTGATGGCCGCGCTGGTGCGGGGACTGGTGGAGACCGCGTCGCGCCAGTGGAGCGACGGCGAGCCGCCCGCGCGGCACACGGTCGGGATGCTGCGGCTCGCGGGATGGCGGGCGGCCAGGTCGGGGCTGGAGGACCAGCTGATCCATCCCCTCACCATGCGGCCGGCCCCGGCCGAGGCGGTCGTGCACGCGCTGTTCGACCACGTACGCGACGCCCTGGAGGACAACGGCGATCTGGTGCTGGTGCAGGAGTCGCTGGCCGAGCTGCTGAAGACCGGGAACGGCGCCCGGGTGCAGCGTGACGTGCTGAAGCGCACGGGCAGTCTGCGCGATGTGGTCGCCGAGTGCGTACGGCGGACTCTCGCCTGACCGGGCGGTGTCCGGCCGGCCCTGCCGGGATCCTGCCGACGCCGTCGGCACGCGGTCGGACAGGTGATCTTGCGAAGTCGTCCGTTCGCATGGGGTGAGGCAGGCCGGGCCGGGAGGAGTGCGGGGCGGCGGTCAGGACAGCGCGGACGACGTGGCGGCCTCCCAGGTGAATCCGTCCGGGTCGGTGAAGGGGCCGGTGGTGCCGCCGAGGACGAGGCGGTGGGAGCCGGTGCCCTCGGCGGGAACACCGAGATCCTTGGCCAGGCCGCGGCGCTTGTACAGCGCCAGCTTCACCGGGCCGGCCCCGTCGGAGGCGAACTCGGTGTACTTGCCGCCAAAACTCCTGGCCACGGTCAGGCCCCGGCCGACGTAGAACTGCCTGCCGGCCTTCACATCCTCGACGCCGAGCAGCAGGACGATCTCGTCCACCTCGCGGGTGGCCGGGCCGGTGTCCTTCTTCGCCGAGGTCGCGATCTTCCAGATCGTCCCGTCCGGCGCCCGGACGACGCCCCCGTAGCCCCACAGCGATTTCGCGGCGGGCTTCAGCACCGTGGCGCCCGCGTCCACGGCGGCGTCGAAGAAGCCGTCGACGGTGGCCGGCCGGGCCACCGTGAGCGCCAGGGTGAAGCCGCGGAATCCGGTGGAGTGCGCCTCGGACGCTCGCAGGCGTATGTACGTGTCCACGCCGAAGGCGGTGTAGAAGCGGTGTGCGGCCCCGGGGTCGGCCACCTCAAGGGTGACGGAGGCGAGGGAGCTGGTGGACGCGGTGGTTTCCATGGCCCTCACGCTAGGGGCTCCCCCGCCGCCAGGGCTTCTCCATTCCTGACCGGTCCTGCCACGGCTTCGTCCGCACCCGCGCGGAGGGGCAGGAGCCGTCGTCGCGGGTGCTTTCGCCGAGGGGCCGCGGTGGCGGAGCGGGGCGACCGGCCGGCACGGACGGGCCTGCGGTGCCCCGGCGGAGGCCGGGCCCCGAACGGGAGGACGGGTCCGGCGGCCGGCGTATCGGACCGGGATAATCCGTGGACCGCTCCCCCGCCCTGATGGCAGGGTCGGTGATCATGAACGAGCACGGTTTCCTGGCCCTCTCGCCGCAGTACACCTCGACCGGCGAGCTGCTGGCGCGAGCCGCTCGGCGGCGGGGCCTGGAGGTCGCCGTGCTGTCCGTCGGCGGTGGGGCCGGCGCCGTCCCGAAGGGTCGTGAGGGCCACTACTACGGCGGGCCGGCGTTCGCCGCGGGCGTCGTCGAGGAGCTGTCGGTCGCGCTGCTGGAGCCCGAGGACGACTGGTTGGCGGCGCTCCCGAGCGAGTTCACCCGCCGGCGTGTCAGCGCGACGACCTTGGGCGAGGCCCGTCGGGTGATGCGGCCGGTGTTCGTCAAGCCGCCGAGCGACAAGAGTTTCCCGGCCGCCGTGTACAGCGACGGCGGCCGGCTGCCGAGCGCGCCCGGGCTGCCTGCGGACACGCCGGTGCTGATCAGCGAGGTGGTGACGTGGGAGGCGGAGTTCCGCCTGTTCGTCCTGGACGGCGAGGTCCGCGCCGCTTCGCAGTACGCGGCCTTCGGCCGTCTCGACACGTCGCCGGTGGAGGGGCACCGCCACCGGGAGGCCGTCTCCGCCTTCGCGGCGCGTCTGCTCGCGGCCTGCGGCGACACCCTGCCCAGCGCCGTCGTGGTGGACGTCGGGCTGCTGAGTGCCGCGCGGCCCTCGGCCCCCGAGGGCTGGGCCGTGGTGGAGGCGAACATGGCGTGGTTCAGCAACGCTTACGCGGCCGACCCCGACCGGGTCCTGGACGTGGTGCTGCGCGCGGCCGGTCCGCGTGCCCGCGCGTCCGCACGGGACCGGCGCTTCCAGCGAGCCGTCAGGGGCGGGTGAGCCGGTCGCGCAGCTCGCGCTTGAGGATCTTGCCGCTGGCGTTGCGCGGCAGCTCGTCCACGAACACGACGTGTTTCGGGGCCTTGAAGGGGGCGAGCCGTTCGCGGGTGTGGTCGATCAGTTCGGCCTCGGTGACCTCCTCGCGCGGTCCGCGCGGCACGACGACGGCCGTGATCGCCTCGATCCAGCGGTCGTCCGGCAGTCCGACGACCGCCGCCTCGGCCACCGCGGGGTGGGTGTAGAGGGCGTCCTCCACCTGACGGGAGGCGACCAGCACACCTCCGGAGTTGATGACGTCCTTCACCCGGTCGACGATCGTGTAGTAGCCGTCGCCGTCGCGCACGGCGAGATCGCCGGAGCGGAACCAGCCGCGCCGGAACGCCGCCTTGGTCTCGTCGGGCTTGTCCCAGTAGCCGTCGCACAGTTGCGGCGAGCGATAGACGATCTCGCCGGGGGTGCCGTCGGGCACGTCCTCACCCTCCTCGTCGACGACCTTGGCCTCGACGAACCGGACCGGGCGGCCGCACGAGTCCATCCGGCCTTCGTGCTCGTCCGGCCCGAGGACGGTGGCGAGGGGGCCGATCTCGCTCTGCCCGAAGCAGTTGTAGAAGGCCAGCCCGGGAAGTCGTTCGCGCAGCCGTTCCAGGATCGGTACCGGCATGATCGACGCGCCGTAGTAGGCCTTGCGCAGGGCGCTCAGATCGCGGGTGGCGAACTGCGGATGGTGGGAGAGCCCGATCCAGACCGTGGGCGGTGCGAAGAGGCTATCGGCGGCGCCCGCCTCCACCAGGTCGAAGATCCGCCCGGGGTCCGGCCCGTCGATGATGGTGTTCTCCGCGCCCACGGCGAGGTACGGCAACAGGAACACGTGCATCTGGGCGGAGTGGTAGAGGGGCAACGAGTGCACGGGCCGGTCGCTCTCCTTCAGATCCAGGGCGTCGATGGCGCTGACGTACTCGTGGACCAGTGCCCGATGGGTCATCCGGGCACCCTTGGGGTCGGCCGTCGTGCCGGAGGTGTAGAGCAGCTGTACCAGGTCGCGGGCGTCGCGGTCGGCGTCGTACTCCTGCGGTTCGGCCAGCGCGGCGAGCAGTGAGTCGTCGGTGTCGCGCAGAGCGCGGACCGGGAACTCCCGGGGCACGCGGGGGGCGAGCTCCGGGTCGGCGAGGACCAGGGAACTGCCGGACTGGCGAAGGATGTACGCCAGGTCGTCGCCGGTCAGGTGGTGGTTGACCGGTACGTGGATGAGTCCGGCGCGTGAGCAGGCCAGGAAGGCGATCAGGTACGCGTCGGAGTTGTGGCCGTAGGCGGCGACCCGGTCGTACTCGTCGAGCCCGTAGCCGCGCAGCACCGCGGCGGCGGTGGTCACGGCCGCGTCGAGTTCGGCGTAGGTCCAGCTCCGGTCCGCGAACCGGACGGCGGTGCGGTCGGGCGTGCGCTGGGCGGAACGGCGCAGGACGCCGTCGACGGTGCGGCTCAGGAGTCGGTCCATGGCGCGATCCTGGGCGGCGGTGCTTCTGGGGTCAAGTACGCGGGTGCCGACCCCGTCGCCGCACCGCGCTCGCCGCGCACCCGGGGCGGTATCGAGGACGTCGCCGCGATGGCGGCGAAGGGCCGGCTGACGGTGACCGGCCTCCCGCGGCAGCAGTTCGCCGACCGGGCGCCCGGGGTGCACCGAGGTGGCCCAGGGGTCCGGCCACATCCAGGCGGCCGGCTGGGACGGCGGCCGCCGCCCGGTGGCCCGGACCCTGCTGACGTACGCGCAGTCCTCCTGCCCCGGCTCGCCGCACTACCGGGACCGGACCGCGCTGTACGCGGATGAGCGGTGGGTGCGCGCCAGGTTCCGCGAGCGGGACATCCTGGCCGATCGCTCCCTGAGGGTGGTGCGGATGCGGAACTGGCCGCCTCAGGGGCTGAACGAGAGGAACACGAAGGCGGCGAAGATCACCAGATGCACGCCGCCCTGCAGCAGGGTGGCCCGTCCGGGCACCACGGTCAGGGCGCTCACCACGGCGGTGAGCACGAGCAGCACCATGTGGAGGGCGCCCAGGCCCAGGACGAGGGGACCGGAGAGCCAGATGGAGGCGAGCGCGATCGCCGGGATCGTGAGACCGATGCTGGCGATGGCGGAGCCGTACGCCAGATTGAGACTGGTCTGGACGCGGTCGCGGCGCGCGGCACGTACGGCGGCGAGGGTCTCGGGCAGCAGCACCATCAGCGCGATCACCACACCCACGACCGCGTTGGGCAGGCCGGCCGACTCCACGCCCGATTCGATGGCCGGTGAGATGAGTTTGGCGTTGCCGACGACGGCGACCAGGGCCAGCAGGAGGAGGACGAGACTCCACCAGGTCTCCCGGAGGGTGGGCGGCGGGGCGTGCTCGTCGGGGTCGGTGAGGCCTTCGCCGTCGCGTGCCACGGGCAGGAAGTAGTCGCGGTGGCGGACGGTCTGTACGGCGACGAAGACCGCGTACAGGCAGAGCGAGGCACCGGCCGCGAAGGCCAGCTGGACTCCGGTGAATTCAGGGCCCGGCTGGCTGGTGGTGAACGTGGGCAGCACCAGCGTCATGGTGGCGAGTGTGGTCACCGTGGCGAGTGCGCCGCCCGAGCCCTCGGCGTTGAAGACGGCCACCCGGGTGCGTACGGCCGAGACCAGGACGGACAGGCCGACGATGCCGTTGCAGGTGATCATGACGGCGGCGAAGACGGTGTCGCGGGCGTAGGTGGAGACCTTGTCGCCGCCGCCTGCCATCAGCATGACGATGAGGCCGACCTCGATGACGGTGACGGCGACCGCGAGGACGAGTGAGCCGAAGGGTTCGCCCACCCGGTGCGCGACGACCTCGGCGTGGTGCACGGCCGCGAGTACCGATCCGACCAGGAACAGGGCCACGACGGCGACGAGCGGACCCGGCAGGTCGCGGCCCCATCCCGACGCGAGGACGGCCAGCGCGAGGACCGGGGTCCAGGTCGTCCACTGCCGCATCACTCCTGCCGGGCCGGTGCTCATGCGGGCCACGCTGCCAGAGCGCCGAGCGGCTCGCGCGGTGTGCTGGGCCAAGGGAGCGGCCGGGCCCGCGGCTCCGGCGGCACGGAGGGCGCGGCCGGCGGACAGCGGTGGCACAGCGGCATGGCGGGCCCGGGCACACGCGGTCCCGCCTTCCGCGCCGCCCGCTCGCGGGGTGCGGACGTCACAGCGGCGACGGGTGGGGCGGGCCTCCCTGATACCGCATCAGGTCATGCGACCGCCTTGACGGGCCACTGTCACCGCACGAAAGTCACGGTAAGAAGGTTTCACGTGTTGCGGGTGCGTCCGAAGGATTCTTTCAGGGAGGGTGAGGATGACCGAGGGCACGTGGGACCGGACGGGCAAGGGGATCAGCCGCCGTCGGCTCAGCGGTGGAGTGATGGCCCTGGGAGGCGCGCTGATGATCGGTTCGACTCCGGGGGCCGTCGCCGCCGAGGGGCCGGAAGCCGGGACGGTTCCTGACCCCGGCGCAGGACCGGGCGGCGCGCGGGGCTCCCGGCCCACGCTGCGCAGGGGCCCCGCCGAGCGGGCCGGTCTGCTTCCCGAACACCTCGACCGGCTGGTCACCGACGCCGAACGCTTCCTGGCCCCCTCCCCCAAGCACCCCTGGTACGCGGGGGCGGTGCTGCTCGCGGGACGGGGCGGCACGGTGGCACTGCACCGGGCGATCGGCTACGCGGTGCGCTACTCGGCGTACGACGAGCGGACCGGCACGGGGGTGGAGCTCCCCGCCGGGCAGCGGATCCCGATGGCCGAGGACACGGTGTTCGACCTGGCGTCCGTCTCCAAGCTCTTCACCGCGATCCTCGCCGTCCAGCAGATCGAGCGGGGAGCACTGGGGCTGGAGGAGAAGGTCACCGCGTATCTGCCGGAGTTCGGGGGCGGCGGAAAGCAGGACGTCACGGTACGCCAGCTGCTCACCCACACCTCCGGCTTCCGCGCCTGGATCCCGCTGTACAAGGAGCCCACACGGGAAGGCAGGCTGCGGCTGCTGTGGAACGAGGTCCCGGCGAGTCCACCGGGAACCGCGTACCTCTATTCGGACCTCAATCTGATCTCGCTGCAGCTGATCCTGGAGGAGATCACCGGCCGCCCCCTGGACGCGCTGCTCCGGGACGAGATCACCGATCCGCTCGGAATGCGCCGCACCCGCTTCAATCCGCCCGCGTCCTGGAAACCGGGGATCGCCGCCACCGAGGACGCCCGGCCCCCCTGGTCCGGACTCGACCGCGGCATGGTGTGGGGCGAGGTGCACGACGAGAACGCGTACGGCTTCGGCGGGGTCGCGGGCCACGCGGGGGTGTTCTCGTGCGCCTGGGACCTCGCGATCCTCGCCCGTACCCTCCTCAACGGCGGTGTGTACGGAGGCGCCCGGATCCTGCGACCGGCCTCGGTGGAGCTCATGTTCACCGATTTCAACACCGCGTTCCCCGGCGACGAGCACGGCCTGGGGTTCGAGCTCCACCAGCACTGGTACATGGGTGCCATGGCCACCCCGCGCACCGCGGGTCACACCGGCTTCACGGGCACGAGTCTGGTCCTCGACCCGGTCAGCGACTCCTTCCTCGTGATCCTCGGCAACTCGGTGCATCCCGTACGCGGCTGGCGCTCCGGGTCCGCGCCGCGGGTGGCCGCCGCCAACAACCTGGCGCGTGCCGTGGCCGTGCGCCCCGCGCGCGGCCGCACCGCCTGGTTCGCGGGCATGGCGGGCGGCTCGACGGCGACCCTCGCCCTGCCCGCCCTCACGCCGCGCTCCTCGCGCGCCCGGCTGCGCTGCTTCCTGTGGTGGGACACCGAACCGGTCGCGGACACCGTCGCCCTGGAGGCGACGGCGGACGACGGGGCGGCATGGCAACCGGTGCCGTTCACGACCGTACGGGCCGGGCAGCCGCCCCGGCTCCACCGGGCCGGGACGGTGACGGGCTGGTCGGGACGCGTCTGGCACCGGCTGGAGGCCGATCTGACCCCCTGGCGCGACACGGCGGTACGACTGCGCTGGCGGTACACCACCGACCAGCTGTACGTGGGGCGCGGCGTGTACGTGAACGGCATCCGCGTCCGCGACGGACACCGCACGCTCTTCGACGAGAGCCGTCCCCCGGACGCGTCCCGGATCGACGCGCGGGGCTGGATCGCCTCGGAGGACTGACCGGCGCCGGGCCGGAACGAGCTGGGGCCGCGCATCGCTGCGGGACAAGGTCCCCCCTGCTCCCAAGGGGCGGTCGCAAGCCCCTCAACAGGGGGGATGGCCCCGCCACGGCCCGGATGGCGAACCCCGCGCCCGGCGGTGAGACTGAAGGGGAGGGGGTCACTCGGCGAGGAGGAAGACTTCATGTCCATGATGGACAAGCTCAAGCAGATGCTCAAGGGCCACGAGAGTCAGACGAGCAAGGGCGTCGACAAGACAGGCGACTTCGTCGACGACCGGACCCAGGGCAAGTACAAGGGCCATGTCGACACAGCCCAGGAGAAGCTCCGCGAGCAGTACGGCACCGACCCGAACAAGGAGCCGCCTCAGCGCTGACCGGCCGGCCCCGGCGCGCGGACAGCCCCGGACCGGCGCCCCGACAGTCCCCTGTGGAACTGCCGGGGCTTCGCCGTGCCAGGACGCTCACGCGCCTTGCCGAGGCGGAGAAGCCGTGACGCCGCCGCCCCCCGTCCTCCGGACGGGCGCCGATACTTTCCGGACGCTCCCTAGGCGGGGCTGGTGAGTGCGGCCGGGAGCTCGGCGAAGGTCTCCTCGACCAGTTCCGTCAGGCCGTCGCGGCCTCCGTCGCCGCCCAGTGCCGTCCAGCGCAGCGAAGCCGTGCGCCAGGCCGCCACGAAGATCTCCACGGTCAGACGGAGGCGCACCTCGTTGACGTCCTCGCCGGCCCGGCCGTTCAGGGTTTCGACGATGGCCCGAGTGGTGTCCTGGCAGTAGCCCAGGCTGTGCGCCTGCAGGGCGGGGACGCCCTCCGACAGCTCCCGGGTGGCCAGGAAGCGGCGGTCCCAGTCAGGGTCCATGGCCGTCAAGGTGGTGTGCAGTGCTGCGCGGAGGGCGTCGAGGAGCGGGCCCGTCATCTCCAGGGTGGCGACGCAGTCCAGGTAGGACGACCACAGGTCGCTGTCGCAGGCGAGCGCGACGTCCTCCTTGGAGCGGTAGTTCCTGAAGAAGGTCCGCTTGGACACCTCCACCACATCGCACAGGTCGTCCAGCGTGGTGGCGTCGTATCCGCGTTCGGTGAACAGGCGGAGTGCGGTCTCGGACAGAGCCCCGCGGGTGCGCAGCTTCTTCCGTTCGCGCAAGGGCAGGACGCGCAGATCATCACTCACAGCACGAGACTACCACCGGGGCGCTGTTGCGCCTTGACGGCTAATGCCACTCAGTGGCACTGTCGCCTCAGTGGCCGACCGCGGCTGTCGAACGTCTCCTGAAGGAGCCTCAACTCGTGACTACTGCCCCTACGGGCCGCTCCCGGCCGGCGATCACGCTGGCGGTGGTGCTCCTGGCCTTCGTCACCGTGCCGATGTCCATCTCCGGAGCAGCCGTCGCGTTGCCCGACATCGGTGGTGACCTGCACACCGCCGGCGCACCGCTGCAATGGGTCATGAACGCCTACAACCTGACGTTCGCCTCGTTCATGCTGGTCGCGGGCTCCACGGCCGACCTGGTGGGCCGCCGCCGGATCTTCGCGACCGGCGCGGCGGTCTTCGCTGCCGGCTCGATCGCCGCGGCAGCCGCTCCCGGCATCGTTCTGCTCGACTTCGCCCGTGCCCTGTCCGGCATCGGCGCGGCGGGGGTGTTCGCCAGCGGTGGCGCGATCCTGGCCACCGCCTTCGACGGTGCCGAGCGCACCCGCGCGTTCGCGGCCCTCGGCAGTGCCGCCGGGCTCGGTCTGGCCGCCGGGCCGACCCTCTCGGGCTGGCTGGTCAGCGCGCTGGGCTGGCGCGCCACCTTCGGCCTGCACTCCGTACTGGTGCTGGTGGCGCTGGCCGGTATCGGTTTCGTCGCCGAGTCCCGCGCTCCGCAGCGCCCGCGGCTGAACGTGGCCGGAGCGGTGGTGTTCGTCACCGGGCTGGGAGCCTTGGTGCTGGGCGCCGTCCAGGGCCCCGAGTGGGGCTGGGCGAGCCCCGGCGTGCTGGTGCTGCTGGCCGCGGGCCTGGGGGCGCTGGTGGCCTTCGTCGTGATGCAGTCGCGTTCCGCCAACCCGCTGCTGGACCTGTCGCTGGTGAGGAACCGCCGGTTCCTGGCACTGTGCATGGTGCCGGTGGTGACGACCTTCGGTTTCGTGACGCTGCTGACCTATCTGCCCACGTATCTGGTGGGTGCCGGCGGATTCTCCGCCCAGCGCGCGGGCACGGTGCTGCTGCTGATGACCGCTCCGGTGCTGCTGGCCCCGCCGCTGGCCGGCGCGCTGGTCAACCGGGGTGTGTCGCCCCGGCTGCTGATCACGCTGTCGCTGGCGATGTTCGCCGTCGGCAACGCGTGGCTCACCGTGATCGGCCCGTCCACCGGCATCCTTGTCATCGCCGGTCCCCTGCTGCTGGTCGGGCTGGGCGCCGGGTTGTCGTTCGGTGTGGGTGACGGGATGGCGATGAGTCTCGTCGAGCCCGAGCGCGCCGGAATGGCCACCGGGTTCCTCAACACCATGCGCATCGGCAGCGAGGCCATCGTCATCGCCGTGTTCGGCGCCGTCCTGGTCAGTCTGATCGGCACCCGGGTCGGCTCCCCCGAACTGGCCGCGCGGGTCGCCGCGGGCGACCTGTCCGGGGGCGCCTCCGGTCTACTGGCCGCCGGGTTCACCGATGCCCTGCACATCGCGCTGTACGGAACTGCCGCCGTCTGCGCGATCGGCGCGGTGGCCATCGCCGTCGCCCTGGCCCCTCCCCGCCGGGAGGCCGCCGCGCCGGCAGCCGCTCCCGACGGTTCCCCCGTGCCCGCCGAGGCCGCCTGACCGGACGCGTCGCGATCCGACGCGATCGCGCCGTCAGGACGCGGGGCGACGCTCCGCCACCCGCGGCCGGCGGGCCGGCGGAGCGTCGCCGATCGCACGACGAAGACCGCTCGGCCGCACCCTGCGCGGGTGCGACGAGGGATCAGGCCAGGGCGGACGACACCTGATCCGCCCGGTGGTAGCTGCTGCCGTCCTTGGTCCGGACGAGCAGTCCCGCCTCGACCAGATACCGGCGCAGCGCGGCGGAGTCGTCGTGCACGGCGAGCAGCGCCTCGTTGACGTCGCCTTCGCTGTATGTCCGGTCCGCTTCGAAAAGCGTCCGCGCGAGGTGGACGAGCAGTTGCTCACGCCGGGCCGTCCTGCGCGGGATCACTGTCAGGCGCCCCTGGGAGAACAGGGCGGACACATCGTGGGCGGTACTGGTTCTGTTTTCCGACATGGCGGGAAGCCTGGCACTCCCCCGGTCCACGGACAACGTCTTTTCGCCGCCGGGGCCCGCCCGTCGGCGGCGCGATCGACGCGACGCGCCGCGATCCGTCGGGGAGATGTGCGCTGCCGCCGGACGGGTGAAATGTCGTACCGGTTTCGGCCCGGTCCCCGCGTGGGGAGTTCCCTCCGCCCCGGCCTCCCCGCAGCATCAACCGCCGGGAGGGCCATGGGCGCCCGCCGAGGACCTGGGAGGCAGGGTGAGCCGCAGAGCCCGCGAGCTGCTCACGGTGACGGCGCTGTCGGCGCTGCTGTGCGCGGCGGCCGTGGCGGGCACCCCCACCGGTACCGCCCGCGCGTCCCTGGTACCGCGCCCGGCCGCTCCGCCGGCACGGGCCGTCGAGGTGACGCGCTGTGCCCCCGGGGCGACGTTGCAGGGCCCGCGCGGCCAGGCGGCCGAGGTCGGGGTGTGTGTCAGCGGCAACGACTCCGTCATGTCCGTCACGGCTCCGGCGACCTGCCGCCGGGACGGAGGCAGGGGGCACGACACCCTTTGCCGGACGACCGGCACATGGACGGCGCGGCGCGACGACGGCTCGGTGGCGGCGGCCGGCGACCTCGGGGGCGAACGGGCCGAGTACCCGGGCCCCGGCACCTATCACTTCGGCGTCGTCGTCCAGGTGCGTTCCGTGGGGGTCGATCTGCGCGGCCGGGTGCGCGCCACTCTGGACTTCGCTGAGCGGAAGGCCGAGCCGACGCACCGTGTCGAGGTCACGCCGGGCACGGTGGCCGCCGGCGCCACGACCACCCTGAGGTACACGGTCACACGGCTGAGCGAACAGGCCGACCCGGGCGCACGGTTCGGGCTGACCGGTGAACAGGGCTCGGGCGTGGAACTGGTCTCGCCCGACGCCCGGTGCGTCAATCCCCCGCCGGGCGGCCAGGCGGCCCCCGTGCGCGGCACGCACGCGCTGGACTGCGCTCTCACCGATCTGCGGCCCGGCCGCCCGCTCACCGTGCTCGTCCGGGTCACCGTCAAGGGCGCCTGCACCGGCATCGTCTCGAAGCTCGGCCACTGGGAGTCCGGAGGGCAGGAGTTCGGCGCCCGGAGGGTCCTGGCCGGTCCGACCGTCACCTGCCACAAGAGTTCGTCGATCAGCCCCGGGGGCAGGGCGTAGCGGAGGGCCGTGAGGATCCGGCCGGAGCCGGAGCACCGGGAGGCGTCGCCCCTACGCCGACTCCCGCACGACGAGTTCCGGTTCGAAGATGACCGACAGCGCCTCGGCCCGGCCGGGCTGTTCGATGTGGTTCTGGAGCAGCCGGGCCATCTCGGCGGCCATCTCCTCCACGGGCTGGCGCACGGTGGTCAGCGGCGGCCGGCAGGCGGGGGCCACCGCACTGTCGTCGAAGCCGACGACGGCCACGTCCTCGGGGATTCTCCGGCCCCTCTCCCGCAGGACGTGGCACGCGCCCTGCGCCATCACGTCGTTCGCCACGAACACGCCGTCCAGATCCGGGTCCTCGGTGAGCAGCCGGTCCATCGCCGCCTCGCCGCTCTCCTGATCGAACGCCCCCTCGGCGACGGGGACGTGGGGGAATCCGTTGCGGGCCATGACGTCGCGGAACCCGGCGAGCCGTTCCTGTCCGGCGGGCAGGTCCAGCGGCCCCGTGATGGTCGCGATCCGGCGGCAGCCGCGCGCCAGCAGGTGCTCGGCGGCGAGCCGGGCGCCGTCCCGGTGGGCGAGGTCGACGTAGCTCATCGGCAGGGGGGTCGAGGGGCGCGCGAACAGCACCGCGGGCAGCCCGGCCGAGGCGAGGAGCGCGGGCAGCGGGTCGTCCGCGTGGGTCGAGACGATCAACGCGCCGTCGGCGCTGCCCTGGCGCAGGTACGACACGACCTGCTCGCGGTCGGCGGGCGTCTCCGCGAACATCAGTACCGGGTACATCGAGCGGGGCCGGAGGAACTCCGCGACGCCCGCCACCACGCGGCCGAAGAACGGATCGGCGAACACCCGGCCCGCGAAAGCGCTCCGCTCGGGCTCGGAGTCGTCCGCCGCGCCGGAGACGACCAGGGCTATGGTCTCGGCGCGCCGGGTGACCAGGGAGCGGGCCGCCCGGTTGGGGGCGTAGCCGGTGGCTTCGACGGCCTGCTTCACGGCCTCCTGGATGGCGGGATCCACGTTGCGGATGCCGTTGATGACCCGTGAGACGGTGGCGCGTGAGACCCCGGCCGCGCGTGCCACGTCCTCCAGGGTGGGCGCGCCGGCCGCCGCCCGGATCTCTCTGCTCATGACGGTCTTTATAGCACCGGGCCGCCGGGGGCCTTCCCGGGATCGGACCGGAGCGGCGAGCGGGTGCCGGGCCGACGGAGCGGCGGGGCCGCCGCGGTGCGCGAGCCGAGGCGGGCGGCGGGGCCGCCGCGGGGGTGCGCGCCCACGCGTCGGCCCTCCGGCGTCACTCCTCCAGCACCGCCATCGCGGCGTTGTGGCCGGGGATGCCGCTGACTCCGCCGCCGCGGACCGCGCCCGCCCCGCACAGCAGCACGTTGGGGTGGCTCGTCTCCACGCCCCAGCGGCCCGTGGACCCGGTCGCGTACGGGAAGGCGAGGTCGCGGTGGAAGATGTGGCCCCCGGGCAGCCGCAGATCGCGTTCCAGGTCGAGCGGGGTCTTCGCCTCGATGCACGGCCGGCCGTCCTCGTCGAGCGCGAGGCAGTCCGCCAGCGGCTCGGCCAGGTGGGCGTCGAGTTCGGCGAGAGTGGCCCTCAGGAGGGCGGCCCGTGCCGTGTCGTGGTCGGACGCGAAGAGTCCGGCCGGGGTGTGCAGTCCGAAGAGCGTCAGGGTGTGGTGCCCGCTCGCGGCGAGCCCGGGGCCGAGGATCGACGGGTCGGTCAGCGAGTGGCAGTAGATCTCCGAGGGCGGGGCGCTCGGCAGCCGCCCGGCGGCGGCCTCGGCGTACGCGGTGGCCAGCTGTCCGTACCCTTCGGCGATGTGGAACGTGCCGGCGAACGCGTCGCGCGGGTCGACGGAGGGGTCCCGCAGTGCGGGCAGCCGGGTCAGCAGCATGTTGACCTTCAGCTGGGCGCCCTCGGCAGGGGGCGGTGGCCCCTCGCCGAGCAGGCCGGCCATGGCGTGGGGCGAGGCGCCCACCAGCACGTGCCGTGCGGCGACCGAACCCTGGTTCCATCCGGTGCGGAAGGCGACCTCGGCGGTGCGGCCGTCGGTCTCGATCCGGGTGGCCTCGTGGCCAGTGACGATCTCGGCGCCCGCGGCCCTCGCGGCGTCGGCGAGGGCGTCGGTGAGCGCGCCCATGCCTCCGAGCGGCACGTCCCAGTCCCCCGTGCCGCCGCCGATGACGTGGTAGAGGAAACAGCGGTTCTGGAGCAGGGACGGATCGTGGGCGTCGGCGAACGTGCCGATCAGGGCGTCGGTCAGCACCACGCCGCGTACGAGATCGTCCTGGAAGCGCTCCTCGACGGCGACGCCGATGGGCTCCTCGAACAGCATGCGCCAGGCATCGTCGTCCGCGATCCGGGCACGCAGCGCCGCACGGTCCGGCAACGGCTCGGTGAGCGTGGGGAAGATCCGTCCGGCGACCCTTCCGGTCGTCGCGTAGAACCGCCGCCAGGCGGTGTACTCGGCGTCGGAACCGGTGAGCGCGGCGAAGGAGTCCCGCGTGCGCGCCCCGCCGACGAGCAGTCCGGTGGGCCGGCCGTGGCGCTCGACGGGGTGTACGAGGAGATGGAGCGCTTGACGACGGTGAACCGCAGACCGAGTTCGCGCACGATCTTCCGCGGCAGCAGGGACACCAGGTAGGAGTAGCGCGACAGCCGGGCGTCCACCCCGGGGAAGGGCCGGGTGGAGACGGCCGCCCCGCCCGTGGTGCCCAGGCGCTCCAGGACGAGGACGGTGCGTCCGGCGCGGGCCAGATAGGCGGCGGCGACCAGTCCGTTGTGGCCGCCGCCGACGATGACGGCGTCGTACGAGCGCTGTACGGTCATGGCTCTTGGTAGCACGGGCCGCGGCGGCCTCTCCAGATGCCGGCCGCTTCCCCACGCGGCCGCACGCGGCGCCCCGTGGGTTCACCCGTCCCGCGACGTCTGTTTCTCGCGCGATGCGGCGACCCGCCGGTACAGCTCGACCGCCTCGGCCCGGCGGCCCAGCTGTTCGAGGCAGTGCGCCTGGTCGTGGCGGCTGGCCAGGGCGTCGGGGTGGCCGGCGCCCAGCACCCGGTCACGGGCTTCGGCGACCCTCTCGTACACGGTGAGCGCCTCCTGCCAGCGCCCCAGCCAGCCCAGTCCGACGGCGACCTCGCGGCAGCTGACCAGAGTGTCCGGGTGATCGGGTCCCAGCACGCGCCCACGGATCGCGCACACGTCCCGGGATTCGGCGAGGGCCTCCTGCCAGCGGGCCATGCGCCCCAGGTTGACGCCGAGGCCGTGCCGGGCCCGCAGGGTCTCGGGGTCGTCCGGTCCGTGCACCCGGACCCGGGCGTCGACGAGGTCCCGGTACAGCTCCAGTGCCTCGTGGCCCAGGCCGAGCCTGCCGAGGCTGATGCCCACCTCGTAGCGGGCGGCGAGGGTGTCCGGGTGATCGGGTCCCAGCGTGTGGGCGCGGGCGGCGGCGACCTCGCGGTACGTACGGAGCGCCTCGGTCCAGCGGCCGAGCAGGCCCAGTGTGTAGGCCACCTCGTACCGCGTGACCAGGGTGTCGGGGTGTTCGGGGCCGAGCAGTGCGGCACGGGCGGCCGCCACGTCGCGGGCCATCCGGTACGACTCGTCCAGCCGCCCCAGTCTGCTGAGGTTGAACGCCAGGTTGTGACGGCAGCGCAGGGTGTCGGGATGGTCGGCGCCCACGGTACGCGTCCAGCCGGAGAGCACCGCGGCGTACACCTGGTGTGCCTCGGAATGACGGCCCAGCCGGCCCAGCACGTACGCCATCTCCTGCCGGGCGGCGAGGGTCTCGGGGTGGTCGGCCCCGAACACCCGGCCCCGGCCCTCGGCGACGCGTCCGAACTCGCGCAGCGCGTCCGCCGCGTGCCCGGTACGGCTGAGCGCGAAGCCGGTCTCGTAGCGGCTGGCGAGGGTGTCGGGGTGGTCGGGGCCCAGGACGCGCTCGCGCTCGGCGGCTACCGCGCGGTGCACCTCGCCGGCCTCCTCCCAGCGGCCCAGACGGCCGAGGCCCAGGCCCACGCCGTGCCGCCCGGCCAGGGCGGTGAGCACATCGGGCGGCGCCGTCGGGTGCCCGGGGCGCGGAGGGACGACGACGGGGGCGGCCCGCGGGGGACGCGCGGCGGTCCACTCCCCCGTGAGGCCCGCCGACGGGTCGGGGAAGGCGCCTCGGGGCGCCTCGCGGCCGGCCGCCCTGTGGCCGATGGTCATGCCCCGGGTCCACGAGGGCAGACGCGGGGCGCGGACGGGGTGCTGCCCCGGCCGTCCGGGGGGCGGGAGATCGGCGGCGCCGGGGACCGTCACGACGGGCCCGGGGGCCTGGGCGGGGAGCGTGCCGGGGGTCCGGGGAGCGGTGACGGGCGGGGCGGGCGTGAAGGGCTTCGGTGTCGTGAAGGGGTCGGCCGTGAAGGGTTCGGGGCCGAACGGATCGGCCGCGAAGGGGTCGCGGGCCGGTACGGCGCGAGCGCCTGTGATGCGGCGCCGCAGGTCGCCGGCGTCGCTGGGGCGGCCGTCGGGGGTCTTGGCCAGCAGGTCGAGCACGATCCGCTCGAAGTAGGCGGGCAGTTCGGCGCGGTGCGTACGCAGCGGCTCCGGCGGGGTGTCACGGTGTCCGACGAGGACGGCCCACGCGTCGTCCAGGTCGAACGGCGGGACGCCGGTGGCGATCTCGTACAGCACGCAGCCCAGCGAGTAGAGGTCGCTGCGGTGGTCGATGTGGCCGCCGCTGATCTGCTCGGGTGACATGTAGTGCGGGGTGCCCATGGCGATGCCCGTGCCGGTGAGGCGGGAGGTGCGGCCGATGTCCTCGCCGAGTCGCGCTATGCCGAAGTCGCAGATCTTCACCGCTCCGTCGCCGAGCCGCATGATGTTGGCGGGCTTGAGATCCCGGTGGACGATGCCCTGCCGGTGGGTGTAGGCGAGGGCGTCGGCGACCTGCTCGGCGATGTCGACGACATCGTGGACGGGCAGCGGATGGTGCTTGTTGTCCTCCAGCAGCTGACTGAGGTTGCGGCCTTCGAGGAGCTCCATGACCAGGTAGAGCACTCCCTCGGACTCGCCGAAGTCGTGGACGACGGTCACACCACGGTGCTGCAGCGCGGCCGCCACCCGCGCCTCGCGGCGGAACCGCTCCCGCAGTACGCGGACGAACTCCTCGTCGTGCCGCGGTCCCAGTGGCTTGAGGCACTTGACCGCGACGCGGCGGCCGAGCGACTCGTCGACGGCCCGCCACACCTCGCCCATGCCGCCGCGCCCGATCACCTCCTCCAGCCGGTAACGGCCCTGGATCAGCCTGGTTTCCCCCATCGCGCGCTGTCGCCCCCGTCGATTCGCCACGCCCTCCCCGGCCCGTCCAGTATGGCGCCCTGTCTGCGGAGTTTGTACGGGGCCGGGCGGGTGTCGGGCCCGAGCCGGGCCATGGCTTTGAGGATGTGCTGCGGCGGCAGTCGCCAGCGGATACGGGAGGGAACGCAGCGCAGGGTGTTGCCGGTCACGATCAGCCGTCGGGTGACCGTCGCGGGGTCCGGGGCGGGCCTGCCGTAGAGCCGGTGGGCGTAGCTCGGCAGGGAGTCGTACGCGAGCGCGGCCACGTGCCTCCAGACCAGGGCGCGCGCGGGGACGAGCGGGGCGGGGACCGGGGGGCGGCGCAGGAACGCGTCGACGGTCCGGGCGTCGTCGCCGGCGGTGAGCCCGGGCAGCATCCGGTCGAAGTACGCGGCCAGCGCGGCGCCCGTGGCGGGCACCCGCGCGGGGTCGAGGCCGACGAGCCTGGCCGCTTCCCGGTGTTCGTCGATGTAGCGGTCCGCCTGGGCGTCGCCGACCACGATGCCCGAGCGGCGCACGACGTCGAGATAGGAGTCCACCTCGGCGCAGTGCACCCACAGCAGCAGCTCGGGGTCGTCGACGCCGAGCAGGCGGTGGATCCTGCGCACCCGGGCGCCTGCCTTCTCGGCGGCCTCGGTCGTGCCGTAGCTGATGGTGCCCACGAAGCTCGCGGTGCGCATCAGACGGCCCCAGGCGTCCTTCATGAAGTCACTGTTGATCATGACTCCGCGTACGGCTCCGGGGTGCAGGGCCTGGAGGTAGAGGGCCCGGACGCCCGCGACCCACATCATGGGGTCGCCGTGCAGCTGCCAGGTGACGGAGTCCGGACCGAAGAGGCCCGGGTCCGCGGCGGCGTGGCTGTTACCCATGGTCCGAAGGTACCTCCGCACCGGCGGCCCACCCAGGCCGATACCGGCCGATCCGGGCCGGGCCGATCCGTCGCCGATCCCGCCCGGGGGGCGTCATTCGGTGGAAAGGGCCTCCAGCAGGTCGCCGACCTGCGGTTCCGGCAGGGCGCGGGCCACGTCGGCCTGCGAGATCATGCCGACCAGGCGGTGGTCGTCGATCACGGGGAGCCGGCGCACCTTGTGCCGGGTCATCCTGCGCAGCACCATCATCGCGTCGTCGTCGGCCTCGACGTACACGACGTCGCCCTGGGCGAGCTCACCCGCCGTGGTGCGGGAGGCGTCCTTGCCCACGCCGAGGGCCTTCACGACGATGTCGCGGTCGGTGAGCATGCCCTTGAGCCTGTCGTCGTCACCGCAGATGGGCAGCGCTCCGACGCCCAGCCGCCTCATCAGCTCCGCGGCGCGGACAAGGGTCTCCCCCTCCCCGACGCAGTCGACCCCCACCGTCATCAGCTGGCGTGCCGTCGCCATGGCCGGCCTCCTTCGCCTCGTGGCACGGTCGTGGGTCCCGCCGTGCGCTCACCGGCGCCCCGGCGGCATACCGCGCCGCCACACCGGACAACGCCGCCTGCCGCGCGGCCCCGTCGGTCGTCGTGCCCCCGGGGATCGCCGTCAGTCGCGCTCCCGGCGGCTCCTGCGCCGGTGGCTGGCGTCGCACCACGGGTAGCGGCGGCTCGCACGGCAGGTGCACACGGCGACCATGAACCGGTCGGAGCACACCGTGGTGCCGTCCGGCAGCCGGACCTCGACCGGGCCGTCGAGCAGGAGCGGGCCGTGCGCGTCGATCACGACGCGCTCGCGTTCTCGGGACACGGTGTCCTCCAGGAGCGTGATCGTGGTGCCGCCCGGACGCCCCGCTCCGCGGCGACCTGCGTAGTCGCATGCGGAGCGGGTACCTCGGACTTCTCCGGTGAAACGGCGCGCGGCGCGCGGCGTACGCCGGAGGACGAGAGCGACGGCGAGCGACGAGGCGTGGGGTACGGCCCACGCGGTGCGAGGAGTGAGCGATGACCGACCAGTCCCGTTCCCGTTCCCTGTGGATGGAGTACGCGCCGGGGCCCGACCGGCCCGCCCTCGACAGCTCCGTGCAGACCGAGACGGTCGTGGTGGGCGGGGGTGTCGCGGGGCTGTGCACGGCGTGGGAGCTGGCCCGTGCGGGGCACTCGGTGGTGCTGCTGGAAGCGGACCGGATCGCCTCCGGTGTCACCGGCCACACCACGGCGAAGCTGTCCGCGCTGCACGGCATGGCGTACGCGCGGATCCGTGCGATCCACGGTGCGCGCGGGGCCCGGCTGTACGCCCACTCCCAGCAGCTGGCCGTCGACCACGTCGCGGAGGTCTGCCAGGAGCTGGCCATCGACTGCGATCTGGAACGGCTGCCCGCCTACACCTACACCGAGGACCCCGCGAAGGCCGATGAGCTGCGCGAGGAGGCGGAGGCGGCGCGGGCGGCGGGGCTGGACGCCTCCTACGAGACCGATCTTCCCCTGCCGTTCCCGGTGGCGGGCGCGGTCCGCGTCATGAACCAGGCCCAGTTCCATCCGCGCAAGTACCTGCTGGCGCTCGCCGCCGACCTGGAGCGGCTCGGCGGGCGGATCTTCGAACGCACCCGGGTGACGGGGCTGCGGGAGGGCAGTCCGTGCAAGGTGTCGACGAGCAGCGGCCATACGGTGACGGCCCGCGACGTGGTGATCGCCACGCACTATCCGGTCTTCGACCGGGCGCTGCTGTTCACCCGCCTGGAGCCGAAGCGGGAGCTGGTGGTGGCGGGGCCGCTGCCGGCCGGGCCCGAACCCGGCGGGGTCTTCCTGACGCCGGAGGGCGGGACGCGATCGGTACGGACCGCTCCGGGCGGCGAGGACGGCCGACGGCTGCTGATCGTCACCGGCGAGAAGTTCACCCCGGGAGCCGTCGGCGAGGGCGAGGTCGAGGAGCGGTACGCGCGCCTCGCGTCCTGGGCGCGTGAACGGTTCGACGGTGTGGAGCTCACCCACCGCTGGGCCACCCAGGACAACTGGACCACCGACCACGTGCCGTACGTGGGCCGGCTGCACGCGGGCGCCCGGCACACCTACGTGGCCACGGGGTTCGCCGGCTGGGGCATGAGCGGCGGGGTGATGGCGGGCGCGCTGCTGGCTTCCCGTATCCGTGGCCGCGAGTCCGCCTGGACGAGCCTGTACGACCCGGTGCGGCTGCACCCGCTGCGCGAGGCGCCCGCGCTGCTCCGGTTGCAGGCACAGGCCGCGCGGCACTTCATCGGCGACCGGGTGCCCGGCGCCCACGCCGACTCCACGGACGACATCGAACCGGGAGGCGGCGCGGTGGTACGGGTGGGAGGCCGGCGCCTGGCGGTGCACCGGGACACGACGGGCAGGCTCCACGCGCTCTCCGCGCGCTGCACCCACCTCGGCTGCATCGTGCACTTCAACGACGGTGAGCAGGCGTGGGAGTGCCCCTGCCACGGGTCCCGGTTCGACATCGACGGCAAGGTGGTGCAGGGACCCGCGCTGCGCCCGCTGGAGCAGGCCGACCTCACGGAGGAGTCCGGCGGCACGCGGGAGGGGACCGCATGACGAAGGCACCGCTCCCCGAGGCACGCGGCCCCCTGTCGACGGCGGTTCGCGACGTCCTCCTGGGCCGCCCGGCGCCGGCAGCCGGTCCCGGCGTCGAGGACGCGGACCCGCTGGGCGAGGACCTCCAGCTGGCGCTGTACCTCACGTACGAACCGCATTACCGGTCCATGGAGGGCGTGGCCGACGAACGGGAGTGGGACCCCGCGCTGCTCGGCCTGCGACGGCCCATGGAAGCGGCGTTCCTGGCGGCGCTGCGTGCGGCGGTTCCCCACGACGGCGATGTGACGGCGGCGCTGGAACCCCTGCTGGTGGATCCGGTGGACGGACGCGGCGTCTCGCGGTGGCTGATGGACCAGGGCGACTGGGAGCGGATGCGGGAGTATCTGGTCCACCGCTCGCTCTACCAGCTCAAGGAGTCGGATCCGCAGGCGTGGCTGATCCCCCGGCTGGAGGGTCAGGCGAAGGCGTCGCTGGCCGCCGTGGAGTACGACGAGTTCGGCGCGGGGCACGGGGAGCGGGTGCACGCCCGTCTGTTCGCGGAGCTCATGGAGGGCGCCGGACTGGACGCTTCGTACGGCCGGTACGTGGACCTGGTGCCGGCCCCGGCCGTCGCAGCGGTGAACATGATGACGATGTTCGGGCTGCACAGGGCGCTGCGGGGCGCCGGGGTGGGCAATTTCGCGGCCCAGGAGATCGCCTCTCCCCCGGGTGCCCGCCGGATGGTCAAGGCGCTGGAGCGGCTGGGCGCTCAGGACAGATGCGTCCTCTTCTTCTCGGAGCACGTCGAGGCGGACGCGGTGCACGAGCAGGTGATGCGCAGGTTCGTGCTCGACGACCTGCTCGCCCGGGAGCCGGAACTGGCGCCGGACGTGGCCTTCGGCATCCGCGCGACGCGGTGGCTGGACGATCTGTGGGAGAACCATGTGCTGGGCGCCTGGGATGCCGGGCGTACCTCGCTGCGGCGACCCGTACGTCTTTGAGGAGGCCGGGCGCGGGGAGGATCCGCGCGTGCGGGGGGCGTGTGCGGGGAGGGTCCGCGTCGGACCCGTCCGGACCGCTGTCCCTGCCGAGACGCCCGGGCCGTGCGGACGTCACCGCCCGGTACGGCACGGTGCCGCCTCTGCCGCGAGGATGTCACGGAACGTCACGGGCCCCGCGTCCCCCGCTGCCGCGAGGGGGACGCGGGGCCGCGCGGCCCGCTGAGTTCGTCAGGGAAGGAGTTCGTCGAGGGCTGCCTTCCCCCGCTGGGCGAGCCTGCGCTCGGCCCAGGCCAGATTCTCGGGATTGACGTCACGCCCGGAAGCGAGCACCACGTCTTCCGCGGTGAACTCACCCTCGGAGCCGCTGTGCAAGAGGCCGTCCGGGGTGACGCCCTCGCGCTGGGAGGTCGAATCGGGCTCAGCGTTCATGCCGCCTCCTTGATGGTCCTGCTCTGGTTCATTGTCGCCGCCGGGTACCCCGATCGCATCCCCTGCACCCACCCTCTCGTCGGAGCCGTGTCGACGGGCTGTCGGCCCCGTGTCGGAAGCGGCTGGGACGGTGGTCGCGGAACACCCCCGCACCCCTTGGAGGCCCTGTGCGACCGCCCCTGCCCGTCCGCCACGTCCATGCCACCGCCGTACGGCGGGTCACCCCTCGCCTCGTACGGGTCACCTTCGGCGGGGAGGCACCGGCCTGCTTCCCCCCGGGCGGACCCGACCAGCAGGTGAAGCTGTTCTTCCCCAGGCGGGGGCAGAGCGTGCCCGTGCTGCCGGAACCCGATGCCGACGGGGACGTGATGCGCTGGTACGCCGCGTACAACGCCATGGCGGCGGACCAGCGGCCGTGGATGCGCAGCTACACCGTCCGCGCGCACGACGCCGGGCGCGGCACCATCGACATCGACTTCGTGCTGCACGCGGGAGGCGCGGAAGGGCCCGCGACCCGCTGGGCCCGCGCCGCCCGGGCCGGGGACACGCTCGGGATGTTCGGCCCCTCGGAACTGTTCGCACGGCAGGTGGACCCCCGCGCGGGCGACTGGACGCTGATGGTGGCGGACCACTGCGCGCTGCCCGCGCTCGCCACCGTGGCCGAGGCACTGCCGGCCGGGCGGAGGGCGGTGGCGTACATCGAGGTGCCGGACGCGGCGGAGGAGCAGACGCTGCGGAGCGCCGCCGATCTGAGCGTGCGCTGGCTGCACGGTGAGGGACTGCTGCTCGACGCGGTGCGCTCCCTGCGCCCTCCCACGGGTGCGGGGTACGCCTGGCTGGCCGGGGAGGCGGACGCGGTGCGCGCGCTGCGCCGGCATCTGGTCGACGAGCGGGGCCTGGACAGGCGGTCGGTCGACTTCGCCGGGTACTGGCGTCGGCGGCTCAGCCAGGACGACGCCCCGACCCCCGCCGACCTCGCCGAGGCGCAGGAGCGGCTGTCCGATCTCCGGGAACAGGGCGGGCGAAACCCGCGCGCACGCTCATGACGAGCGGGGACGCGTCCCCGCGATGAGCGGACGGGCGCCCGGGGCGATCAGGCAGGCGTGACGCGCCCGCCCGGCCGCCGCACCAGCGCCGCCGCCTCCCGTACCGAGAGGCGCCCGCCCTCCTCGTGTGCCCGTGCGTAGTCCCGCGGGGCCAGCCCCGCCCGTACCTCGCGCTCGGCGCGCTGCCTGGTCGCCGCCTCGGCCTCGGGGGTGAGCTGCCGGAAGCCCGTACCGCCCGTTCCCGGCACGTTCCGGTCGTACGCTCCCAGCAGCAGCGCGCCGGTCCTCGGCTCGCCCTGCCGTGCCATGACCCAGGCGGCGGCGGGGAACTGGCCGGTGACAAGGAGCGGCGCGACCAGGTGGGCGAGGGACTCCAGTCGGCGCAGGGCGGCCTCCAGGTGCTCGTGGGCGCGGGCGTACTCGCCGTCGAGGCAGTCGAGCCACCCATGCAGGCCCAGGACGATACCGGTGAACATCTCCGCCGTGCCCGGCGTGAACTCCTCCTCGATCAGCCGGAGCTGACGCCGGGCGAGAGCGACACGTCCGGTGCCGCCGAAGTGCTGGACCAGCAGCAGACGGGCCGTGCCGATCACCTCCACGTCGAAATCCGCCGCCTCCTCGGCCGCGGCCAGCAGCATGCCTTCGGCGCGCTCGCGCTCCGCCGCTCCCTCGGCGGTGCGCAGCCGTACACCCGCCAGGCGGGCCCGGAAGACCGTGGCCTGGATGCGCGCGCCGATGCGCTCGGCCCTGTCGACGGCCCGGCCGAAGTCCCGGAGGGCCTCGGCGTACCGCCCGGCCCGCTCGTGCGTCTCACCGCGCGCGCAGAGCGCCTCGGCGATCCCCCACGGGTCCCCGGCCGCCTCGAACCGGGTCAGCGCCCGGTCGGCGTCGTCGGCGCCGCCCGGCACCAGCTTGGCGCGCATGAGCAGGGCGAACCCGAGCTCCGCGTCGTCGCCGTACGCCTGCGCGGAACCCACGCAGGCGTCCAGGGCCTCGGCGAGGCCCGCGAACTCCCCGAGCATCAGCCGCACGAAGAACCACATGGCTCCCGGCTGGCGGCTGTTCTGGGGCAGGCCCGGCCGGTACGCGTCGGCGACGGCCTCCAGGTAGGCCCGGTTCTCCGGCTTCTCCACGGCGGCGGCGCCCTGGCTTCCGTCCCCGGCGAGCACCATCAGCCGTGCGCCGCGCCGGGCCTCCCACAGCTGCTCCTCGCTCCACGGGGGCGGCCGGCGCGTGGAGCGCTCACGCAGCGGTACGGCGGGGCGCACCGGCGGGAGGAACGGGTCGGGGCCGAGCCCGGCGGCCGCGGCGGACCAGGTGCGGGCGTCCGACAGATGGCCGCGCAGCTGCCAGAACCAGCTCATCGACAGGGTGAGGCAGAGGGCCTCCTGCTCCTGTGCCGACCGTACGGCCGTGCGCAGCGCGGCCCGCAGGTTGTCGTGCTCGGACTCGAAGACCGCGAGCCAGTGGGGCTGGCGGGGACCCCTCAGTCCGTTCTCCCCGGTGCGGGCGAGTTCGCGGTAGTGCACGAGGTGGCGGTGCTCGGTGCCGTCCCGGTCGCCGGCCTCGTCGAGACGCTCGGCCGCGTACTCCGCCACCGTCTCCAGCAACCGGTACCGCATCACCCCCGGCACCACCGCCC